>CAZIJC010000035.1:0-32762 GCA_964539385.1 uncultured Anaerolineales bacterium | reverse complement strand
CATGGCCACGCAAGCGTGGCCATGCCACCCGCCGGACTGAACAACGCACGGCCGGGCAAGAGCGGCCGTGGCACGCGGCGGAGTGCGGAACTCACCACGTCCCGCCCATGCAAGTGAAGAACATGGGTACCGTCCACAGGTTTCCCGGGTTTGTCCCAGGTTTGCCTACGATGTAAAGTCGCCCGCTATCTACCCGCTTGGGCACGTCTCGCCTTGACCAGTGCTCGGGCGAGGGCGCTGAGGACGTTTTTTTGCCCCTTGAACTGCTCTTTGAGGGCCGCAAGTTGCTCGACGGCATCGGCGGGAAGGGCTTTCTCAATCGCCGCGACTTTCTCGAGGCCGGCCTTCTCGATTCTCGCCGTCCACCCCGCGGCCTGCTGCTTCAAGTACCACGCGCGCACCGTCTCCAGCGCGACCTTGCCCTGGCGAACCTCGTGCCAGCCGTAAGCGTCTTCTGAGAGCCCCGGCAGCAGGTTGCCCTCGGGCGTCTTGGGCGGCTGCGCATCCACGGGCGGCTTCATCTGCGGCAATTGCCTGACGCGGGCGAGTGCCTCGGCGTATTGGGCACCGTCGGCGAGTTGGGCCACGGCCGCGACTTCCTTCAGGACGGGCTGCAACTGGTCGTCGTGCATGCCGGTGGTGGCCAGGCAGAAGCAATCCTCGGTCATCTGCCGGGCGCCGGGCGACGCCCGGTGTCCGACACCGGGCCAGAACCTGGCCTTGAAGTAGAACCCTCCCCGGTGAAGGTTGCCGGCAAACGTCTTGGCCCATTCGCATCGGCCCATCGGACAGTTCGACGTGGACTTGCTGGTATCCTTCTCGCCGCAGGATATGGCGATGGGGACGTTGCGGGCCTTGGGGTTAACGGTGTCCGCCCACGTCCCGCCCGAGTGTGCGGCGCAGCCGATGGTCAACTCGGGGTGGGCCATCGCGAACCGGTGGGCGAACTGCGCCCCGCCGGAGAAACCGTAGAGGAACATCCTCGGGTACAGTTTGTATCTCGCACGCAGGAACTTGAAGATGCCGATCAACTGCGTGTCGCTGCCCTTGCTCAAGGTCTGATAATAACCCGAGGGGAACGACGGCCCCACGACGATGCAGTTGCCCTTCCCGACCCACTTGGCCAACCCGGCGGCGTTCTTCCCCTTGCCGCCGTGGCCGTGCACCCCCACGACGAGCCAGTACGTCTTCTCGGCGTCGAGGTCGTCCGGCAGGTAGAGGAAGTACTCGCGCCCCATGGAGCATGTGAGTTGCTGCTCTTCGGCCCGAACCAGGCCGCCGCCGCAAAGGCAAAGGGCCAGGCCCATCATGGTGATGCACACAGATCGCCGTTTCAACACAGACCTCTCCTTACTTTGTGCGCCGGCGAACCTATCGGAGCCTTCCGAGTGGTCCGGAACTCCGGTGACATACACTTATCTCCCTTTAGGCTTTGGTTTCAGTCCCACGGCCGCGGCTTTGCCGCTGCCGTGCCACCCGACGCGCCGGTGCTTTCTGAAGACGCACCATAGCGGACGGCCCGTCCGCCCGTCACGAGGAGTTTGATCTTGGCGACGTACTGAGTTGGCTTCTTGTCGGCCTTCTCGTCCGTTGCGGCCGCTTCACCCGTTGGCGGCTCGGCCTTCGCAGTCTGAACGGCGTGTTTGGGTGGCGGGACTTCCGTCACGGTCATTTCGATTTCCATTCGATTGCCGTTTTCCCGCTCGACCTTCAACCCCGACGGAATGCCCTCCTGGATGAAGAGTTTCGGTGATGGGAGAAAGACCTCCGTGCCGCCTGGCTTCGTGTCGACAACCGTGAATTGAACCACGTATTGCTTCGGCTTCGAGTTGGCCACCTCGTCTATTTCCAGTTCGATTCTGGTCTTGCCCGTTCCGCCCAATGCCAGCTTGAGCGGAGTACCAACGGTGCCAACGATTTTCGTGTCCAGGGCGGTGATTGCCGCCTTCACCGGCGCCGGCAGTTCCGTCACGACCAGTCTACCGTCAGGGCGCCGGGCCACCTTCAGGTAGAGGACGTTGGACGGCGGGGGCACGCGCAGCGGCGCCGAGGCCTTCCCGGCCGGGACGCGCCACTGGAGCGTGTACGTTCCGGGCTTGAGGTCCACGATCCTGTCCAGTCTTGTTGTGGCGACTTCGGCCCATCCCCCCGATTCCGCCGGTTTCAGTCGGATACTCTCCGCGGCCGGCCCCGAGGGCTTCAGACCGGGCACGTTGATCATCCCTTCTTTCTTGACGGTAACGAACTGCCAGATGTCGCCGACCCCGTCCACCTTAATCTCGGCGGCCGAGACGTTCCGGACCAGGAGGAACAGTTCGACGTTCTCCAGGGACATCGTGGCGCCGCCCTCCGGGGCGGCCAGGCGGGTCTGCAGGCCGTCCACGGTCGTGCCCCAGATTTTCTCGGGCTGCCTGACAAGGTTGGCCAAGGTGCTCTTGGTGGCGACACCTTCAATGCGGGCCTTGTGGAGCACCGGGCCCACCGGCGACCACCCTTGTCGGCCGGCGGCCGAGTTCTCGATGATCTCCAGGTCGGCTGCGACCTTGAGTTTCCCACCGGCCAGGACGCGGTTGCCGACCGCCCCCGATACGGGGACGTTGTCCCGGTCAGGTTGCATGAATTCCGGATAGCCGCCCGAGCCGCCTCCTCCGCTTCGCATCACAGGCTTGTTGTTCAGAAACAGAGCCCAGGAGATCCGGTACGCCAGGTTGAACCCCGGGCGGACCCGGAGCGACACCACGGCCATTGCCTTCTCGCTGAAGTCCCAGGCCAGCCGGCCGTTGTCGGAGAGGAAGACCAGGGACGTGGGGACTTTGACCGCGACCGTCTTCGGTTCGGCCGGCGTGACGGTCAGCGGCACCGGCCCGGAGACGATTCGCCCGGCCCAGGCGCGGACCTCGTCCTTCGGAGGCGGGTCAACCCGCACACGGCTGGGATCGACGTCGCACGTGGCCGTCACTGAATACGTGCCCGCGGGGATCTGCTCGCCGGCGTCCGTCAACAGGTAGACCTCCAGATTCTCCGGCTCGAGGGGCTTGTCCTTGAGAGGCACGCGGACCTGTGACCGCATCATCCCGATGTCAAATGCCGCTCGCCGCAACATCTTGCCTGTCTTGGTGTCGGTGAAGGTCAGGCCCACTTTGAACACGTGCGGCCGGGTCCGGTTAAGGATGCCAACCTTCGGATCAGCCGTCTTGGGATCGAACCGGAGGTGCAGTATGAAGTCCACCTTCGATCCCATTGGCACTTCGGGCTTGTCGGCGGTCAACCCACACCGCAACCCGCTGGCGGCCTGACCCCATTTCACCTCCGGCTGCGTGGTCGACGTGGCGGCAGGCGGCGTGGCCCCTGTTTTCGGCCGGATGCCGATCCTTTGCACGTCGTCCTCGAAGATCACGATCGGCTTGCCGCGATACGCGATCGTCTTCTCGCGCGTATTCGGGTTTTCCCCATCGGCAGGATACGTTCGTGCGAAATGAAAGACGTCGCCTTCGGCCGTGGATTCGAGGAACTTCCATTTGATCCTGGAAACATGCCCGGGATGCCCGCATTCGGCTGAGCCCGTCACCTTGAGACCGGCGGTGAGGCCGTTGGCCGGCCCGAAGCGCCGGTTATTGATGAAGACTTCAGCCTCCGGGAATCGCCGTTTGTCTTGCGTGCCCCTGACCGCCGCCCCCCAGACCTTGACTGCCTCTTTCAGCCCTGCCGGATCCTGGCCATCCTTGAGTTTGACCGAGGTGCCCAGGATGCCGTTCAGCGCGTCGCTCAGGGCGTGCTGAAAGACGCCGTGCGTGGTTGCGTTTTCGCTGCCCTCCTCCCAGACCGCAAATGTCTCCGCCACGACCAGCATGAACGAGACCGGGCGCCGATCCCTGAGTTCGCCCAGCGCCCGCGCACACCTGACCTGCACGTCGTCACTTGCATGGCACAGGCCGCTTGTCAGGCACCAGACGGCTTTCGCCTCGGCAAGTTCCTGGACGCCCGCGAACCACATGACGTTTTGCTTGTTTGGATCGAGTTTTTCGTACGAGGCCTTTGTCTTCGCGTTGGCCGCGAGCTCCTCCGCAACGCCCTGCTTCACTTCGTGTGTCAACGCCGGGCGTTCCGGATAGGCCTTGCCGGACCACGGGCGGGTGAGCACCGCTCGGATCAACTTCTCGGCCGGCGACGCCTTGCCCGGAGGTTGGATACTGAGTGTGACAGACTGTTTGCCCCCATCGCGTTTCAGGGCGTCGTTGACGCGGCGGACCATCCCTCGGATTAACTCGGCATGCTTGGCGCTGGCCCGGGCTATGACGCGGACCTGCCGGGCCCCTTGTTCCAGATGACGCTCAATCGCCCGTTCAATCGGGCCGAGCCAGGCGTCCAGTCCGGCTGAATCCATCCTGGCGTTCTCGGGGACAGCGGCTTCAATCACCGTTGGCTTGGTCAGATCGATGACGATCTTCCCAGCCCCCGTCATGCTGTCGTCGGCCGGCTCGCTTTCGTTCGGAAGGACCTCAAATTCCACGGCGTTGCTGGTCGGTAAGGCCCGATGGCCCTGGCGGACCTTCGGCCACGCCGTGTACTGCACGCGGTAGCGGCCCGGGCCCAACAGGTCGTACTGCCAGTCTAAGGCGTAGCCGGTGAGTGTCCTTCGCTCATGCGCCTGGAGGATTCGGTGGGCGATTCCCGGGTTCTTCTGCTCCCGCAGTTTCGTCACCGGTCTGCCGTCGGCGTCGGTAACCCGGATGTCGATCTCCAAGTTGTCGTGTATGCCGACGGTGATCGCCTTGTCCGTGGTGTTGAGCACGTCAACGGCGATGTGCACGCCCTGGCCGACGCGGTAGTGCTGCTTATTGAGACGGACGCGGGTTCTGAGGCCATGGGACTCCTCGCCCCACGGCGTGACGGTCACGTGGGCATCGGCCTCGGCCGAGACCTCGCCGGACCATCCTTCTTCGTCCCTGAATTCGTGGCCGACAAAACGTGCTTCGAGCCGGAACTTTCCGCCGTCCAGGATGCCCGCCTCGTTGATCCACGCGCTGACGATGTCGGCCGGAATCGCGTTGTGCACGATGAGGTAGCGCCCTGGCGCGATGGTCGTCGAGACGGGCTCTTGGGGCTTGCCGCCGACGGGATAGCCCAACCCAACCCCCGGCAGCACCTTCCCGTCAGCGTCCTTGCCGATGAACTTCCAGAAGTACAGGTGCGGATTCTTTCCCTTACCCTTAGGGGCGGATGTCCGGACGGTCACGGGCTCGTCGCTGCCGTTGCGGACCAGCGCGGTGATATGAACCGGCTGCCCGTACTCCATCGGCGGCAGGATCACCCCCGCCCGCAGCGGGCCGACCGGTTTGCCCCAAACGACGCTGCGCTCGTCGATGGTGAACGCCGCCTCGGCAACGAGTTTGCCGCTCCAGCCCACCAAGTCCTTGCCGTCAATCTGGAGTTCGGCCCAGTCCAGCTTCTTGCCGGCCTCAGGGGTGACTTCGTATTCAACCTGAAGCAGGTATCTGCCCCCGGTTGAGATCAGGTAGCCGGACAGGAACTCACGGTCCCGGACACTGACGGACTCCCCCGCTTTCAGGATGTTTGCCTCGCGATTGATCTGCCACTGACTCGACCCTTGATCCGGGGCCATCGGGACCGCCTGCCGCTCATGGGTGAGTATCCTCGCGGTCGCAGCGTACTCCGGGCCGACTACACTCAGCGTCTTGTCGGAGACGTTCCGCAGGATGATTTCGGAGGCAACGAACGCGTCGTCGAAGCCGTATTCGCTGCGGAACAGCCGAACGCCCAACTGGAGGCCGTTGACGGCCTTGCCCCAGATGGTCCGCCCGCTCGTCTTGCTCGCCTGTGTGGCGCCGGGCTTGCCCTCTTCCTTCTCTGCTGCGGGTCCCGCACGGAGGTCCATGAGCAAGGAAGCAACGACCACCACGCCAATCAGAATCAGCAAGACGGGCCAGCTCCGAGACAGCCGGACCTTCTCGTGCGGCCGGCTGTCGAACAGGCGAAGGACCCGCTCGCGCAACCGCGACATGCTGCCACTGGAAGTGCTGAGGGCGGCGCGCGTGTCGCCCCCCGCCGCCTCGTTAGCACGAAGACCCATCTCCGCCACACGCACCAGGGACTCGGCATATTCACAGCGGCGCGCGCCGGTGGCCACGACCAGGTCATCGCAGCAGTGTTCGCGCTCGACCTTGATCCGCCAACTGACGTACCACACTGCCGGATGGAAGAAGAGAATCGCTTCGACGAGGCGTTGCAGCACGTTCACGAGGTGGTCGTAGCGCCGGAGATGAGCCAGTTCGTGGGTGAGGATCGCTTGGACCTGATCCGGCGTCAGACCTGTACCGAGCGCTATGGGCAACAGGATCATCGGTCGAATCACGCCAATGACGACGGGCACCGTCACACGCTCGCAATACGCCACCACGGGAACGAACCGCAGTTTGAGCCGTTCGGCCTGGCGCCTGACGGCCTCCAGCAGGTCGGGATCCTCAATGGCACGGGAGCATCGACGCAAGCGCCGGCCACCCCGCAGGGCAAGCAGGAGGCGGGCGAACATCCCGAGGACGCCCGCGAAGTAAGCCCCGGTGGCGTACGGCGCGAGCCTCTGCCAGTTGAAGCCGATGCTCTCGCTTGCAGCAGCGGGTTTGCCCGCCGGTGCGGTCGGCTGACCCTCTGTGGGCGGCTTGTCCTCAACCGGGTGCGGCGCGGCCGAAGCTTGAGCGACTGCCGGACTTGAGGCGGGAGGTCTCGGTGTCTCCGGCACGGACACAGCAGCGCTAGCCCACGCGATGCGTACGGCGGCAAACGTCACCGGCAGGCACACCACCATGAGCAGCAAAGCGGCCACGTGGACCAGGTAGCGGCTCTGTGCCGGTGCCCCTCGCAGACACCGCGCGGCACCCGCCGCCAGGATTGCGATCACCAAACCCTGCCACAGGAGGTGGGCCAGTGTCAGCGTTACGTGAAGGCAGAAGGTCGAGTCGAGCACTCCGGACGTACTCATTTTGATTGCTCCTTGGCTTTCTGCTCGATGATCTGGCGCAGGTGCTCGAGTTCGCGCCGGTCGACATCAGTGGTCTCCAGCAGATTCAGCATCACCGCCGCCGCTGAGCCATCGAACACGCGATTCACCATGTCGCCCAGCATCCGTCGGGTGATGGTTTTCCTGGCTACATGCGGGTAGTAGACGAAACTCCCACCGACCTTTTTCCGCCGCAGGTATCTCTTCTCGGTCATGATCTTCATGATGGTCATGACGGACGTGTAGGCCAGGTTGCGATACTCCGCGAGGGCATCTCGCACCCGCCGGCCTGGCAGAGGTCCGTGGTGCCAAAGGATCTTGAGGATTTCCAACTCCAGTTCCGTCGGGTGTCGGGAGCGAGGTCGGGCCATAACAGGATTCTCCTTGAAAACGAGCGGCCTACTAATTCCTTAGACATCCTATCGCTGCAGAAAGTTCCCGTCAATAGCATAATCGAAAGAATTAGTAGACGCGCCACCCCACGCGGCGAGGGCCTTCAATCCAGTCGGCTGGAATTCCGGTGGCATACACCAATGGCGGTGAAATAAGCCCGAGACGGGCACAAGTCGCCTGTTCGCGGGTCACCCCACCGGCTTCTTCGCCGGCTTGGGCTGGGTGTCGGGCTGCTTGGGCGTCGGCGGAGAGGGCTTGGCTTTGGGGGCCTTCGCGGCCTTGAGTCGTGCGTCGACGGCCTCGATGGCCTTGTCGGCGTCGTAGGCCTTGCGATGGGTGGGGAACTTGCGCAGGATCTTGACAAAGTACTGGCGTGCTTCTTCCAGGCGGCCGTCCTGAAACAGGATGGTCCCCTGGTACCAGATGGCGACGGGCACTTCCGGTGCGTCTTTGAACTGCTTCAGATACGCCTCGATGTTCTTGAGGGCCTGCTCCGACTCGCCGTCCTCCAGGGGCACGACGGCCAGGAGCAGGCGGGCCTGGCTCAGGCGACCGTTCTCGTTGTTCGGGGCCAGCGTTGCTGCGCGCTCCAGGTACGGTGCGCCGCGCTTCAGTTGCCCCAGGATGGCGAAGGCGTTGCCGAGTGCGAAGTTCGCCTCCAGATCGTTCGGCTTGTGCTCGCGGGCGACCATCAACTCGGGCAGGCCGGCCACCTGCTTCAGCAGCGCAATCAGCACGTCCGGCGGACGCGGGCCAAGGGCCACGTGCAGGGCCTTGCCGCCGGGATCCAGAAACAGCAGCGTCGGATAGACCCGCACGTCGTACGCCTTGGTGACCGGGCTGGTGGCGCCTGAGTCATCGACGCGAACGGGGATGAAGTTGCGGTTGACGAACTGCGCGACGAGGGGGCTGGCAAAGGTGCCGTCGTTCATCCACTGGCACGGCTGCGACCAATCGGCGAAGAAGAAGATGAGGACGCCGCGGCCGGTTCGGGCGGCCTCGGCCTTGGCGGCAGCCAGGTCGCTCCGCCAGGCGACGCCAATGAGAGGCTTTTTCTTCTTCGAGAACGGCCGAGGTTTGACGACCTCGACTTCAACCGGTTCCCGAGCCGTACCCGGCGCCGGCCCTGCGGCCGCGCCCGCAACAAACACCGTAAGGGTCAGCCACACGGCCGCCGCTAGTCGCATCGCCATCCCTTTGAGGCACCCCCGCTGGTCGGCGCTGGTCGGCGTCGGACGGCATCGGACCCCCTGTTGCCACAGGGGGCTAGTGTCGGCCACAGGGGGCTAGTGTCGGCCACAGGGGGCTAGTGTCGGCCACAGGGGGCTAGTTATTGCCAGCCACAGGGGGCTAATGTTTATCGGCCTCGACCACCACGCCGACGCGCCGAAGTTTCTGATACCGCTGCTGGAGCAGCTCGTCGGTCGGAATCCCTTTGAGTTCTCGCAGACGCCGGCCGATGCGCCGTTCCAGGGTGGTGGCCATCTCGCGCGGACTGCGATGGGCGGCGCCCAGCGGCTCCGGCACGATCTCATCG
The DNA here is from genome assembly GCA_964539385.1 of uncultured Anaerolineales bacterium. GTDB lineage: Bacteria > Planctomycetota > Phycisphaerae > FEN-1346 > FEN-1346 > JAUVZF01. The sequence goes on along the minus strand of CAZIJC010000035.1, from coordinate 23,817 downwards.
ACCACACCGCAGGCCTCCAGGTGCGCCGCCGTCAGGTGCAGGGCCTGGGCGGCGTCGGGCGCTTTCTCGGCCGTCCGCCACAGGATGGCCGCACATCCTTCCGGCGTGATGACGCTACAGTAAGCATACTGGAGCATGAGCAGACGGTCGGCGATGCCGATGCCCTGATACCCGCCGGAAGCGCCCTCGCCGATGATGGCGCCGACGATGGGCACCTTCAGGAGGGTCATCTCGCGCAGGTTCACGGCAATCGAGTCGGCGATGCCGCGCTCTTCCGCCCCGATGCCGGGGTAGGCGCCCTGGGTGTCGATGAACGTCACGACGGGCAGGCCGAACTTTTCGGCCAGGCGCATCACGCGCAGCGCCTTGCGGTAGCCTTCGGGATGGGCGCACCCGAAGAAGCAGGCCACCTTCTCGCGCGTGTCGCGTCCCTTCTGGTGTCCGACGATGGCAACCTTCTCGCCGCCGATGCGCCCGAAGCCGCAAATGACCGCCTGGTCGTCGCGGAAGAGGCGGTCGCCGTGCAACTCCTTGAAGTCCTTGACAAAGGCTGCCACGTAATCGGCGGTCTGCGGGCGATCGGGGTGGCGGGCCACCTGGACGATCTCCCACGGCGTGAGGGCGTCGTAGGTGTTGCGGATCATGGCGACGAGGCTGTGCCGGATGCTGCGGATTTCAGCGCTGTGGTCGACGTTGCGGCTGCGCTGGTCGCGTTCGAGTTGGCGGATTTGCTCCTCGAACTTGGCGAACGGCTTCTCGAATTCGAGGCACGCACGCGCCATAGGCTTTGTCCGCCAAGTTCCTCTCGCGCCGGATCGGACGGCCGCTCGCGGCGCTACCCGCGCCGAAGGCTGTCGCCGCCGGAAGGGCCGGCGCCCTCGGCCGCCACGATGGACCGCAACTTCGCACTGACATACTGCATCCCCGTGGGCCGGTCAAGAGGGTCCTTGGCCATCATCGCGCCCACCAGGTCGTCAACCTCGGCCGGCACGTCCGGCGCCACGGCGCGAACCGACGGGACGGGGGCGTAGAGATGCTGCTCCAGAAGTTCCTGCTGCGACTCGGCCGAGTACGGCAGCCGGCCGGCCACCACCTCGAACAGCGTGACGCCGAGGCCGTAGATATCGGCCAGCCCCGTCAGACGCTTGTTGCGAATCTGTTCGGGCGACATGTACGACCACGTGCCGGGCCGGCGGCGTTCGATGATGCGGCGCAGCAGGTGTTTGCCGAGCGAGTCGTCCTGCCGGACGGCCAGGGCGAAATCGATGACCTTGACCTCGCCGCCCTCGCCGATGACGGTGTTCTGCGGTTTCACGTCGCGGTGAACGTAGCCTGCCTCGTGCAAGTATCCCAGGCCGTCGGCCGCTTGGGCCAGCCACGCCAACGCCGACGCAAGCGGCGGTGGGTCCTGGTCGAGACGCTGCCGCAGACTCGCCCCGTGAACCATATCCATCACGAGGAACGGCCGCTCCGCACTCAACTGAAGTTCGTGAACGTGGATCAGATTCGGGTGATGCAAAGCCGAACAGATGCGGTACTCCCGCTGGAGATGGGCCCGCTCGACGCGGTTGGCGGCGCAGGCGCGTCGCAGGGCCTTGCAGGCGTACTCGTCGCCGCGGCCTCGGCCCACAAGGCGTGCCACGTGGTAGATCTCGGCCGTATTCGATTCGGCCACTTTACGCAGAATCTGGAAGCCGTCGATGGTCTTCAACATGGATGCCTTGCCGTCGGTGGGTGGTCCCCTCCCCCGCGTGCTCGCGCAGCCCCCCGCTCGCTTGCGCTCGCGGCTCGGAACGTCGCGCCCGCCGCAGTCGCGCTTGCCGGCAGACGCTCCCTTTACCACCCCAGCGGGTAAGAACGCTGGATTCTATCGGCGCACGGCCGCTGCATCAATCGCAAAAAACCCGGCCGGCGGCGACTCGGGCTTCGTTCGCACAGCGGGCAGAGCGAAAATCTGTTGACCCATACGCCGGCGACGTCTAAAGTACGGTCGCTGACGTTGACCCGGAGGATGTGAACCCCAGCCTTCTCGCCGCTTATGACGCTTTGGAACCAAGTCACCATCATCGGCACCGGCCTCATCGGGGGCAGCCTCGGCCTGGCGCTGAAGCAGCGCGACCTGGCCGGGCGCATCGTCGGTGTCGGCCACCGCCGGAGCACCCTTGATGAAACCCTCTTTCGCGGCGCCGCCGACGAGGTAACCCTGGACCCGTGCGAAGGCGTGCGCGGCAGCGACCTGGTGGTCCTCGGCACCGCCATCGGCCTGTTCGAGGGGATCCTCACGAAGATCGCGGGCGCCCTCGAGCCCGGCGCCGTCGTCATCGACGTCGGCAGCACCAAGGCCCGGGTCCTCGGCACGCTCGAGCCCCTCATGCCCGAAGGCTGCACCTTCGTGGGGTGCCATCCGATTGCCGGCAGCGAGAAACGCGGCATCGCGCACGCTCGGCCGGACCTGTTCGACGGAGCCACGTGCGTCGTCACGCCAACCGGGCGGACGCCGGCCGACGTGCTTGTCCGCGTTGTCACCACGTGGCAAGAGTTGGGCATGGTGGTGCGGCAGGTGTCGCCCGAGGTGCACGACCGCCTCCTGGCCCAGACCAGCCACCTGCCGCACGTCGTCGCGTCCGTCCTGGTGCGGGCCGTCTCGGAAGAGGCGGAACCGCTCATGGGTCCCGGCTGGGCCGATACGACGCGGGTCGCCGGCGGCGACGCCGCCCTGTGGCGCGACATCGTGCTGAGCAATGCCGAGGAGATCGCGGCGGCCATCGAACGCTTCCACGACATCCTGGCCGGCGTTCGCGACGCCGTGCGCAACCGCGACGCTGACGCCATTGAGGCCCACCTGGCCGAGGCCAAGCGACGCCGCGACCGGCTCACGCAGCGTTAGGGGTTCGCCGCCGCGCTTGCCCGGCGGGTTCGCACCAGTAGCCCGGGTTAGCCGCCGGGCTTGCCCGGCGAGTTCCCGGCGCTCTCGGCGACGTGCCGGCCGCGCATTCACCTACAAAGCGAAAGCGTTCAACGATGGACTGGCAAATCGAAGTCAAACATCGGCCCGGCGCCTACGACGCCCACGGCCAGGACGTGCTCAACCAGGTTCGCGACCTCGGCATCACCACCGTCGAGTCCGTCGAGGCATCACGCCTGTTCTATCTCGACACCGCAGCGCCGGAGGCGGACGTCGAGCGCATCGCCCGCGAACTCGTGACCGACCCCGTCGTCGAGCGGTACGTCTTGTCGGACGGCAAGCCGGGCGCGTCCGACCCGCGGCCCTGGGTCATCGTCCGCCGCAAACCCGGCGTCATGGACCCCGTGGCCAACAGCACGCTCCAGGCGACCGGCGACATGAGCATCGACGTCCACCGCTGCGCCACCGCCCGCAAGTATTACTTCCAGGGCGACGCGTCGCGCCGAGACATCGAGACCATCGCCCGCGGGATCCTCGCCAACGCCGTCGTCGAAGACGTGGCGTTCGAGGAAACCGGCGAGTCGGTCTTCCGCGACGCCCCGCCCTACGAGTTCCGCCTCATCCGCGTGCCGCTTCGCCAGGCCGGCGACGAGCAACTCGCGGCGATCAGCAAGCGCGGCGGCCTGTTCCTGAACCTGGCGGAGATGAAGGCCATCCAGGAGCATTACCGCCAGGCCGGCGCCGACCCGACCGACGTGGAACTCGAAACCCTCGCCCAGACGTGGTCCGAGCACTGCGTCCACAAGACCTTCAGGGGCCTCATCACCTTCGCAGGCGAGACGATCGACAACCTCCTGGCCGCCACCATCGTCCGCGCCACCAGGGAACTCGCCAAGCCCTGGTGCGTCTCGGTCTTCGAAGACAACGCCGGCGTCGTCGAGTTCGACGGCCAGTGGTGCGTGTGCTTCAAGGTCGAGACGCACAACCATCCGAGCGCCCTGGAACCGTACGGGGGCGCGGCCACGGGCATCGGCGGCGTCATCCGCGATCCGCTGGGCACCGGCATGGGCTCCAAGCCGATCCTGAACACCGACGTCTTCTGCTTCGCCCCGCCGGATTACCCCGCCGACAAACTCCCCCCCGGCGTCCTGCACCCGCGGCGCATCATGCGCGGCGTCGTCAGCGGCGTCCGCGACTACGGCAACCGCATGGGCATCCCGACGGCCAACGGCGCCCTCTACTTCGACGAGCGGTACCTCGGCAACCCGCTCGTTTACTGCGGCAACGTGGGACTGCTGCCGCGAAAGGATTGCTTCAAGCACCAGAAGGCGGGCGACGTTATCGTCGTCGTGGGCGGCGGCACCGGACGCGACGGCATCCACGGCGCCACCTTCTCCTCCGGCGAACTCACCCACACCACCGGCGACGAGTTCAGCCACGCCGTCCAGATCGGCAACCCCATCGTCGAGAAGAAGATGGTCGATACCCTCATCGTCGCCCGCGACCGCGGCCTGTACTCCGCCATCACCGACTGCGGCGCCGGCGGCCTCTCCTCAAGCGTCGGCGAGATGGGCGAAAACCTGGGGGCCGAGGTCACTATCGAAAAGGTACCACTCAAATACGACGGCCTCACCTACACCGAAATCTGGATCTCCGAGGCACAGGAACGCATGACGCTGGCCGTCCCCCCCGAGAACGTGGACGAACTGCTCGCGCTGTTCGACTCCGAAAACGTTCAGGCCACCGTCATCGGCGCCTTCACCGACACCGGCCGCCTGCGCCTGCGGTACAAGGGCAACCTTGTCTGCGACCTCGACATGGACTTTCTGCATCACGGCGTGCCCAGGCGCGAAAGCACCGCCGTCTGGGAACCGCCCGACCATCCCGAGCCCGACATCCCCCCGAACGACGATTACACGGACGACCTGCTGGCCGTCCTCGGCGCATGGAACGTCTGCTCCAAGGAGTGGGTCATCCGCCAGTACGACCACGAGGTCCAGGGCCAGACGGTCATCAAGCCGCTCGTCGGCGCCGGCGAGGACGCACCCGGCGACGCCTGCGTCATCACGCCCATCCTCGGCTCCGCGAAGGGCCTGGCCGTCGGCTGCGGCATGAACCCGAAGTACGGCGATCTCGACCCGTATGCGATGGCCGCCGCGGGCATCGACGAGGCCGTCCGAAACGTCGTGGCGGTGGGCGGACGGCCCGACCGCATCGCCCTGCTCGATAACTTCTGCTGGGGCAATTGCGACAAGCCCGACCGCCTCGGCTCGCTGGTGCTGGCGGCCAAGGCGTGTTACGACGTCGCGATGGCCTTCGGCACGCCGTTCATCAGCGGCAAAGACAGCCTCAACAACGAGTACGCCACCGACGAAGGGACGATCGTCGTCCCGCCGACGCTGCTCATCAGCGCCATGGCCATTGTCGACGACGTCGGCCGCGCCGTCACGATGGACCTCAAGGAAGCCGGCAACCCGGTGTACCTCGTCGGTGAGACGAAGGACGAGTGCGGCGGGTCGCACTGGTACGCCGAGCATGAGACCATCGGAAAGAACGTGCCGCGCGTGGATCTGGAATCAGCCCCGAAGATCTTTGAGGCCGTGCACGCCGCCGTCACGGACGGCTGCGTCCGGGCGTGCCACGACCTGTCGGAAGGCGGCCTGGCGGTGGCGGCTGCCGAGATGGCGTTTGCGGCCGACCTGGGGCTGGATATTGCCCTCGCCGACGTGCCGCGAGCCGGCGGCCTCGAGGACGACGGCCGCATCCTCTTCAGCGAGTCGCAGACGCGGTTCCTCGTGGAAGTGGCCTCCGACCGCGCCGCCGACTTCGAGAAACGTTTCGACGGCCTGCCCTGCGCCCGCATCGGCGAGGCCACCGACACGGCCCGCCTCGTTGTGACGGGCATCGCCGGCGAGACCGTCATCGACGCCGCCTGCGACGCAATGCGTCAGGCGTGGAAGGCGCCCCTGGCGTGGTAGCCCGTTAGCCGGCGGCCTTGGCCGCCGCGCGCTGTTGAGGTAAAACCTATGCCTGTGAAAGCCCTCGTGCTCCGCACCGCCGGCACCAACTGCGATGAGGAAACCCAGTTCGCCTGGGAGCAAGCGGGCGCCGAGGCGGAAAGGGTCCACATCAACCGCCTCGTCGAGGACCCGAAACGCCTCGCCGACTACCAGATCCTGACCATTCCGGGCGGCTTCAGTTACGGCGACGACATCGCCGCCGGCAAGATCTTCGCCAACCAGATCGTCCACCATCTGGCCGAGGTGGTCCAGGAGTTCCTGGCGGCCGACCGCCTGGTGCTCGGCATCTGCAACGGCTTCCAGGTGCTCGCGAAGTGCGGCCTGCTGCCGGGCTCCGACGGCGCCCGGGTGACGCTTGCTCAGAAAGCAACGCTGACGAGCAACGACCGCGGCCTGTTCGAGGACCGGTGGGTGCACCTGCGCGTCGATACCGACCGCTGCGTCTTTCTGGAGAAGGGCGAGGTCATCGACATGCCCATCGCCCACGCCGAGGGCAAGTTCGTCCCCGGCGAGGCCATGCCGATCGAGGCCCTCGAAAAGGGCAACCAGATCGCCGTCCGCTACGTGGACGCCGACGGCAACGCCGGCGCCGGCTATCCGTGGAACCCGAACGGCTCGGTCGGCGACGTCGCCGGTCTGTGCGACGCGACCGGCCGCATCTTCGGCCTCATGCCGCACCCCGAACGCAACGTCCTTCCCTGGCATCACCCCCACTGGACCCGCCGCGGCGCAGGCGAAGAAGGCGACGGCCTGCGCGTGTTTCGGCGCGGCGTGGCGTACTTCGCGTAGTTGGCGCCTGCCACCCGCCGAGGGACGTTCACGATCCCTCGCCCATCACCCGTTGGACATGGTCCAGCAGTTTGCGCACTTCGCGAACGGCCTCGGCGCGGTCGATGTCGGTGTCGGGCAAATCCATGGGCGTGTAACGGAATTGCACCGCGAAGGCGTCGTACTGGACAAGCGGCTTGAACCGCTCGATGTCGCAGCCGGCCTCCTCCAGCAGGTTGAACAGTGCCACGAGGTTGTGCGTATAGGGGAAGTCGCACCCCGTCCAGGCGATCCAGGCCTTCAGGGCCTTCTCCACGGCCTGCTGAGCGTGGAAGCCGACGATTTCGGTCGCGATGGCCGGCATGTCGCACAGTGCTTCGATGGCCGCGAAGTCGTGCTCCGCCGCCGTCAGCATGGCCCGGGCTTCATCAGGACCGCTCATACAGGAGCCTCCCTTCCGCCAAGGCCTGGGCGATGATGTGGTTCCGGGACTCCCGCCACACCTGGACCTCGTCGCGGCTGTACACGAGGAAGTCGGTCGGGATCCGCAGCCGCGCCGACAGGTTCAGCAGGCGAACCAGTTCCGGCCACCGGCTGCGCTGGGGACCGAACGGCTCACGCTCCACGACCAGCAAATCCACGTCGCTGCGGGGGCCGGCTTCGCCCCGCGCGTGCGACCCGAACAGATAGATCCGTTCGGGGTTTACCTCCCGGACGATGGCGTGCACCATCTCCCGAAGGACTTCTTCGGTTACGGCCACCATGGCCTGCTCCTTCCACCAACAGCGACAGCGCGGCGCCCGTTCCGCCGCCACCTCGCAACATACTGTACCAATAGAAGCGGCCAAGTGTCCAGCATTGGCAGGCAAAAAACGCAGTTGTCAGCCTTTGTGCCAACGGCGCTGACGCGGTACGACCTGCCGGACCTCGCTCGTGCCATCGCGCCGCGCAAGGTCGAGGTCCGCAACGCGGTCGATCCGACGGGCAAGCCGAAGAAGGCGCGGGCGAAGTAGTAGCCATGAGACCCCACGTGCAGGAGGGACTTCGCGGAGTCGGGAATCATCGCCCGCGCTGGCTGCCATATGGCTTGGCACGATGCCCCAACCGCATTCGCGCTGCGGATTCGGGGGCTCGCTATGTGCCGCCACACAGAAAGCCTTTGCGGATATCTCCGGTCGCAAGTAGAATAGCGGATGCGAAGGGTTTCAGCGATGAGCGATGAGGACCGGATAAGCAAAGAGCGTACGGTGAAGAAACGCGTCTACCTGGAAACCACGATCGTGAGTTATCTGGCGGCTCGGCCCAGCCGCGATTTGATCATCGCGGCCCATCAGGAACTCACGCGTGAGTGGTGGAATGAACGGCGCGACCGGTTCGGTCTTTATATCTCCCAGTTCGTGCTGGACGAAGCCGGAGGCGGAGATGTGGAAGCCGCCCAAAGGCGTGTGGCCTTGCTCGCGGGAGTTCCCAAAGTGCCGATTACCGACGAGGCCATCAGTTTGGCCGGGGCCGTGATCCATCAGGACGTGATTCCACCCAACGCCGCGGGGGATGCCCTACACGTCGCCGTCGCCACGGTCCACCAGATGGACATTCTCTTAACATGGAATTGTCGGCACCTGGCCAACGCAGAGATCCTCGGACCGCTGGGAATCTGTCTGCGTTCTCTCGGGGTCGACCCACCGATCATCTGCACGCCAGCAGAGCTGATGGGAGCGTAGCGATGCGTGAAGACCCAATCGTAGATGAGGTTCGGAAACGCCGTGAGGAGACCGCCGAACGGTTCGGGTACGACGTTCGGGCCATCGCAGAGGACGCTCGGAAACGCGAGCAGTCCAGCGGCCACCCGCTCGTGACACCCGAACCACGCGAACCGGCGAAGTAGAAACAGACACGCCTCGGGAAACCCAAAGGGTGCGGTTATCACTGCGCCAGCGTCTCCGCGACGATCTGGCGCCAGCGCTTGATCGAGCGTGCCAGGTGCACCTCCGACTTCTCCTTGATGCTCCAGCACTGAAGGCCAACCTGCCCGGTGTAGCCGACCTTCTTGAGGAGTTTCATGAAGCCGACGAGGTCGTAGTCGCCCTCGTCGAGGGGAGCGATCTTGCGCCCCTTGGTGGTGCCGTTGTTGATGGTGACGCTCATCAGGTGCGGCGCCGCCTCCTTGAGCACCTCGCCCAGCGGCCGCGCCTGCTTGACCCAATGCCAGTGCACCAGGTTGAAGTTCGTGCCGACGTTGCTGCGGCCGATGCGGCGCGCCAGGCGGACGCCGTCCTCCACCTTCTCGGTCCAGAACCCCGTGTGCGGGTAGACCGAGACGACGGGGCCGGTGTCGGCGCAGAGGTCGCTGACGTGCTTCAGCAGGTCGGCCCCTTTCTGGTCGCCCGCCGGGTCGGACGGTTTTTTGAACGTGCGGCTGCGGATGGCCAGTTCGATGCGGGTGGCGCGGCCTTTCATCCGTTTGACGGACTCCGGCAGGCCGGGGTCGGGCGCCGCTTCCACGAACGGCACGGCGTAGACGGCGTTCAGCGTCAGGCCGTGCCGGTCGAGGGCCGCGAGCATCTCGGGCAACCCCTTGTGGTTCATTTGGTACTCGATGCCGACGTAGCCGAGGTCCTTGAGCAGTTTGACCTTTCCCTCGATGGTGGGAATCGTCCGCAGGCCGTTGTCGAAGGCGTAGAACGGCCAGATGCCTTTGTCCGTGGGCTTCGGCGCGGCGGCCCCCGCCATAGCGAGAACCGACTTGCCGAGCACTGTGACGGCCGCAGCGCCCGAAACCGCGCCTCGGACGAAACTCCGACGGCTGATTCGCGTATCCATAATCGTCGTCTCCTGGTTCCGGGTGACCTTCTCGAACAGCACAAACAGGCAGGCTACACGGATTCCTTGACAGCGCCAAGGGCGAAGCCTATGGTGAAGCGGCCTTCGTGTCCGGGCAATTTTTTCGGGAGAAAACCATGGAACGTGCCATCCGGTTCAGAACCGCGTGCATCCTCGTGATTGCCGCCGCGCTGCTGGTTGCGGCGTCGTGCAGCCCGGCCGCCGCGGCCGCCACCAAGACGCTCGTCGTCGAGGCAGGCAAACAGGCCCGCGCCCACGTGCCGATGAGCATCGAGGCGCCCGCCGGCGCGACCAGCGCCCGGATGACCAGCGGCGGCAAAGCGGTCCCCTGCCAGGTTACCGAGGGAAGGTTGTGGTGGATACTCGATGCCCTTCCCGCCACGAAGACGCTGACCTACACGGTCGAACTCGGCGCACCCGGCGCCGCCGCCAAGGGCGTTGAACTGCGAACCAGTCCGCAGACGATCGCCATCACGATTGAAGGCAAGCCGTTCACCGTCTACCTCTTCACGAACCCGAAGTTCATCGGCCAGCAACTCCGCCGGCCATACTTCTGGCCCGTCTACGGACCCGGCCAGGTGACCATGACGCGGCCGTACCCGCTGACCGCCGAGAAGATTCCCGACAACGTCGCCAAGGACCACCCGCACCACACGAGCATCTACGTGGCGCACGGCGACGTCAACGGCGCGGACAACTGGTCGATCAGCAACAAGGCCGGCTGGATCGTCCACAAGACGTTCGAGACGGTGGTGAGCGGCCCGGTCATGGGCATGTTCCGCGAGACCCTCGATTGGACCACGGTTGATAAGAAGCCCGTCATGGCCGAGGTCCGCACGGCCCGCGTCTATCGGCTGCCCGACACGCACCGCCTGCTGGACCTGGAACTCGTGTTCCAGGCGAAGTACGGGCCGGTGAAGTTCGGCGACACGAAGGAGGGCGGCCTGTGTGCGACGCGGATGCGGCCGGAGTTCCGCGCCGACGGCAAAGGCGGCAGCAAGGGAAGGCTCGTCAACTCAAGCGGCGAGACCGCCGGCGGCGCCTGGGGAAAGAAGGCCGCATGGGTCGATTGTTCCGGCGCGGTCGACGGCAAGACGCTCGGCTTCGCCATCTTCGATGCGCCGGGCAACCTGCGGCACCCGACGACCTGGCACGCCCGCACCTACGGCCTGCTGACGGCCAACCCGTTCGGCCTCAGGCACTTCACCAAAGGCAAACAGAAGGGCGACCACGCCGTGGAGGCCGGCAAGGAGATGACCCAGCGGTACCGTATCTACTTCCATGCGGGCGATGAGAAAGCCGCCAACGTGGCCGAGCGATACGCCGACTACGCCCAGCCGCCCAAGGCGGCGTGGAAATAGCCGCAACCGGCTCGCGGCTCCGGGGTCGCAGCCTTCTTTAAGAACGTCGCCCATGGACCTGCTCGGTCTTCACTATTCGATCTGGATCGTCCTGGTTCTGTACTTCGCCGGCATGCTCCTCGTGGGCTGGTGGAGCAAGCGGGAGGCCCGGGACTCCGAGGGCTACCTTCTGGGCGGCCGGCGCTTCGGCACCGCCATGATGGTCATGCACGCCTTCGGGGCGGGCACCAACCCCACGGACACCACCGGGACGATCAGCAAGACGATGGCGGTGGGCGGGGCCGGCATCTGGGTCTCGTGGATGTGGATGTTCGGCACGCCGTTCTACTGGCTCATCGCGCCGGTGGTGCGGCGCATGCGGTACCTGACGCTGGCCGACTACTTCCGCGAACGGTTCGGGCGCGGCTCGGCCGTCCTGTACACCGTGGTGGCGAGCGTGGGGATGACGGTCTTCTTCGGGGGCGTGCTGCTGGCCACCACCCGCACCGTGCAGGGCATGATGGGCCCGGCGGCCATGCCGCAGCAGGGCCGGGCGGTTGACTGGTGGTTCTTCGGCATCCTGCTGGTGACGACGGGCGTGTTCGTCCTGTACGGGTACTGGGGGGGGATCGTGGCGGCCATCCGGACCGACATGGTCCAGGGCCTGATGATCATCGTCCTGTCGTTCCTGGCGGTTCCGCTGGCGCTCCGCCTGCCGGAGGTTGGGGGCTTGGTCGGCATGCGCGAGACGCTGGCGGCGGCCGATGCCAACTACGTCCGCCTGTTCCACCCCGACGAGTTCAACCTGGCCGCCGTCATCATTCTGTGCATCAACGCGCCGCTGACCGCTCTGGCCCTGCCGCACCTGATGACCGTGACCTCGGCCGGCCGGACCGAGTGGGAGGGGCGAATGGGGTTCGCGGGGGGCAACCTCTTGAAACGCATCTGTACCATCGGTTGGAGCGTCCTGGGCCTGGCGTACCTGGCGTACCTGCTGCGGAGCGGGTCGCCTGTGGTGCCCGACGCGGCGTTCGGCGACTGCATCCGTCACCTTCTGCCGCCGGTCCTTCAGGGGCTGATGCTGGCCTGCGTCATGGCCGCCTCCATGTCCTCCGGCGACGCCGTCCAGGTCACCGTGGGGGGGCTGTTCACCCAGAGCGTGTACGCCGAGTACATCAACCCCCGGGCAACCGACCCCCAGCGGTACCGTTTCACGCGGGTGACGGGTGTGATCATTATCCTGGTCTCGCTGGCCTTCGCGATCCTCATGCGGAACGACCTGGTGGCGATGGTGCTGGCGTACTTCAACATCCTGGCGTTGGTGGGGATTTCGAGCGCCATGGGAATCCTGTGGCGGCGGATGAACCAGGCGGGCGTGTTTGCGAGCGCCCTGTCGGCCAGCGCCGCCTTTCTGGGCCTGCGTGTTGCCCTGGCCGCGCACGTTATCCCCGAGGTGCCGATGGCCCTGAAGTTCGGCCTGCCGCTCGCGACGGGCCTCGTCTTCGGAGTGGTTGGCAGCCTGCTGTCGCGGCCACCGGACCGCGAGCGTGTGGAGCGTTTCTTCACGCGCATCTACACGCCCGTCGGACAGGAGCACCAGCTCGAGTTGCCGCTCGAGGAGGCCGTGCCGCTGTCGGAGCGCCTCACGAGCGCCGGCGGGCTGCTGCTTGTCAAGCCGAGCCGGCAATCGTGGGTGGGGTTCCTGGTGACCCTGGCCATCTGCCTGGCCGCCCTGGCCGTGATGCTGTGGATTCTGGCGTGATGGCGCGGGCTCGCCTGGGAGGTAACATGAAAGCCATCGAACGGCTTGAGAGGGTGCTGGCGGGCGAGATGCCCGACCGCCGGCCGTTCATCCCCTCCATCTACGAACACGGGGCCACCCTGCTGGGCAAGGGCCCCTCGGAGGTCAGCCGCGACGCAAGCCTCATGGCCGAGGCCGCCCTTGCCGGCTACCGCGCCTACGGGCACGACCTGGTGACGGTTGGCATTGATATCTACAACATCGAGGCGGAGGCGTTCGGCTGCCCCCTGAGCCATTACGGCTCGGAGCCGGGCATTCCCGGCGTCCTCTCACACCCGCTGGCCGGGGCCGAGCCGCCAAACGCCGAGAACCTGGCCATCCCCCAACCCGGTCTCCAGAACCGCCTGGGCCTCATCGCCGATGCCTGCGGCCGGGTCGTCGAGGCCATCGCCGACGAGGTATGGGTCTACGGCTGCATGGGTGGGCCGTTCTCGCAGGCCGTCGAACTCCGTGGTTACGACGATTTCATCATGGACATCATCCATCGGCCCGAGGCCGCCCACGCCCTCATGGAACGGACGACCGAGTTGGCCCTGGAGCAGGCCCGGCGCCTCTCCCGCGCCGGCGCCGGCATCTACCTGTACGAGTCGTGGGCGACGATCCCGCTGATCGACCCCGGCATGTTCAGCGCCTACGTCGTGCCGTATGGCCGGCGGGTCATCCGGGCGGTCCGTGAGCGGTTCGACACGCCGCCGCCGGCCATCATCATGGGCGGCAACATCACCATCCTCATCGACTTCTTCGTCCAGGCCGAGAGCAGCCTGGTCGTCTGCGACTACAACGCCGATTTCGACCTCATCCGCGCCCGGACCGCCGGCCGGCCCATCATCGTCCGCGGGTGCGTGGATCCCAAACGCATCGAGGCCGGCGACTGGGAGCACATTCAGCACGCGGTGGACACGCTGGCCCGCAAGGCGCGCGGTATGCCAAACTTCGTGTGGGGGTGCGGCTGCGTGTCGTACCACACGCCGCCGGAGTCTGTTCTGCGCTTCAAGGATGTGTGCCTGGCCGCCGCGGCGCGACAAGCCTTGTAGGCCACGGCAAGTTCTTATGGCGAGCGCAGGCGGTTGTAGCGCCGGGCTTTATGCCCGGCGGCCGTTGGCGGCGCCGGCCAGGATGCGCCGGGGATAAACCCCGGCGCTACAACCACCACAGAGGCCAAGCCGCAGGAAAATGGTCCCATGCCGGAAATGGTTGCCACACCCGAGGCCAGGAGACCTCAAGATTGAGGTAGGCGCAAGCCGGGGGGGGTCAGCATAATGCACGAAAACCGCCCGGCGGCGCAGTCGGGCAAGGCCATTCGGGAAATCCCGGCTTAAAGAACCGGTCGATCTGCTCTGGGCTCGCAGCCTTCTTTAAGGACGCCGCACATGGACCTGCTCGGCCTTCACTACTCGATCTGGATCATCCTGGTTCTCTACTTCGCCGGGATGCTCATGCTGGGCTGGTGGAGCAAGCGCGAGGCCAAGGGCCGCGAGGGGTTTCTCCTCGGCCGCCGGCAGTTCGGCGTTCCGATGATGGTCATGCACGCCTTCGGCGCGGGCACGCATCCGGGCGACGTGGCGGGGGTGACGGCAGAGACCGTCCGGAGCGGCGCCTCCGGCATCTGGGTCTCGTGGATGTGGATGTTCGGCACGCCGTTCTACTGGATCATCGCGCCGGTGGTGCGGCGGATGCGGTGCCTGACGCTGGCCGACTACTTCGAGGAGCGGTTCAGCAAATCCGCCACCGTCCTCTATGTCATCATCGCCACCGTCGGGATGACCATCGCGACGGCGAGCGTTCTGCTGGCCACCACGCGGACGGTCCAGGGCATGATGGGCAAGGCGACGGTGACTACGGCCCCCGCCGCCGACGCGGCCGCCGGCGACACCGGCCGGGCCGAGAAGGAAGCCTGGGCCGCCCGCGGCGTCAAGAGCCAGGCGGAAGCCGAGGCCTGGTTCTTCGGCATCTTGCTGGCCACCACGTCGGTCTTCGTCATCTACAGTTACTGGGGCGGCATTGTGGCGGCCATCCGAACCGACTTCGTCCAGGGCCTCATGATCATCGCCCTGTCGTTCATCGCCATCCCGGTGGCGCTGTACTTGCCGGAGATCAAAGGGTGGGCCGGAACGCTGGACATTCTGGGCAAACAGGAGGGCGCGTACCTCAGCCTCTTCGACCCCAAGAGTTTCTCCCTGTGGGCCGTGGTCCTGCTGGCCATCAACGCGCCCTTCTCCATGCTGGCCCAGCCGCACCTTATCACCGTGTGCGGCGCCGGCAAGTCCGAGTGGGAAGGCCGCATGGGCTTCACCTACGGCAACATCCTCAAGCGCATCTGCACGATGGGCTGGTGCTTCCTGGCGCTGATGTGGCTCGCGTTCCTGATTCAAAGGGGCTCGAGCGTCCAGCCCGACGCGGCGTTCGGCGACTCGATCCGGTACCTCCTGCATCCCGTCCTTCAGGGCATCATGCTCGCGTGCGTGCTGGCGGCGGGCATGAGCAGCGGGTCGGCCATCCAGGTAACGGTGGCCGGGCTGATTTCGCAGAACATCTACCGCACGTACATCCGGCCCGACGCCGACGAGGAGCGTTGCGTCAAGGTCGCGAAGGTCGTGGGCGTCATCATCATCGCGGCTGCGTTGGGTTTCGCCTACCTGATGCGCGCCAGCGTGGTCAAGACCATCCTCGATTACTTCAAACTCACCGCCACCGTGGGCATTTCGGTCGGCATGGGCATCCTCTGGAGACGGATGAACTCGAAGGGCATGTTTGCCAGCACCATCGCCGCCGCAACCACGTTCATCGTCACGCGCTACGTCCTGGACCTGGGCCAGGTGGCCACCACCGGCCTGCCCCTGGCGGCCGCGACCCTGTTCGGCATCATCGGAAGCCTCGTCTCGAAACCGCCGAAGCCGGAAGTGATTGAGAAGTTCTTCAAGAAGATCTACGTGCCCGTCGGCGAAGAAGAAAAACTGGACCTGCCGCTCGACGAGGCCGTGCCGCCCGAGAAACGCCTCATCACGGCGGGCGGCCTGTTCCTGGTCAAGCCGAGCACGCAGTCGTGGGTCGGGTTCCTGCTCGCCACCGGCATTTGCCTCGCCCTCGTCGGCATCATGGCCTGGCTGCTGACGTGACCCGGCGGCGTACCAGGAACGGGAACCCTGGTCTGTTGCCTCACAGGCTACTACCGCACCTACGGGCACGGCCTGGTGACCCTGGGCATGGATATCTACAACCCCGAGGCGGAGGCCTTCTGGCGCCGTCCGGTTGAACTTACGATGTGAATTCGCCGAACGTTCGGCGGAACACCGTCGCCGGGGCCACGTCTAAACGGATGAAGGCGCGGGCGAATCGGGGCACGCCGGACGGCCCGGGGCGCTCCCGGCCGCGCCGTGGTTCGCAAGGGGGACCCGCCATGCACCGTTTCCGCCTGCTCGTTTCCGCCGCCGTCCTTGTGCTGCTTCCCGCCGCCGGCGCCCTGGCCGACGGGGCCTTCGTCTGGCGCAAAGGCGCAGACCTGCACGAACCGCAGCAGAAGGCCATCCTGTCCTGGCTCCGCGGCCGGGAGGTCATGGTCCTCCAGGTCAAGTACGAGGGCCCGGCCGAGGACTTCGGCTGGGTCGTTCCCCTGCCCGCCCGGCCCCAGGTCGAGGCCATCGAGCCCGAGGACAGCCCCTTTGCCGAGATCAGCCTTTACACGCAGCGGCGCCTGCGGTGGGGGCTCAGGAGCAAGGATCAGGCCGGCGGCGAAGAGGTGGCCGTCCTCGAACGCAAAATCGTCGGCGTGTACGACGTGGCCGTCCTCGCGGCCGGCGACGCCGGGGCCCTCGCCGGCTGGCTCAACAAGAACGGCTACGCGTTCCCGGACGACCGGCGCAGCGTCCTCGACCACTACGTCCGCAAGAAATGGGTTTACGTGGCAATGCGGATCGACCCGAAGCAACTCGGCCGCGACGAGACACAAAAACTGAAGACCGGCGAACTCCAGCCCATCCGGTTCACGTTCCCGGCGCGCGAGATGGTTTACCCGCTCCACATCTCGTCGGTCAACGCGGGACGGACGGAGGTCCTCCTCTACCTGCTCGCCGATACGCCGATGGTCCTGGCGAGCGGACCCGCCGGCGGCGGCTTCAACGTCAAGGACAACTGCCCCCACTACCGCACCGACCGGAACGAGGACCCGCGCTACGGCACGTACCCGAAGGTCGAGGGCCGGCACCTGCCCAAGACCTGGAAGGCCCTCGGTGTCAGCCAACTGCGGTCGCTCTACGTCATGAAGTACCGCGGCACCTACACCGGCGCCACGATGACCGACGACCTGGCGCTGGCGCCGATGGACCCGGTGGCGTACTGGAAGAAGCAACTGGAGCAGGCGGGCGAGAACCTGCGCGAGGCCCTGCGGGCCGCCCGGGTCCTGGCGGCGAACATCCCCGCCTACGGGCGGCGCGTCGCCGAGATCGAGCGGCGCATCGAGAAGGCCCGGCGCGAGGCCGAGGCCCGGCGCAAGGCCGAACGCCAGAAGGAACTTCGCGGCTCCGCCCGCAGTCCCGACCCGAAGGTCCGCGCCTACGCCGCCCGTAATCCCGACACCGGCGAGGCCCTGCTCCGCACGCTCGCGAAGGACGCGGCCGCCAGCGTCCGGGCCGTCGTGGCGGCGCGGCGCGACCTGCCGGCCGACCTCGTGGACCAACTCGCCGAGGACGCCGACCGCACCGTCCGCCTGGCCGTGGGGCGCAACCCGCACACCCCGATCCAGGTGCGGGCCCGCATCACGATCCGCGATGAGACGGTGGAGCGCCGCCGCGACATCGCCTTCTACTCCCAGACCGACACGTCCCTGCTCGCGTACCTGGCGTCGGACCCCAGCGCCGAGGTCCGCCGGGGCCTTGCCAAGAACTTCCATGCGCCGGAGGCCATTCTGCGGAAACTCGCCGCCGACCCCGAGCCGGCAGTCCGCGCCGAGGTGGCCGAGAACAGCCGCACGCCCAACGAGGTTCGCTGGCGCCTGGCCCGCGACCCCGAGGTCTCGGTCCGCCTCGCGCTGGTCCGGAACTGTACGCCGCCGGTTGACCTCCAGCGAACGCTGGCAGGGGATGTTGACTGGCACGTTCGGGCCGCTGTCGCGAAGAACCAGATGACCGCCGAGACGATCGTCCGCCGGCTCACCGGCGACGCTGAAAGGCAGGTTCGGATGGCGGCGGCTGAGAACCCCCACGCCCCCGCCGACCTCCTTCAGCAACTCGCCGAGGACAACGAGATGGTCGTCCGATCCGCCGTCGGGCGGAACCGCCGGTCGCCCGAAGCCGTCCTCCGCCGACTCGCCGCCGACAAGCAATACGAAGTCCGCCGCAGCGTCGCGAGCAACCCGAAGGCGCCGGTCGCGGTGCTCCATGCCCTGGCCGACGACGAGCAGTGCACCGTCCGGAGCGCCTTGGTGTACAACCCGTCCGTGCCGGTCGAGGTGCTCCGCCGCCTGCTGGACGACGAGGATTCCCGCGTGGCCGAGGGCGCGCGAGCCATTCTGAAGAAACGCAACCATCAGCCGTAGCACGTTCCCCGCCCGCCCCTCGCCTATTTCTGCTCCAGAACGGCTTTAGCCTCTTGGACCGCGCGCTGCCGGGCCCATTGCTCGGCCTGCTCGCGCTGCGCGTTCCGCCACTTGGCGTACTCGGCGTATTCAGGCGAGCCGCGCTCGCCCAACGGCGAGTCCTTCCACTCCCAATCGTCGGTGCGGAACGGTGCGGCGGGAAGGCCGCAACTGCCTGCCCCAACCAGCGTTCCGAACGGATGGGTAGCCCAGGCGTAACGGACGGCAACCGGGTTCGGCACGAAGTCGCTCCACACCTTGACGGAATTGGCGGAGGTCATGAACGCCTTGGCGGGGTAGAAATGGCGGTCCTGGCCGGCAACGGCAAACCCCTCGATCTCGGCCCGGCCGCCGTAACGCGGATGGATGTTCACGTCGAACGTGACGACGACCTGGTTGTCCTCCTTCTTCATCGACCGGTAGATGGGCGTCCGGTAATCCACCTTCATTTCGTACGTGGTCGCCAGCGCCCAGCGGGCAATGCGCTCGCCGAGCGGCACCTTGAAGGGCGAATGCATCTGGATATGCCCCAGGTCGTAGGCCGCCACGAAGCCCGTCTCCGGGTAGGCCAGATGCGCCTTGAGTTGGGCCTCGCGGATGTAGGGCGCGGCCGAGACCATGGCCTTCTCGGTATTCTCAATCTTCGGGGGAAACCCCCAGGCAACCATCTGGCAGATGCCGAAAGGGAGGGCCTCGTCGCCAAAGGCACGCCGCCACTCGGGAATCAGCGCCGTGAACGTCTTGGTGTACAGCGCGGGCCTGGCCCCGCCGACGGCGTTGTTGATGCCCTGGTAGAACAGGGCGCCCTTGACGGCGAAGCCGGCAAACGGGGCGATGATGGCGTTGTAGGACGCACCGGGGTTGTTGCGATTGACGGCGGGGCTGGGCTTCGGCTCCGTGGGTTTGGGCGGTGCCGCCTTGCCCTGCTCCTTGAACTTCTTCGCCCGGGCCTCCCACCGCTTGATCTGGTCGGCCAGCGATTGCTTGGGATCGTAGGCGGCAATGCGGTCGTCCCAGGACTTAAGGAGCGCTGCGGCCTCGGGAATGCCCTTGAGCGTGTCGCGTGAGATCCAGGCCTCGACCGTCGTGCCGCCCCAGGAGGTGTCGATGAGGCCGACGGGGATTTTCGTGGCCAGCTGAATCCGCCGTCCGAAGACGTACCCCACGGCCGAGAACAGTTTCACCGTTTCGGGCGAACACACGCGCCAGTCGCCCTTGCGCTCGGTGACCTTGCTCCAGGCGTTGTACTCGTCGAGGCGTGGAAAATCGTCGAGCGGTTCGGGCCCGGCGCGAAGCGGAACCGTCATCAGGCGGATGGCCGGCAGGTCGGCCGACAGCACCTCCAGGTCGCCGTTCCGGATGTTGCGCAGGGCGGCCTCCATGTTGCTCTGGCCGCCCAGGACCCACACGTCGCCCACGAGGACGTTCTTGCAGGTGACGGTGTTGGCCTTGCCCTTGACGGTGAACGGGCGTGGTTGGGCGGCGGCTTGCATCGGCTCAAGCGCGAGTTGCCATTTGCCGTCGTCGCCGGCGGTCGCGGTGCCGGTCTGTCCACCGAAGGTGACCGTGACCTTCTCGCCTTTTTCGGCCCAGCCCCACACCTTGACGGGCTTGCCGCGCTGCAGGATCATGTTGTCGCCGAAGATGTGAGGCAGCCGCACGGCGGCCCGGACCCGCCCGGCGCACAGAAGCACGCCGGCCATCCCGAGTGCCAACGCGAGGCGGCCAAGCCGCAATCCGCCCAAATCACACGGAACTTTGCGCGTCATTCGAGGCCTCCTGTCTGATGTCCCATGTCCCGCGCGGCGGGTGTCCTCACCCACCGCGTCATTGTCCGGCGTTGCGCGGTGGGTGGGGACACCCACCGCGCAAAACTCAGCGCCACTTGCCGCGGTGGGTGGGGAGACCCACCGCGCGGCCGCTCAGGCGCGTTCAATGGGCAAGTCCAGCATCATGGCCCGCACGTACCGTGTCGGGGGCGAACCGAACGAGAGCACGGTGTCGTGGTACCGTTTGAGGTCGAACTGGCCGGCCCATGCGTTCTCCATTTCGCGGCGCAAACTCGCGTGTTCCAGGGCGCCGACGAAGTACGTGGAAAGTTGCGTCGAGGTGAGTTGGGCCCGGACCCACTTTGCGGCGGCCTCGCGCTCTTCCTGGAACGCCTCTTCCATCATCAGGGCCATGGCCTCGTCTTCGGTCATGCCCTCGACGTGGATGGCCTGGTCGAGAAGCGCGTTGACGATGCCGCGCAGGTACCACTTCAGGACGATAAGTCGCGCCAGCGGGTCCGGCCCGGCCGCCCTCCCCTGTACGGGTCCGCAGGGAGCGGACGGGTCGCCGTCGTAGAAGCCCTCCTCGACCATCATCGATTCGGCGTAAACGGCCCACCCTTCGATGAAGACGCCCGAGGAGAGCATCGCCCGCAGTGTAGACGGATAGCGGTTGGAGTGGGTCAACTGGAGGAAGTGGCCGGGCATGGCCTCGTGAACGGTCAGGTTGGCAAGCGACCGCAGGTTGTACTCCCGCAGGAAGGATCGGACCTGCTCGTCGGTCCAGTCCGCAGGGGCGGGCGAAATGGCGTAAAACGTCGACTGGCCCACGTCAAGCGGCCCGGGCGAGTCGCAGTACGCCAGCGACGTGCCGCGACGAAACTCCGGCATCACGATGATCTCGACCGGGTCGGGCGGCAGGGACACGAGGTCGCCCTGCCGGACGAACTCGCTCGCGCGGGCGAGGGCGTCGGTGGCCTCTTCCACGATGCGGTCGCGGTCGGGCGTTTCCTGATACGCCATTTCGAGGGCCGAGCGGATGAGGGCCCGCTCCTGCCGGTCGCAGCCTCTTTCGGAGCAGAGGTCGGCAGCAATCGCGGCCATCTCGGCCCTGGCGCGGCGAAGTTCGCTCTCGGCCCGCTCGCGGATCTCCGTCCGCGTCAGCGGCGTCTGGAGAGTGAAAGCGAGCTTCTTATCGTAGAGGTCCCGGCCCAGCCGGAAATCCCCCGCCGCATGAGGCAGAAGTTCCTTCTCGAGCCAACCCTGGTGGTCCTCGACGGCCGCGCGGGCCGTGTTCATGGCCTCGGTCAGGCGGCTGCGGTCGCCGGACGGAAGCGCTGCCGCCTGCGGTTCGACCATCTGGTCGAGCATCCGGACGATGCCGGGGTTCTGCTTCACGGCCGTCTCGGCATGGACTTTGGGGACGCGCTGCGGTTCGAGGGTCTCGCGGACCTGCTGCATGAGGCGGGGGAACTCGGCCAGGCGGCTCGTCACGTGCTTCAGACGTTCCTGGACGGGGGCGAAGTCGCGGGCCACCAGAGAGTAGACGGCGTTGCCGGCCAGACCCGTGTAGGCCATGGGGTTCCACGCCCATTCCCGGAGGTGCTCCAGGTGCCACAGTTGGGCCCGGAGACGGTGCCGGAGCATGGCGGCGTCGATCTGGTTGGCACGCGATAGTTGGTCGGGCGGGATCGCCTCGAGGCGTTCGAGGAACGTGCGGCAGAAAGCGGCCTTATGGTCCCTTGCCTCGGGCGTCACCTCGTCCAGTTGATCGTCGAAACGGTGGTCGCCCAGCCCGGTGGCCGAGACCGGCGACAGCGCGGTGACCTCGTCCACGTAGCGTCGGCCGAGTTGCTGGAACTGCGAATCCATGGGCGCCTCCCGCCGGGTGAACCATGTTGCGGCCTCGGGCACATGGCCACGCAAGCGTGGCCATGCCACCCGCCGCTTACTTACGTGCGCGGCTAGTTTTCTCACGTGGCTGCTCGGGCGCGAGTGTAACCAGCCGCGAGCGTAAGCGAGCGGAACTACACCTCGTCCGCCGTCGGTTTGACGGGCCAGGCGGGGATGCCCTTTTCGGAGGCGGCCTGCTTGCGGTACAGGACCTTGAAGGGGTTCTCTTTCGGCACGGGCGCGTCTTCGTTGACCATGGCGGGAAGGACTTCGGACCACCATTGGTCGTACGCCTTTCGCATCGCCGCGACGACCTCGGGATGCTTGTCGATGACGTTGGTCTTCTCGCCGGGGTCGCGCGCGATGTCGTGGAGTTCCTTGTTGTCGACAAGGCGGAACCGCTGCGAGCGGACGGCACAGGCGGCGTACTTGGAGGCGGCGGCCTTGCCCTTGCCCCAGCGACCGCGGTGGGTGAACAGATAGCGGTCGGGCCAGTCGGCCTTGGGGTTCTTAAGGAGCGGCACCAGGCTGCGTCCGTCGAGTTTGCGGTCGTTGGGAAGTTGGCCGCCGCACAGTTGGGCCAGCGTCGGGAAGAGGTCGACGTGGCCGGCCAGGGCGCCCACGTCCACGCCCTCCGGTATGCGGCCCTTCCACCGCAGGAAGCACGGCACGCGTGTGCCGCCCTCGTAGGCCGAGCCCTTCTTTCCGCGCATCCCGGCGTTGTAGAGCGAGGTGGGCGCGGCGGGCTTGGCGCCGTCCTTGGCCTTGGCTTTGCCCCTGCGTCCGCGCGGGCCGGCCTGGGCGCTGCCGTTGTCGGTCATAAAGATGAGGAGGGTCTTCTCGGCCAGGCCCCACTCGTCGAGTTTCTTCATCAGGATGCCGACATTGTCGTCGATGTTGGTGATCATGCCGTAGAAGGCCGCCGCCCCCTTGTCCAGGCCCGCCTTCAGGTACGGCTCGACGTAGGAGTCGGGGCAGACGAGCGGCCCGTGCGGCGCGTTGGTGGTGATGTAGGCGAAGAACGGCCGCTGGCGGCTGGCCTTGATCCATCGCAGGGCCTGCGTGAAGAAGATGTCGGTGCAGAAGCCCTTGGTCTTGACGAACGAGCCGTTGTGCCGGATCGCCGGGTCGAAGTACTTGTTGCCCGGCGCGTCGCCGCAACTGCCCGGATACGACTGGCCGATTCCCCCCGCGCCGTGGACAAACACCTCGTCGAAACCGCGGCTGTGCGGCTGGTACGGCTCCTGGTCGCCCAGGTGCCACTTGCCGAAGACGCCGGTGGTGTACCCGGCCGCCTTGAGCATCTGGGCGAGGGTCACCGCCTTGAGGCTCAGCCGCTCGCGCTCGTGAATGGTGTGCGTGACGCCGGAGCGGAACTCGTGCCGGCCGCTCATCAGGCTGGCCCGCGTCGGCGCGCACGTCGGGCTGACGTAAAACGCCGTCAACCGCAGGCTCAGGCTGTGAAGCCGGTCGAGGTTCGGCGTCTTGATGACCTTGTTGCCGTGGCAGGCCAACTCGCCGTACCCCTGATCGTCGGTGATGACGAGGACGACGTTGGGGTGCGGCCATGCGTCGTCGCTCTTTGCGGCGGCGTGCGGCGCCATGGCCCACGCCGTACCTGCGGTGATGCCCTTCAGCAAATTGCGTCTGGTGATCGCCATCGTCCTCTCCTCCTGCATTGGCTGTCCGTGGACTATACCGGAGCGAGTATACAGAGTCCGCCGCCCCCTTGCCAGCGCCGCGCGGACCGCCTACGCCGGGCGGTCTGGCACGGGCTGTGCGCGGCGGGCGCTCTGAAACGGCCCGTGCGCGGCGGGTCTCCGCACCCGCCGCGCGCAAGCAAGAGGCTCGTGCCAGACGGTTGAGCCGCTGGATTCCACGGCGCGGCCGCTGTATCGTGGGGTTCAAGCG
>CAZIJC010000034.1:21516-33844 GCA_964539385.1 uncultured Anaerolineales bacterium | reverse complement strand
ACAAGCCCATGCCGCGCGGCTACGAGGAGTACCTCAAGCGCTACTACACGCGGCTCAGCGAAGGCTCCTGAACCGACCGGCCCGGCGGCGTCAGGGCCCCTCTGGGGGAGGCGCATGAGGCACGTTCCGGCAGTTCTCCTTGCGGTCGTTGCAGCGTCTCTTCTTGTGCCGGATGCACGCTGTGCCACCGCTGCCGCGCCCGGTGCACCCTCCCCGGCCAAGCCTGCCCTGAGCCTGCCGAACGGGACCGGCGCAACCGCCTCGGAAGACGAGAAAGAGAAACCGAAGCGGCCCGAGATGCCGCCGGCGGTCCGGTGGCAGGCCAAGGTCCTGACGCCCGTCGTCCTGCCGTGCGAGCCGATCATCCTCGACATAACCTGGGGCAACACCTCCACCGGTTCGCTTGAGTATCCCGACAACCAGCCGCTCCTGTTTACCGTCCGGAAGGCCGGCGAAGCCGAGCCGCGGCGCCTCTGGATTGTGCGGCGAGTCGGGCGCGACCTGATGATTCCGCTGGAGCCGGACGAGACCTACACCCGCAAAGTGCCTTTCGTCTTGGGATGGCCGCCGAGCAAGACCAGGCCGCCCATGGAGTTCGTCCTTGCCGAACCGGGCAACTATGAAATCTCGCTAAGGGGCGATGCGGCGCCGGCGCCGCTGGCCGTCACGGTGACGGCGCCGCAGTCGGCCGAGGACGTTGCGGCCAAGAATCTGTGGACGGTCGAAATCGCCCGGTGGCTGGTCGGCGCGCGACCCGATCCCGAGACGGTCGTGCCGGCCCTTGAGAAAATCTATTCGCAGTATCCGACCAGCCGGTACGCGGCGTGGGCGCTGTGGATTCACGCAACCGTCATGACGGAGGGCGGGGGCGTTGACCGTTTCACGGAGGCAGCGCGGTGGGGCGAAGCGCTCGTGGCCCGGCATCCGGACTTCCCGCTCTGCGAGGAGGCGCTTAAAGCCCTGGTCGGCGTTTACGCGACGATCGGCAAAGCCGACCAGGCCCGCGAGACGTTGCGAGAACTGGCCGGCCGCTTCCCCCAGAGCCGGCACCTCGCGCGCCTGCGCCGGCAGTTCGGACAGGCGCTGTCGGGGCCGACAGTGCGGTCGGAATTGCCGCCGGCCGGCACGCCGATTCCCCGTGCGCCGATCCGGGCTTCCGGAACCGAGACGATTCCGCAAGGCGTCCGCCAGGCGTTCGAGACGTTCTGGCAAGCGGTGGCCGAAGGCAACTTCGCTGCGGTTGAAGCCGCGCTGGCCCGCGATTTCGTCGGCGATCACGGCTCGAGAATCCATTACACCCCGGCCCTCTGGAAGCAGCGGCAAAACGCGCGGAGCGGCACGATTCAGATACGCATCACGAAGGCCGAGATGGCCGGCACCTACGCGCGACCGCGAACGATGCCTTCCGGCACGGCGCGGACGTGGTACGGCCCCCTGTGCGTTGTCACCGGTTCGCTGTCCGTTACCTGGAACCGGCAGATCGGCGGGAGAACCGCCGTCCGCTCGCCGAACGCCTGCTGGGTGTTCTACGAGTATCCCAAAGGGGTGTGGAAACTCGTCTCCGAGGTTGCCGCCACGCCCAACCTGCTGGCCGCCGGCCAGGCCCAGGCCATACGCGCCAACCTCCCGAGGGGCCTGACAAACTGGCGCATCAGCGACGGACGACGCGAGCGGGCCCCGTATGAGGAGATCAAGGCCCAACTCGGCCTCACGGGAAAAGTCCTTGACGAGCACACACGCTGGATCAACCACGTGCTGAGAATGACGGGGCCTTCCAAGACGGAGCCACGGATTGCAGGCCGGATCCGGATGCTGCTGAAGTCCGCCGCCGGCCCTGCCGGCCAGGCGGTTGTGCGCGACGTTGACTTTTACCTCGCCGTGGGTCCGGACGGCAAACTGATCCTCAAGCGCATCGACGTGAAGACGCCGACCGGGTGAAACGGAGTTGGGGCTTCCCGCGGTCGCCTCTTCATCTATGCCTACGAGGCGCTCTGCCGCGTGGGGATGTGACACGCGCGTGTCCCAGGAAAGGTTTTTCCATTTGACACGGTGTGCGAACACCCGTAATTTGCACGGTTAGCATGGCTTGGGCGGGGGGTCTGGTGGGATGGACCGCGATGCCTGAGAATGGACCGACGTGCGTTGGTTCAAACCGAGGTTCCAGCGGGCTTCCCGGCTGAGAATCCTTGGCAACGGTATCGGGAAGAGTATAAGGAGTCGTAGCGGTGGCGACCGGCAAAGTAAAATGGTTCAATGAGAAGAAGGGCTTTGGCTTCATCGAGCAGGATGGCGGCGCCGACGTGTTTGTGCATCACACCGCGATCCAGGGCGAAGGGTTCAAGACCCTCGCCGAGGGTGAAGCCGTCGAATTCGACGTCATCCAGGGCGAGAAAGGCCCGAAGGCTGAAAACGTCCGGCGCAGTTCCGTCTGACGCATCGGACCGACCATAGCCCCCGTCTCCGCCAGAGGTGGGGGCTTCCCTTTTTTCCGAGCCACCCGGCGCCTCGCCTCTCTTGACCGCGCCGCCGCGGACGGTAGAATGCGCCACGCGCCACGTGCCACGATTCAGTTCGGACGGCAGCGCACCATAAGGAGGCGGCTCGATGAGAACCAGACGAATCCGGTTGTCCGTTTCTCTTGGATGGTCTGCGGCGGCCGTTGCCGTCGCGGTCGTGGCGGCGATGCCGGTGGTTTGGACCACCCGCGCCGAGGCGGCGCGCCCCCAGCGCGGCCCGGGGCGGCAGATGCAACCGGTGCCCGACGACGTGGAACTGCTCAAAGACGTCGCGTACGGCAAAGGCGGCGGGCGACCGCTCAAACTCGACATCCTGCGGCCGAAGAAACTGCCCGCCGCGCCGATGCCGGTCCTCGTGTACGTGCACGGCGGCGCGTGGCGGGCCGGGAGCAAGGAGATGCGGCGGCCGCAGTTCTTCCAACTCGCCCAGGCGGGGTACTTCGTCGCGAGCATCGAGTATCGCCTGAGCCGGGAGGCGATCTTCCCGGCACAGATCGAGGACACAAAGTGCGCCATCCGCTTTCTGAGGGCGCACGCGAAGGACTATAGGATCAACACCGACCGAATCGGCGTCTGGGGGCATTCGGCCGGCGGGCACCTCGTGGCGCTGCTGGGCACCGCAGGCGATGTCAAGGACCTTGAAGGACAGGGCGGATGGGCCGACCAGTCGAGCCGCGTCCAGGCCGTGGTCGATTGCTTCGGGCCGACCAATTTCCTGAAAATGACAGAGGGGCTCAAGGCGCTCGGCATGCCCGGCCGCATGAACCACGACTCGGCAAACTCGCCCGAGTCTCAACTCATCGGCGGCGCGATCCACCAGAACAAGCAAAAGGTCGCCCGGGCCGACCCCATCACGTACGTCTCGAAAGACGATCCGCCGTTTCTCATCCTGCACGGCGACCGCGACAGCACCGTGCCGCCCAACCAGAGCCAACTGCTGTACGATGCCCTCAAGAAGGCGGGCGTCGACGCGACGCTGCATTTCGTCAAGGGAGCCGGCCACGGTTTTCGCGACCGCGAAGCCGACGAGATGATGTGGGCGTTCTTCGACCGCCACGTGAAAGGGACGAAGTAGTACTGCAACGCCACTTTCCGACGCGGCAAAAAAATCAAAAAAAACGTGAAATTGCGCTTGACTGGTTCGTCGGAATAGACGAAACTGCCACAATTGACTTGGTGGTCAGAAGTGACGAGCCATTCATGAGCGACCCTGTGAAAAAGCCAAAGCGGCGCATCTCCCGAGGCCGGCGCCGCAAAAACGCGACCCGTCAGAAGCTTCTGGACGCCGCTCGCGAGGTGTTCGCGGAACGCGGCCTGGATCTTGCCCGTATCGACGAGATTACCGAGCGGGCCGACGTGGGCAAGGGCACGTTCTATAACCACTTCGGCAGCAAAAAAAAGATCATCCACGAGACCATGCGATGCATGCTGTCCGAACTGGTCGAGACCGTGGAGCGGCGGTGCCACGGCATCACCGAGTTGCCCGCTTTGCTCGACGCGCTCATCGGCGCGCATATCGAGTTCTTCTGCACCCGTTGGGAAGACTTCGTGCTCTACTTCCAGGGTCGTGGCGATCTGATTTTGGTCGACACCTATTATCCGGGCCTCGAGACGCCGTTTGACGACTACCTGGCGTCTGTGCAGCGTCTGGTGGACGGCGTAATCCCTGCACGGCATTCGCCGGCGGCGATGCGGCGCATTGCGTGTGCGGTGGCCGGTTTTGTGAGTGGCTACTACGCCTTCGCAATCATCAGCCCCGGTGACGAGGACGTCGATGCGACGTTCGCTTCGCTTCGCCAACCCATGGTGGCCAGTCTCGTGCGGTTCATACGTGAGGCATTGCCCGGCCCGGAGGACGCGCGACCACAAGGCGCCGGGCAGTGAACGGGTCTTCGAACCGGGCCGTTGCCGAACCGAACGGCGGCGGCCCACATGCAGGGAGGAGGGAAAGATGGAACAAACAGAGACCATAGTGAAAGCGGCGGCCCGCCAGCAGGTTTGGGGGGTCGCGGCCAGCATCGACATCTACAACTGCAACCCGGTGACGATTCGTTCCGCCGAGAAGATCAGGCAGTTCGTCGTCGACCTCTGCGACCTCATCGCGATGAGGCGATTCGGCGAAACGCACGTCGTCCACTTCGGTGAGGATGAGCGCGTGGCGGGTTACTCGATGATGCAACTCATCGAAACCTCGTTGATCTCCGCCCACTTCGCCAACCAGTCCAACACGACCTACCTCGACGTTTTCAGCTGCAAGCCGTACGACCCCGAGGTCGCGGCCGACTTCGCCCAGCGCTTCTTCGAAGGCTCCCGCATCATCACCCATGTGAGCATGAGACTCTGAATCATGGTCAGCGTGCACGCGGTGACCGACCTGCCGGAGTGCCAAGCGACGTGGCGCCGCGCCATCCGCGAAGAGACCATGACGGATCTGTGGTCTGTGCGCGCCTGTTTCCAGGGGCACTTCCGTCGGCCCCCTTACTTCCTCGTGGCCGAGGACGCCGGCGAGATGTGCGGTCTCCTCCCTCTGAGCCGGATCGAGGAGGCCGACGCCTTCGGCTACTTCCCCGGCGAAACCTGGGAGGGCAAGACCTGGCTGGAGCAGAATCGCATCGTGGCCCGCGATCCCGGCGTGCTGGAGGCGCTCCTCGGCGCCTGTCCCGGGAACTACCATCTCCGCTATCTCCTGCCGGTCGGCGCCCTGCCGCCCGACGACCACCTGGTGGACGAACGGGGCTACCTCTTTCTGCCGCCGCGCTACGACTACGACCTCGACACCTACTTCCAGCGGGAGTTCTCCGGCAAGGCCGCACGCAAACGCCGCCGCGAACTTGCCGCCATCGAAGACCTCGGCCTCACCTACCGCTACGACAACCTGGGCGACTTCGAGCACCTGGTGAGCCTGAACGTGAACCGCTTCGGCGAGAGGTCCTACTTCTTCGACCCCCGCTTCCGTGAGAGCTTCCGCGACCTCATGCACCTGCTCCACGCCCACGGCTGGCTGCGCATGACTACGATCATCATCAACGGCGACGTGGCGGCGGCGGACATGGGCTGCCTCTACCGCGGCACCTACACGCTGGTGGCCGGCGGGACCCACCCCGACTACCGCGGCGTGGCCAAGGTGATCAACCTTCACCACATGCGGCGAGCCTGCACGGAGCGCATGCAGCAGGTGGACTTCCTGTGCGGCGAGTTCTCCTGGAAGCCGCTGTTGCGGCTCACCCCTCGCCCGCTGTACGTTCTGACGAACGTGTCCCACGAGACCCCGCCGACGGCCGCCTGCAGGGAGGAAACCGTCCGTGTGGAATAGCCGTGTGCTGGTGGTCGGCACGACGGCCGACTACATTCACATCCTGCGCCGGCGGCACCCTGGCCGCGCCGTCTTCCTCACCGACCGCGCCGAGCGCGAGCGAGCCGTCGAGCCCGATCCCGACCCCATCGAGGAGACCTCGTGCGACCTGGCGCACCCCGCGGACGCGCGGGGCGCGCTCGACGCCCATCTGCGCCAGTGGTGCGTTCGCCCCAGTGGCGTAGCCTGCTTTGACGACGAGTCGCTCGCCCTGGCCTCCACTCTCGCCGACGGGCTGCGCTTGCCGTTCGTGTCCCCGGAGGCCGTCGCGGCCTGCCGCAGCAAGTTCGCGTGCAAGCAGCGTTGGCAGCAGGCGGGTGTGCCGTGTCCGCGCGCGGCCCTCGTGGCGAGCGAGGACCAGGCCGTGGCCTTTGCCCGCGATCAGGGGGGGCCGGTGGTGCTCAAGCCGCTGTCGGGCAGCGGCAGCGAACTCACGTTCCTCTGCCGCGACGAGGCCGAGTGCGCCGCTGCGTTGGGCGCCCTGCTGGCGAAGATGCCGGAGCACCCCGATGTGCGGCTCTACGCGCCGCAGCCCGGCCAGGAGACCCCGCTCGACCCGCGTCGCGTGTTCGTGGCCGAGGAGCACGTGGCGGGGGTGGAATACAGTTGCGATTTTCGCATCGCCCACGGCGAGGTGGCCCTGCTGCGATTGGCCGGCAAGGTGCTCGACGCCACGCAGAGTTTCGGCACCACGCTCGCCTACGTCGTGCCGGCCGACCTGCCCGCGGCGCTGGATCCGGAGGCGTTCGCCCGCCGGCTGCGCGGTGCGGCGCAGGCCCTGGCCATTACCCGCTCCATCTGCATGGTGGACTTCATCGTCCGCGGTGACGAGGCGGTGTTGATCGAGATGGCGCCACGGCCGGGCGGCGACTGCCTGCCGCCCCTGCTGATGCACAGCGCAGGGTTCGATATCCTTGGCGCTGCCCTCGACTTCGCCGAAGGGCGAGCCGTCCGCGCTCCCAAGCCCTCGGCGTGGCAGCGCAGCGTGGGCCTTCGCATCTTTGCCTCCCGGGCGGGGACCATCACGTCTCTCAATGACGACGAAGTCCGCAACGACCCGAGCGTCCGTGAATACCGCCTCAAGCACGGGCCGGGGCACCGCGTGATCCTGCCGCCCGAGGACTACAAATCGCGCCTTCTCGGCCACGTCATCTTCCAGCCCGCTTCAGGCGATGACCTGGAGGCTGTGTGCCGCGAGATGCGTGCACGAGTGGCTATTCGGATGGAGCCTTCCCCGTGCCAAACGCCGACGCCCTGCTGACTGCCGCCGCCCGGCGGCTGCAAACGACCACGCCCGGGTTGGGCGCCACCGAGATTGAGCGATTCGTCCGCCGGTTCCTCGACCGCGCCGACGTCTTCCTCGCCGCCGCCCGCGAGCACGGGTCGCCTCTCTACGTGCTGGAGGGGCAGGTGCTTCGCGACCGCGCGGCACGCTTCACCCGGGCATTCCAGGCCGAACTGCCCGCCGTGGCCGTCTATTACGCGATGAAGAGCAACAACCATCCCGCGGTTGCCCGTATCCTGGCTGAGTCCGGCCTGGGGCTCGACGTTTCGAGCGGCCGCGAGATGGCGGTTGCCCTCGACTGCCCCGCCCGCCACATCGTGTTCAGCGGCCCCGGCAAGACCGATGAGGAACTCCGCCTGGCCGTGGCCCATCGCGACCGCGTGACGGTGCTGATGGACAGTTTCGGCGAACTGGAACGGCTCGAGCGCGCCGCCGCCGAAGCGGGTGGGCCGGTTCGCGCGGGCGTCCGGCTGACCACCGACGAGCGGGGGCTGTGGCGCAAGTTCGGCGTCCCGCTGGGCGACCTGCCCCGCCTGGCCAAGGCCACAGAGCAGTGCCCGCACGTCCGATGGGGCGGCCTCCAGTTCCACACGAGTTGGAACATGGATTCGACGGCCCAGACGGGGTTCATCGCGCGGCTCGGCGCCGCCCTTGAGGCGCTAGCGCCCGAGCGACGGGAGCGCATCGAGTTCATTGATATCGGCGGGGGCTACTGGCCGGCGCGGGGCGAGTGGCTCCACGCCACAGCCACGCCGGCGGGCCTGGTGCGGCAGGCCGTGGCGCCGGTTCAACGGCCGTCGGCCTCGCACCACCGTTGTCCGTCCACGCCCATCGAGGAATTCGCCCGCGAGATCGGCGAGGCCGTGCGCGAACACCTGCTCTCCCGCGTCGACTGCTGCCTCTGGATGGAGCCCGGCCGCTGGATCTGCAGCGACGCCATGCACATTCTGCTCACCGTCATCGACCGCAAAGGCGACGACATCGTCATCACGGACGGCGGCACGAACGCCGTCGGATGGGAGCGGTTCGAGAACGACTACTTCCCCGTCATCAACCTGACGCGCCCCGCGCTCACCGAGCGCCCGTGTTACGTCCTTGGCTCGCTGTGCACCCCGCACGACGTCTGGGGCTACTTCTACCACGGCCGGAACATCCGGCCCGGCGACGTGCTCCTCATTCCCACCCAGGGGGCGTACACCTACAGCCTGCGGCAGGACTTCATCAAGCCCCTGCCGAAGATGGTCGTGTTGTAATCCCATGAAAGGCCGCCTCTGATCGGCGGCGCGATCGAGGAGAAAAAGCAAAAGGTTGCCCGGGCCGACCCCATCACGTACGTCTCGAAAGAGGATCCGCCGTTTCTCATCCTGCACGGCGACCGCGAAGCCGACGAAATGATAAGTCCTTTCTGGACAAACACTTGAAGGGTGCGAAAAGGTGAGTTGCTCAGGGCCGCCAGGCGGGCGCGTTGTACCGCGCAAAGCGCGGACCGCCTCGCGTCTGTGGACCGTGCCGCTCCTGCTCCTTCTCGTCCCCGGCTGCAACGTGCGGGGAGAGGCTCCCCCCGGCGAGATGCCGTGGGTGCACGCCGGCGAGGACGGCCGGTCGTTCGTGTTGGACCCGTCGGGCAGAACGTTCGTCCCGTGGGGTTTCAACTACGACCACGACGACGGCGGCCGTCTCATCGAGGACTACTGGGACGGCGAGTGGCAACGGATCGAAGAGGACTTCCGCGAAATGAAGCAGTTGGGCGCCAACGTCGTCCGGGTCCACCTCCAACTGGGCCGGTTCATGGAGGCCCCCGACAAGCGCAACGCACGCTCCCTCAGCCAGTTGAGCCGTCTCGTCGCCCTGGCCGAGCGGCTGAACCTGTATCTCGACCTGACGGGCTTGGGGTGCTATCATAAGAAGGACGTTCCCGCCTGGTACGCTCCGCTGGCCGAGAGCGACCGCTGGGACGTGCAGGCGCGTTTCTGGGAAGCGGTTGCCCGTCGGTGTGCACACAGTCCGGCCGTCTTCTGCTACGACCTGATGAACGAGCCGGTTGTTCCGGGTGGTCGTGGGAAGCGCGACGACTGGCTCGGCCCGCCTTTCGCCGGGAAGCACTTCGTCCAGTTCATCGCCCTGGAGACAGGAGCTCGCGAGCGGCCGGCTGTAGCGTTGGCGTGGATCCGCCGCCTGAAAGCCGCCATTCGGAGGCACGATCGCCGCCACCTCGTCACGGTCGGCCTTGTGCCGTGGAGCCTCGACCGCCCCGGTCTGAGTTCCGGGTTCGTGCCGGAGAGAATCGCGAATGAACTGGACTTCATCAGCGTCCACCTGTATCCAGAGAAGGGGCGCGTGGACGAGGCAATGGAGACGCTGCGCGGATTCGCCGTCGGCAAGCCGGTCGTCATCGAGGAGACGTTCCCCTTGAAGTGCGGTCCGGCGGAACTCGAGCAGTTCCTCGACCGCTCGCGCGAGGTGGCGTCGGGTTGGATCGGCTTCTACTGGGGCAAGACGCCCGAAGAGTGCCGCGCGGCCGGCACCATCCGCGATGCAATGGTGCTCGGCTGGCTCGAACTGTTTCAGAAGAAGACAAAAGCGATGAAGCCGTAGCCCCGTTCAAGGGTCTGTTCAAGGCAAGGGGACACCGATGAGAGAGATAACCGCCGCCGCGATGGTGCTGCTGCTCGTATTGGGTCTTGCGCGATGCGCTCCGGCCGACGGCATCATCGCACCGGGAGCAACGCCCGAGAAACTGGCCGACGGCTTCAAGTTCACCGAGGGACCGGCCGTCGATGCCGAGGGCAACGTCTTCTTCACCGATCAGCCCAACGACCGCATCCTGAAATGGAGCGTGGGCGGGAAACTCTCGACGTTCCTTCAGCCGTGCGGGCGGTCCAACGGACTGTACTTCGACCGCACCGGCAACCTGCTGGCCTGCGCCGACGAGAAGAACCAACTCTGGTCCATCGAGCCGTCGGGGAAGGCGACTGTCCTGGTCACCGATTACAAGGGTAAACTCCTGAACGGCCCCAACGACCTGTGGGTCCGGCCCGACGGTGGAATCTACTTCACCGACCCGTTCTACAAGCGGCCGTACTGGAAGCGCGGGCCGACGGAGCAGGACGCCCAGTGCGTGTACTACCTCTCGCCCGACCGCAAGACGCTCTCGCGCGTGGCCGCCGACATGGTGCAGCCGAACGGCATCATCGGCACGCCCGACGGCAAGAGTCTGTACGTGGCCGACATCCGCGACAAGAAGACCTACGTCTATCGCATCCACCAGGACGGCACGCTCTCGGACCGCAAACGCTTCTGCGAAATGGGCTCCGACGGCATGACCATCGACGCGGCCGGCAACGTGTACCTCACGGGCCGCGGCGTCACGGTCTTCGACCCGAGCGGCAAAAAGATCGAGCACATCGAGGTCCCCCAGCGCTGGACGGCCAACATCTGCTTCGGCGGCAAGGATCGCAAGACGCTCTTCATCACGGCCAGCAAAGCCCTGTACGGCCTGCGCATGCAGGTCGCCGGCGCGGGGTAATCACGCCCACGCTCGGCGCGCGGGATCGCGGAAAGCGTGTAGGGTGGGTCCTCCGGACCCACGCGGATTCTGTCGAGCGTCCGGAGAAAGGCCGCGTGGGTGCGCAGCACCCACCCCTACAACTACTGAGGTGCCAAAAAGGTACCATGCCAAAAAGGTACCAGGCACCTTTTTTCGTTTTCTGCGTTTTTGATGGCAAGAAGGCCGTTTTGACCAAAAAGGTGCCTGGCACCTTTTTGTGCATTGCGTGGCTTGGATTATCTGCGTGGGCCGGCTACTTTTGCCTCCGACGAAGCAGGAGCAGAGCGCCCAGGACCAAGAGCGAGAGCGTGGCGGGTTCGGGCGTCAGTGCCAGGCTATAGTTGTATCCGGCGGCGACGGTCGCGAAAGAGCCGGTCGGCACGTTGCACTGGCCGTCGTCGTTCCAGCCCCAGGCTACGAGGGAGCCGTCCTCCTTCAGGGCGAGGGTGTGGCGCAATCCAGCCGCGACGGCCGCGAAGTCGTTTCCGGTCGGGACGTTGCACTGGCCGTAGTCGTTGTAGCCCCAGGCCGTGAGCGAGCCGTCCTCCTTCACGGCCAGGCTATGGTAGTATCCGGCCGCGACGGCCGCGAAGTCGTTTCCGGTCGGGACGTTGCACTGGCCGTAGTTGTTCCAGCCCCAGGCGGCGAGCGAGCCGTCCTCCTTCAGCGCCAGGCCATGGCCCGATCCGGCCGCGACGGCCGCGAAGTCGCTGCCGGTCGGCACGTCGCACTGGCCGTAGGAGTTCCAGCCCCAGGCCGCGAGTGAGCCGTCCTCCCTCAGTGCCAGGCCATGGCCCCATCCGGCCGCCACGGCCGCGAAGTCGTTGCCGCCCGGCACGTTGCACTGGCCGTCGTAGTTGTCGCCCCAGGCCGCGAGCGAGCCGTCCTCCTTCAGCGCCAGGCCATGGTGCGCTCCGGCCGCGACGGCCGCGAAGTCGCTGCCGCTCGGCACGTCGCACTGGCCATTCAGGTTCCAGCCCCAGGCCGCGAGCGAGCCGTCCTCCTTCAGGGCCAAGCCATGCCACGCTCCGGCCGCGACGGCGGCGAAGTCGCTGCCGGTCGGCACGTTGCACTGGCCGGAGTTGTTGTCGCCCCAGGCCACGATGCTGCCCGTGAAGTCGGCCTGTGAGGTATGGACGCATGCGAAACACACCAGAAACATCCCGAGAGCGATTGCAGTTACGGTTCTCATCGTTCTTCTCCTTTTCATGCCATGCGGTGCTGAAGAAAACGCGCGCGTGGGTGCGGAGCACCCACCCTACGACTTCTCCTTTTCATGCCATGCGGTGCTGAAGAAAATGGGCGACCTTCGGCAGGGCCGCTTCCCTCCGAAAGCCGCCCCGTAGAACGTCAGGCTCAGTTTGTCGGCACGAAAAAAGCCAAGGCCGTTCGGTCCCTCCGAACGAACTTGGCCTGTCTGAACTACTCCCCGCTTATCTATAGTATACCTCCCTCCGACGATTTGTCAAATGGGAAACTCCCCATTCCTGCCGCATGGTGTGGCAGGTTTTTCTGGCGAGCGCAGGCGGTTGTAGCGCCCGTCCATACGGACCCGTATCCCAAAGGGATCCGTATGGACCGGGTACGGGCGGCCGTTGGCGGCGGCACCGGCCAGGATGCGTCCGTAC
>CAZIJC010000034.1:12338-21506 GCA_964539385.1 uncultured Anaerolineales bacterium | reverse complement strand
CCAGTAATCGTTGCCACGCCCCGCCGTAGTATTAGCCGAAAAAAAACCTTGACAAGTTCGGCGCGGCGAACTATGATGCCTGAGACGAACTTCAAGGGGGAAAGACCCGGACACGGGCGAAAATCGGCGGTTTTCCGCAATGGACCAGGCAACACAAACCGCAGGACTCAGTGAGAGCCTACAGGATTACCTCGAGGCCGTCTATCTGCTTGTCCAGCGTCACGGCATGGCCCGGATGAAAGAGATTGCGGCGCTGGTCGGCGTCGGCAAGTCGTCCGTCACGTGTGCGGTTCAGGCCCTGGCCGAGCGCGGCCTCGTGAACTACGAGCCGTACCAGTACGTGACGCTCTCCGAGGAGGGCGAAGCGATGGGCAAGGCGCTGCTGAGGCGACACCGTGTTCTGAAGCGGTTTCTGATGCGGGTCATCGGCGTTCCGGAGGCCGAGGCCGAGACCATTGCATGTAAGATGGAGCATGTCATCAAGGGCGATGTCCTCGACCGCTTCGTGCGGTTTCTGCATTTCGTCGAGCAGCGGTCCGGGGTGGATGGTTCGTGGGCCGAGGCGTTTCGCGAGTTTTGCCGCCATGCCGAGAACCCCAACGCTTCCGTGGAGGGCCGCCAACCGTGACGCGCTTCGGACACGCCGAGCAACCTGGTGTTGCCTCGCTCGCCTCCCTTCCGGACGGCGCGATCGCACAGTTGGTCACCGTGCAGGGCGGCGCGGGGCTGCGGTCTCGCCTGGCGGCGATGGGCCTTCACGCGGGCATCGAAGTTCGCATCGTCCACAACGGCGGCCACGGCCCGTTCGTTCTGGCCACCGGCGAGTCGCGTATTGTCCTCGGCCGCGGGATGGCACGGCGGGTCATGGTGATTCCCGCCGGTCCAGACGGTTCCGGCACGGGAACCCCTACCGGGACAACGGCGCCCCCCGAATGAGCGGTGACAGAGCAATAGAGGAGGCCCGGCGGCTGACCGTCGCCCTGGCCGGCAACCCCAACTCCGGCAAGACGACGATCTTCAACGCGCTGACCGGCTCGCGCCAGCACGTCGGCAACTACCCCGGCGTAACCGTTGAAAAGAAGGTGGGCCTCTGCCGCCACCGCGGCCTGTCGCTCGACGTGGTGGACCTGCCCGGCACGTACAGCCTCACCGCCTACTCCACCGACGAACTCGTCGCCCGCCGCTTTGTCATCGACCAGCACCCGCAGGTCGTCGTTGACGTCCTCGACGCCTCCAACCTCGAGCGCAACCTCTACCTGGCCGTCCAGTTCATGGAATTGGGCATGCCGCTGGTCCTCGTGCTGAACATGAGCGACGTTGCGGCCGCGCGCGGCTACGTGTTCGATCTGGAAGAACTGTCGGGCCTGCTGGGCGGCGTGCCGCTGGTCCGGGCGGTCGGCAACCGCGGTGAAGGCATCGGCCGGATTCGCGACGCCATCGTCGACGTTGCGACCGGCGCGCGCCACCTGCGCCCCGTCCCCATCACGTATGGGGCGGAGATCGACCAAGAGATCGGCAAACTGGCAGCGTTTCTGGAGCCGGAGGCCGACCGCCTGGCCCCGCGGCAGGTGCGATGGGTCGCCCTGAAACTCCTGGAGAACGACGGGCCGATTCGCCAGCGCATCCGGCACGCATGCGGGAATGCGGAGGCGGTGCTGGCCGCCGCCGACGACGCCGTCGGCCGTCTCAGGAAGATTCTCGGCGATGAGCCCGAGATCATCATCGCCGACCGCCGCTACGGCTTCATCAGCGGGGCGTGCCAGGAGACCGTCAAGAACACGGTCGAGTTGCGGCACACGCGGTCCGACGCGATTGACGCCGTCATCACGCACCCGGTTCTTGGGCTGCCGATTTTTCTGGGCCTGATGTACGTGGTGTTCTGGGCAACGTTCCGCCTGGGCGAGTACCCGATGGAGGCCATCGATTACGCCTTCCAGTGGTTGGGGCAGGCGGTGGGCGGGCTGTGGGCGGCCGGCAGCGACAGCGCCCTGCGGTCGCTTCTGGTGGACGGGGTCATCCGCGGCGTCGGTGCGGTGATCGTCTTTTTGCCGAACATCCTGATTCTGTTTCTGGCGATTGCCGTGCTGGAGGATTCCGGCTACATGGCCCGTGCGGCGTTTATCATGGACCGGTGGATGCACAAGATCGGTCTGCACGGCCAGAGTTTCATCCCGATGGTCATCGGCTTCGGGTGTACGATTCCGGCGATCATGGCGACGCGAGTCCTGGCAAGCCGGCGCGACCGCCTGACGACCATGCTCATCCTGCCTCTGATGAGTTGCAGCGCCCGCCTGCCGATTTACATGATGTTCACGGCAGCCTTCTTTATCGAGAAGTGGCGAGGGCCGGTCCTGTGGATGATGTACGTCGTGGGGGCGGCGGTGGCGGTGCTGGCGGCGAAACTGCTCAAGTCCACACTCTTTCGCGGCGAGGCCGAACCGTTCGTCATGGAACTGCCCCCCTACCGCGCACCCACCGTCAAGGGCACGCTCATCCACACGTGGCAGCGGGGCTGGATGTACGTCCGTAAGGCAGGCACGATCATCCTCGGCGTCTCCGTCCTCCTGTGGGCGCTGACCAGTTACCCCAAGCCGCACGCCCGCGACATCGCGAACCTGGCGGCCGAGGGGCAGCAGGCGGCGGCGCTCGAATACTCGGTTGCCGGCCGCGTCGGCAAGGCCTTTGAGCCCGTCACCCGGCCGCTCGGCTTCGATTGGCGGGTCAACACGGCCAT
Organism: uncultured Anaerolineales bacterium; assembly: GCA_964539385.1. Lineage (GTDB taxonomy): Bacteria > Planctomycetota > Phycisphaerae > FEN-1346 > FEN-1346 > JAUVZF01. The sequence continues at coordinate 18,772 of CAZIJC010000034.1, read as the reverse complement.
GATGGGCGCATTTGCCGCCAAGGAGGTCTTCGTCGCACAGATGAGCATCGTCTATTCGCTCGGCGACACGGAGGAGGCCGAGGCCAAGCCGCTCCAGGACGCTCTGAGGCGCAACTACACGCCGCTTCAGGCCATCGCCATCATGATCTTCTCGCTGCTCGGATTTCCCTGCATGGCCACGGTCGCCGTCATGTGGAGCGAAAGCGGATCGTGGAAATGGGCACTCCTCCAGTGGGCAGGACTCACCGGCCTCGCCTACGTTGCCGCCTTGCTCGTCTATCAGATAGGCAGCGCACTCGGATTGGGAACGGGATGAACCTGGCCACGGCAGAGACCCTACTGGTTGTTCTCATCGTAGGTGCCATGACCGTGCTCGCCGGCCGGCGCCTGTGGCGCATGCGGGGCGGCAAGGCCAAGACGTGCGGCTGTTGCAAGGCGCCGTGCGGCCGGCAAGGATCGCCGACAGCGCCACCCTCTTGACTGTGTAGATGTTTACCAGAGTGCCACGGCCCTTGGGCCGTGCCGCCGCACTCGGCACGTGCGGTGGCACCCTGGCACGGGTAGCCTGGCACGGGTACGGCTCGTGCCGTGGCCGTGAGCCTGGCTGAGGCGAGATATGTTGTCGATCGCCGGCGATGGGATTATAATAACCACGGATCGCGCAGCCGGTTGGATTCCATGAGGCCGGCGAGGTTCTCGGCTTGAGAAGGAGATTCGATGAAGCCTGCCCCATGTGCCGTTCTCGCGTGGCTCGCGCTCGCCGCCACCGCTGTGGCCTACGAGCCCACGTCGCACTACACGATTCAGACCATCGAGGGCTGGAAGGTCTACGTCAACAACGCGCTGCTGGGCAAGGCAGCGCACGCTGACGTGGGCGCCAAGGCCCTGAAGAAGTTGCAGGTCGATCTGGCTGCCATCAAGACGCTGGTTCCCAACCGGCCGCTCAAGGAACTGCTCAAGGTGCCGATCTGGCTCGAGGTCGATACGACCAACGGTCCGCACGGCCGCACGCCCGCGTTCCACTATCATCCGGGCGCGGGCTGGCTGAAGAAGATGGATTTCCACCCCGACAAGCACAAGTGTGTGGAGTTCAGCCGCGCCGCCGCCTACGCCGGCAGGCCAAGCCGCGAGGCCGGCGTCGTCCTCCACGAGTTGGCCCACGCGTACCACGACCGCGTCTTCGGCTTCGACGACCCCGAGATTCTGGCCGCCTACAAGAGGGCGGTGGCCGGGACGGCGTATCCGCCGCGCGATTGGGCCAGGAGCAACGAGAAGGAGTTCTTCTGCGCCGTCACGCAGCGCTACTTCGGCCCCCAGGAGCAGCGGGACGAACTCCAACAGCGGGACCCCGACGTCGTCAAACTCCTCCAACGCCTCTGGGGCAAACCGAAAAGGGTCCCCGCACCCCCGCCACCCAAGCCGGAGAAGAAGCGCAAGGCCCGCGTGCCGTAAAACCATCTGTTCGACATATGCCATATCGATGCTTGGGCCGTCTACGTGAACGGGAAAGACCTGGGGGCGTGGCATGCTTTCGCCGTGTGCCACGGCCGGTCTTGTCCGGCCGTGCGTTTCTGTGTATGTTGACCTCATGGCCGCACGGATTCGAAAGCGCCGACGCGTATTCAACGAGCCCGGCCACGCTCACTACCTGACCTATTCCTGAAAGGACCGCCTGCTCCTGCTCTCGGCCCGATCCCGGCCTGAACAACACACGGCCGGACAAGACCGGCCGTGGCACACCTTGGTGTTGCCGTTCCCCGTTCATCCCGCGGCGCTGCCGCCGCTGATTTACCTTGACGAACGTGACATGTCCCATTACTCTAGACCCATGACAGCCGTAGGCCGGGGCGCGCCCCGGCCTACGGCTGTCATGGGTCTAGAGTAATGGGACATGTCACGTTCGTCAAGGTAAATCAGCGGCGGCAGCGCCGCGGGATGAACGGGGAACGGCAACACCAAGGTGTGCCACGGCCGGTCTTGTCCGGCCGTGTGTTGTTCAGGCCGGGATCGGGCCGAGAGCAGGAGCAGGCGGTCCTTTCAGGAATAGGTCAGGTAGTGAGCGTGGCCGGGCTCGTTGAATACGCGTCGGCGCTTTCGAATCCGTGCGGCCATGAGGTCAACATACACAGAAACGCACGGCCGGACAAGACCGGCCGTGGCACACGGCGAAAGCATGCCACGCCCCCAGGTCTTTCCCGTTCACGTAGACGGCCCAAGCATCGATATGGCATATGTCGAACAGATGGTTTTACGGCACGCGGGCCTTGCGCTTCTTCTCCGGCTTGGGTGGCGGGGGTGCGGGGACCCTTTTCGGTTTGCCCCAGAGGCGTTGGAGGAGTTTGACGACGTCGGGGTCCCGCTGTTGGAGTTCGTCCCGCTGCTCCTGGGGGCCGAAGTAGCGCTGCGTGACGGCGCAGAAGAACTCCTTCTCGTTGCTCCTGGCCCAATCGCGCGGCGGATACGCCGTCCCGGCCACCGCCCTCTTGTAGGCGGCCAGAATCTCGGGGTCGTCGAAGCCGAAGACGCGGTCGTGGTACGCGTGGGCCAACTCGTGGAGGACGACGCCGGCCTCGCGGCTTGGCCTGCCGGCGTAGGCGGCGGCGCGGCTGAACTCCACACACTTGTGCTTGTCGGGGTGGAAATCCATCTTCTTCAGCCAGCCCGCGCCCGGATGATAGTGGAACGCGGGCGTGCGGCCGTGCGGACCGTTGGTCGTATCGACCTCGAGCCAGATCGGCACCTTGAGCAGTTCCTTGAGCGGCCGGTTGGGAACCAGCGTCTTGATGGCAGCCAGATCGACCTGCAACTTCTTCAGGGCCTTGGCGCCCACGTCAGCGTGCGCTGCCTTGCCCAGCAGCGCGTTGTTGACGTAGACCTTCCAGCCCTCGATGGTCTGAATCGTGTAGTGCGACGTGGGCTCGTAGGCCACAGCGGTGGCGGCGAGCGCGAGCCACGCGAGAACGGCACATGGGGCAGGCTTCATCGAATCTCCTTCTCAAGCCGAGAACCTCGCCGGCCTCATGGAATCCAACCGGCTGCGCGATCCGTGGTTATTATAATCCCATCGCCGGCGATCGACAACATATCTCGCCTCAGCCAGGCTCACGGCCACGGCACGAGCCGTACCCGTGCCAGGCTACCCGTGCCAGGGTGCCACCGCACGTGCCGAGTGCGGCGGCACGGCCCAAGGGCCGTGGCACTCTGGTAAACATCTACACAGTCAAGAGGGTGGCGCTGTCGGCGATCCTTGCCGGCCGCACGGCGCCTTGCAACAGCCGCACGTCTTGGCCTTGCCGCCCCGCATGCGCCACAGGCGCCGGCCGGCGAGCACGGTCATGGCACCTACGATGAGAACAACCAGTAGGGTCTCTGCCGTGGCCAGGTTCATCCCGTTCCCAATCCGAGTGCGCTGCCTATCTGATAGACGAGCAAGGCGGCAACGTAGGCGAGGCCGGTGAGTCCTGCCCACTGGAGGAGTGCCCATTTCCACGATCCGCTTTCGCTCCACATGACGGCGACCGTGGCCATGCAGGGAAATCCGAGCAGCGAGAAGATCATGATGGCGATGGCCTGAAGCGGCGTGTAGTTGCGCCTCAGAGCGTCCTGGAGCGGCTTGGCCTCGGCCTCCTCCGTGTCGCCGAGCGAATAGACGATGCTCATCTGTGCGACGAAGACCTCCTTGGCGGCAAATGCGCCCATCATGGCCGTGTTGACCCGCCAATCGAAGCCGAGCGGCCGGGTGACGGGCTCAAAGGCCTTGCCGACGCGGCCGGCAACCGAGTATTCGAGCGCCGCCGCCTGCTGCCCCTCGGCCGCCAGGTTCGCGATGTCGCGGGCGTGCGGCTTGGGGTAACTGGTCAGCGCCCACAGGAGGACGGAGACGCCGAGGATGATCGTGCCTGCCTTACGGACGTACATCCAGCCCCGCTGCCACGTGTGGATGAGCGTGCCCTTGACGGTGGGTGCGCGGTAGGGGGGCAGTTCCATGACGAACGGTTCGGCCTCGCCGCGAAAGAGTGTGGACTTGAGCAGTTTCGCCGCCAGCACCGCCACCGCCGCCCCCACGACGTACATCATCCACAGGACCGGCCCTCGCCACTTCTCGATAAAGAAGGCTGCCGTGAACATCATGTAAATCGGCAGGCGGGCGCTGCAACTCATCAGAGGCAGGATGAGCATGGTCGTCAGGCGGTCGCGCCGGCTTGCCAGGACTCGCGTCGCCATGATCGCCGGAATCGTACACCCGAAGCCGATGACCATCGGGATGAAACTCTGGCCGTGCAGACCGATCTTGTGCATCCACCGGTCCATGATAAACGCCGCACGGGCCATGTAGCCGGAATCCTCCAGCACGGCAATCGCCAGAAACAGAATCAGGATGTTCGGCAAAAAGACGATCACCGCACCGACGCCGCGGATGACCCCGTCCACCAGAAGCGACCGCAGGGCGCTGTCGCTGCCGGCCGCCCACAGCCCGCCCACCGCCTGCCCCAACCACTGGAAGGCGTAATCGATGGCCTCCATCGGGTACTCGCCCAGGCGGAACGTTGCCCAGAACACCACGTACATCAGGCCCAGAAAAATCGGCAGCCCAAGAACCGGGTGCGTGATGACGGCGTCAATCGCGTCGGACCGCGTGTGCCGCAACTCGACCGTGTTCTTGACGGTCTCCTGGCACGCCCCGCTGATGAAGCCGTAGCGGCGGTCGGCGATGATGATCTCGGGCTCATCGCCGAGAATCTTCCTGAGACGGCCGACGGCGTCGTCGGCGGCGGCCAGCACCGCCTCCGCATTCCCGCATGCGTGCCGGATGCGCTGGCGAATCGGCCCGTCGTTCTCCAGGAGTTTCAGGGCGACCCATCGCACCTGCCGCGGGGCCAGGCGGTCGGCCTCCGGCTCCAGAAACGCTGCCAGTTTGCCGATCTCTTGGTCGATCTCCGCCCCATACGTGATGGGGACGGGGCGCAGGTGGCGCGCGCCGGTCGCAACGTCGACGATGGCGTCGCGAATCCGGCCGATGCCTTCACCGCGGTTGCCGACCGCCCGGACCAGCGGCACGCCGCCCAGCAGGCCCGACAGTTCTTCCAGATCGAACACGTAGCCGCGCGCGGCCGCAACGTCGCTCATGTTCAGCACGAGGACCAGCGGCATGCCCAATTCCATGAACTGGACGGCCAGGTAGAGGTTGCGCTCGAGGTTGGAGGCGTCGAGGACGTCAACGACGACCTGCGGGTGCTGGTCGATGACAAAGCGGCGGGCGACGAGTTCGTCGGTGGAGTAGGCGGTGAGGCTGTACGTGCCGGGCAGGTCCACCACGTCGAGCGACAGGCCGCGGTGGCGGCAGAGGCCCACCTTCTTTTCAACGGTTACGCCGGGGTAGTTGCCGACGTGCTGGCGCGAGCCGGTCAGCGCGTTGAAGATCGTCGTCTTGCCGGAGTTGGGGTTGCCGGCCAGGGCGACGGTCAGCCGCCGGGCCTCCTCTATTGCTCTGTCACCGCTCATTCGGGGGGCGCCGTTGTCCCGGTAGGGGTTCCCGTGCCGGAACCGTCTGGACCGGCGGGAATCACCATGACCCGCCGTGCCATCCCGCGGCCGAGGACAATACGCGACTCGCCGGTGGCCAGAACGAACGGGCCGTGGCCGCCGTTGTGGACGATGCGAACTTCGATGCCCGCGTGAAGGCCCATCGCCGCCAGGCGAGACCGCAGCCCCGCGCCGCCCTGCACGGTGACCAACTGTGCGATCGCGCCGTCCGGAAGGGAGGCGAGCGAGGCAACACCAGGTTGCTCGGCGTGTCCGAAGCGCGTCACGGTTGGCGGCCCTCCACGGAAGCGTTGGGGTTCTCGGCATGGCGGCAAAACTCGCGAAACGCCTCGGCCCACGAACCATCCACCCCGGACCGCTGCTCGACGAAATGCAGAAACCGCACGAAGCGGTCGAGGACATCGCCCTTGATGACATGCTCCATCTTACATGCAATGGTCTCGGCCTCGGCCTCCGGAACGCCGATGACCCGCATCAGAAACCGCTTCAGAACACGGTGTCGCCTCAGCAGCGCCTTGCCCATCGCTTCGCCCTCCTCGGAGAGCGTCACGTACTGGTACGGCTCGTAGTTCACGAGGCCGCGCTCGGCCAGGGCCTGAACCGCACACGTGACGGACGACTTGCCGACGCCGACCAGCGCCGCAATCTCTTTCATCCGGGCCATGCCGTGACGCTGGACAAGCAGATAGACGGCCTCGAGGTAATCCTGTAGGCTCTCACTGAGTCCTGCGGTTTGTGTTGCCTGGTCCATTGCGGAAAACCGCCGATTTTCGCCCGTGTCCGGGTCTTTCCCCCTTGAAGTTCGTCTCAGGCATCATAGTTCGCCGCGCCGAACTTGTCAAGGTTTTTTTTCGGCTAATACTACGGCGGGGCGTGGCAACGATTACTGG
>CAZIJC010000034.1:0-12328 GCA_964539385.1 uncultured Anaerolineales bacterium | reverse complement strand
GTACGGACGCATCCTGGCCGGTGCCGCCGCCAACGGCCGCCCGTACCCGGTCCATACGGATCCCTTTGGGATACGGGTCCGTATGGACGGGCGCTACAACCGCCTGCGCTCGCCAGAAAAACCTGCCACACCATGCGGCAGGAATGGGGAGTTTCCCATTTGACAAATCGTCGGAGGGAGGTATACTATAGATAAGCGGGGAGTAGTTCAGACAGGCCAAGTTCGTTCGGAGGGACCGAACGGCCTTGGCTTTTTTCGTGCCGACAAACTGAGCCTGACGTTCTACGGGGCGGCTTTCGGAGGGAAGCGGCCCTGCCGAAGGTCGCCCATTTTCTTCAGCACCGCATGGCATGAAAAGGAGAAGTCGTAGGGTGGGTGCTCCGCACCCACGCGCGCGTTTTCTTCAGCACCGCATGGCATGAAAAGGAGAAGAACGATGAGAACCGTAACTGCAATCGCTCTCGGGATGTTTCTGGTGTGTTTCGCATGCGTCCATACCTCACAGGCCGACTTCACGGGCAGCATCGTGGCCTGGGGCGACAACAACTCCGGCCAGTGCAACGTGCCGACCGGCAGCGACTTCGCCGCCGTCGCGGCCGGAGCGTGGCATGGCTTGGCCCTGAAGGAGGACGGCTCGCTCGCGGCCTGGGGCTGGAACCTGAATGGCCAGTGCGACGTGCCGAGCGGCAGCGACTTCGCGGCCGTCGCGGCCGGAGCGCACCATGGCCTGGCGCTGAAGGAGGACGGCTCGCTCGCGGCCTGGGGCGACAACTACGACGGCCAGTGCAACGTGCCGGGCGGCAACGACTTCGCGGCCGTGGCGGCCGGATGGGGCCATGGCCTGGCACTGAGGGAGGACGGCTCACTCGCGGCCTGGGGCTGGAACTCCTACGGCCAGTGCGACGTGCCGACCGGCAGCGACTTCGCGGCCGTCGCGGCCGGATCGGGCCATGGCCTGGCGCTGAAGGAGGACGGCTCGCTCGCCGCCTGGGGCTGGAACAACTACGGCCAGTGCAACGTCCCGACCGGAAACGACTTCGCGGCCGTCGCGGCCGGATACTACCATAGCCTGGCCGTGAAGGAGGACGGCTCGCTCACGGCCTGGGGCTACAACGACTACGGCCAGTGCAACGTCCCGACCGGAAACGACTTCGCGGCCGTCGCGGCTGGATTGCGCCACACCCTCGCCCTGAAGGAGGACGGCTCCCTCGTAGCCTGGGGCTGGAACGACGACGGCCAGTGCAACGTGCCGACCGGCTCTTTCGCGACCGTCGCCGCCGGATACAACTATAGCCTGGCACTGACGCCCGAACCCGCCACGCTCTCGCTCTTGGTCCTGGGCGCTCTGCTCCTGCTTCGTCGGAGGCAAAAGTAGCCGGCCCACGCAGATAATCCAAGCCACGCAATGCACAAAAAGGTGCCAGGCACCTTTTTGGTCAAAACGGCCTTCTTGCCATCAAAAACGCAGAAAACGAAAAAAGGTGCCTGGTACCTTTTTGGCATGGTACCTTTTTGGCACCTCAGTAGTTGTAGGGGTGGGTGCTGCGCACCCACGCGGCCTTTCTCCGGACGCTCGACAGAATCCGCGTGGGTCCGGAGGACCCACCCTACACGCTTTCCGCGATCCCGCGCGCCGAGCGTGGGCGTGATTACCCCGCGCCGGCGACCTGCATGCGCAGGCCGTACAGGGCTTTGCTGGCCGTGATGAAGAGCGTCTTGCGATCCTTGCCGCCGAAGCAGATGTTGGCCGTCCAGCGCTGGGGGACCTCGATGTGCTCGATCTTTTTGCCGCTCGGGTCGAAGACCGTGACGCCGCGGCCCGTGAGGTACACGTTGCCGGCCGCGTCGATGGTCATGCCGTCGGAGCCCATTTCGCAGAAGCGTTTGCGGTCCGAGAGCGTGCCGTCCTGGTGGATGCGATAGACGTAGGTCTTCTTGTCGCGGATGTCGGCCACGTACAGACTCTTGCCGTCGGGCGTGCCGATGATGCCGTTCGGCTGCACCATGTCGGCGGCCACGCGCGAGAGCGTCTTGCGGTCGGGCGAGAGGTAGTACACGCACTGGGCGTCCTGCTCCGTCGGCCCGCGCTTCCAGTACGGCCGCTTGTAGAACGGGTCGGTGAAGTAGATTCCACCGTCGGGCCGGACCCACAGGTCGTTGGGGCCGTTCAGGAGTTTACCCTTGTAATCGGTGACCAGGACAGTCGCCTTCCCCGACGGCTCGATGGACCAGAGTTGGTTCTTCTCGTCGGCGCAGGCCAGCAGGTTGCCGGTGCGGTCGAAGTACAGTCCGTTGGACCGCCCGCACGGCTGAAGGAACGTCGAGAGTTTCCCGCCCACGCTCCATTTCAGGATGCGGTCGTTGGGCTGATCGGTGAAGAAGACGTTGCCCTCGGCATCGACGGCCGGTCCCTCGGTGAACTTGAAGCCGTCGGCCAGTTTCTCGGGCGTTGCTCCCGGTGCGATGATGCCGTCGGCCGGAGCGCATCGCGCAAGACCCAATACGAGCAGCAGCACCATCGCGGCGGCGGTTATCTCTCTCATCGGTGTCCCCTTGCCTTGAACAGACCCTTGAACGGGGCTACGGCTTCATCGCTTTTGTCTTCTTCTGAAACAGTTCGAGCCAGCCGAGCACCATTGCATCGCGGATGGTGCCGGCCGCGCGGCACTCTTCGGGCGTCTTGCCCCAGTAGAAGCCGATCCAACCCGACGCCACCTCGCGCGAGCGGTCGAGGAACTGCTCGAGTTCCGCCGGACCGCACTTCAAGGGGAACGTCTCCTCGATGACGACCGGCTTGCCGACGGCGAATCCGCGCAGCGTCTCCATTGCCTCGTCCACGCGCCCCTTCTCTGGATACAGGTGGACGCTGATGAAGTCCAGTTCATTCGCGATTCTCTCCGGCACGAACCCGGAACTCAGACCGGGGCGGTCGAGGCTCCACGGCACAAGGCCGACCGTGACGAGGTGGCGGCGATCGTGCCTCCGAATGGCGGCTTTCAGGCGGCGGATCCACGCCAACGCTACAGCCGGCCGCTCGCGAGCTCCTGTCTCCAGGGCGATGAACTGGACGAAGTGCTTCCCGGCGAAAGGCGGGCCGAGCCAGTCGTCGCGCTTCCCACGACCACCCGGAACAACCGGCTCGTTCATCAGGTCGTAGCAGAAGACGGCCGGACTGTGTGCACACCGACGGGCAACCGCTTCCCAGAAACGCGCCTGCACGTCCCAGCGGTCGCTCTCGGCCAGCGGAGCGTACCAGGCGGGAACGTCCTTCTTATGATAGCACCCCAAGCCCGTCAGGTCGAGATACAGGTTCAGCCGCTCGGCCAGGGCGACGAGACGGCTCAACTGGCTGAGGGAGCGTGCGTTGCGCTTGTCGGGGGCCTCCATGAACCGGCCCAGTTGGAGGTGGACCCGGACGACGTTGGCGCCCAACTGCTTCATTTCGCGGAAGTCCTCTTCGATCCGTTGCCACTCGCCGTCCCAGTAGTCCTCGATGAGACGGCCGCCGTCGTCGTGGTCGTAGTTGAAACCCCACGGGACGAACGTTCTGCCCGACGGGTCCAACACGAACGACCGGCCGTCCTCGCCGGCGTGCACCCACGGCATCTCGCCGGGGGGAGCCTCTCCCCGCACGTTGCAGCCGGGGACGAGAAGGAGCAGGAGCGGCACGGTCCACAGACGCGAGGCGGTCCGCGCTTTGCGCGGTACAACGCGCCCGCCTGGCGGCCCTGAGCAACTCACCTTTTCGCACCCTTCAAGTGTTTGTCCAGAAAGGACTTATCATTTCGTCGGCTTCGCGGTCGCCGTGCAGGATGAGAAACGGCGGATCCTCTTTCGAGACGTACGTGATGGGGTCGGCCCGGGCAACCTTTTGCTTTTTCTCCTCGATCGCGCCGCCGATCAGAGGCGGCCTTTCATGGGATTACAACACGACCATCTTCGGCAGGGGCTTGATGAAGTCCTGCCGCAGGCTGTAGGTGTACGCCCCCTGGGTGGGAATGAGGAGCACGTCGCCGGGCCGGATGTTCCGGCCGTGGTAGAAGTAGCCCCAGACGTCGTGCGGGGTGCACAGCGAGCCAAGGACGTAACACGGGCGCTCGGTGAGCGCGGGGCGCGTCAGGTTGATGACGGGGAAGTAGTCGTTCTCGAACCGCTCCCATCCGACGGCGTTCGTGCCGCCGTCCGTGATGACGATGTCGTCGCCTTTGCGGTCGATGACGGTGAGCAGAATGTGCATGGCGTCGCTGCAGATCCAGCGGCCGGGCTCCATCCAGAGGCAGCAGTCGACGCGGGAGAGCAGGTGTTCGCGCACGGCCTCGCCGATCTCGCGGGCGAATTCCTCGATGGGCGTGGACGGACAACGGTGGTGCGAGGCCGACGGCCGTTGAACCGGCGCCACGGCCTGCCGCACCAGGCCCGCCGGCGTGGCTGTGGCGTGGAGCCACTCGCCCCGCGCCGGCCAGTAGCCCCCGCCGATATCAATGAACTCGATGCGCTCCCGTCGCTCGGGCGCTAGCGCCTCAAGGGCGGCGCCGAGCCGCGCGATGAACCCCGTCTGGGCCGTCGAATCCATGTTCCAACTCGTGTGGAACTGGAGGCCGCCCCATCGGACGTGCGGGCACTGCTCTGTGGCCTTGGCCAGGCGGGGCAGGTCGCCCAGCGGGACGCCGAACTTGCGCCACAGCCCCCGCTCGTCGGTGGTCAGCCGGACGCCCGCGCGAACCGGCCCACCCGCTTCGGCGGCGGCGCGCTCGAGCCGTTCCAGTTCGCCGAAACTGTCCATCAGCACCGTCACGCGGTCGCGATGGGCCACGGCCAGGCGGAGTTCCTCATCGGTCTTGCCGGGGCCGCTGAACACGATGTGGCGGGCGGGGCAGTCGAGGGCAACCGCCATCTCGCGGCCGCTCGAAACGTCGAGCCCCAGGCCGGACTCAGCCAGGATACGGGCAACCGCGGGATGGTTGTTGCTCTTCATCGCGTAATAGACGGCCACGGCGGGCAGTTCGGCCTGGAATGCCCGGGTGAAGCGTGCCGCGCGGTCGCGAAGCACCTGCCCCTCCAGCACGTAGAGAGGCGACCCGTGCTCGCGGGCGGCGGCGAGGAAGACGTCGGCGCGGTCGAGGAACCGGCGGACGAATCGCTCAATCTCGGTGGCGCCCAACCCGGGCGTGGTCGTTTGCAGCCGCCGGGCGGCGGCAGTCAGCAGGGCGTCGGCGTTTGGCACGGGGAAGGCTCCATCCGAATAGCCACTCGTGCACGCATCTCGCGGCACACAGCCTCCAGGTCATCGCCTGAAGCGGGCTGGAAGATGACGTGGCCGAGAAGGCGCGATTTGTAGTCCTCGGGCGGCAGGATCACGCGGTGCCCCGGCCCGTGCTTGAGGCGGTATTCACGGACGCTCGGGTCGTTGCGGACTTCGTCGTCATTGAGAGACGTGATGGTCCCCGCCCGGGAGGCAAAGATGCGAAGGCCCACGCTGCGCTGCCACGCCGAGGGCTTGGGAGCGCGGACGGCTCGCCCTTCGGCGAAGTCGAGGGCAGCGCCAAGGATATCGAACCCTGCGCTGTGCATCAGCAGGGGCGGCAGGCAGTCGCCGCCCGGCCGTGGCGCCATCTCGATCAACACCGCCTCGTCACCGCGGACGATGAAGTCCACCATGCAGATGGAGCGGGTAATGGCCAGGGCCTGCGCCGCACCGCGCAGCCGGCGGGCGAACGCCTCCGGATCCAGCGCCGCGGGCAGGTCGGCCGGCACGACGTAGGCGAGCGTGGTGCCGAAACTCTGCGTGGCGTCGAGCACCTTGCCGGCCAATCGCAGCAGGGCCACCTCGCCGTGGGCGATGCGAAAATCGCAACTGTATTCCACCCCCGCCACGTGCTCCTCGGCCACGAACACGCGACGCGGGTCGAGCGGGGTCTCCTGGCCGGGCTGCGGCGCGTAGAGCCGCACATCGGGGTGCTCCGGCATCTTCGCCAGCAGGGCGCCCAACGCAGCGGCGCACTCGGCCTCGTCGCGGCAGAGGAACGTGAGTTCGCTGCCGCTGCCCGACAGCGGCTTGAGCACCACCGGCCCCCCCTGATCGCGGGCAAAGGCCACGGCCTGGTCCTCGCTCGCCACGAGGGCCGCGCGCGGACACGGCACACCCGCCTGCTGCCAACGCTGCTTGCACGCGAACTTGCTGCGGCAGGCCGCGACGGCCTCCGGGGACACGAACGGCAAGCGCAGCCCGTCGGCGAGAGTGGAGGCCAGGGCGAGCGACTCGTCGTCAAAGCAGGCTACGCCACTGGGGCGAACGCACCACTGGCGCAGATGGGCGTCGAGCGCGCCCCGCGCGTCCGCGGGGTGCGCCAGGTCGCACGAGGTCTCCTCGATGGGGTCGGGATCGGGCTCGACGGCTCGCTCGCGCTCGGCGCGGTCGGTGAGGAAGACGGCGCGGCCAGGGTGCCGCCGGCGCAGGATGTGAATGTAGTCGGCCGTCGTGCCGACCACCAGCACACGGCTATTCCACACGGACGGTTTCCTCCCTGCAGGCGGCCGTCGGCGGGGTCTCGTGGGACACGTTCGTCAGAACGTACAGCGGGCGAGGGGTGAGCCGCAACAGCGGCTTCCAGGAGAACTCGCCGCACAGGAAGTCCACCTGCTGCATGCGCTCCGTGCAGGCTCGCCGCATGTGGTGAAGGTTGATCACCTTGGCCACGCCGCGGTAGTCGGGGTGGGTCCCGCCGGCCACCAGCGTGTAGGTGCCGCGGTAGAGGCAGCCCATGTCCGCCGCCGCCACGTCGCCGTTGATGATGATCGTAGTCATGCGCAGCCAGCCGTGGGCGTGGAGCAGGTGCATGAGGTCGCGGAAGCTCTCACGGAAGCGGGGGTCGAAGAAGTAGGACCTCTCGCCGAAGCGGTTCACGTTCAGGCTCACCAGGTGCTCGAAGTCGCCCAGGTTGTCGTAGCGGTAGGTGAGGCCGAGGTCTTCGATGGCGGCAAGTTCGCGGCGGCGTTTGCGTGCGGCCTTGCCGGAGAACTCCCGCTGGAAGTAGGTGTCGAGGTCGTAGTCGTAGCGCGGCGGCAGAAAGAGGTAGCCCCGTTCGTCCACCAGGTGGTCGTCGGGCGGCAGGGCGCCGACCGGCAGGAGATAGCGGAGATGGTAGTTCCCGGGACAGGCGCCGAGGAGCGCCTCCAGCACGCCGGGATCGCGGGCCACGATGCGATTCTGCTCCAGCCAGGTCTTGCCCTCCCAGGTTTCGCCGGGGAAGTAGCCGAAGGCGTCGGCCTCCTCGATCCGGCTCAGAGGGAGGAGACCGCACATCTCGCCGGCGTCCTCGGCCACGAGGAAGTAAGGGGGCCGACGGAAGTGCCCCTGGAAACAGGCGCGCACAGACCACAGATCCGTCATGGTCTCTTCGCGGATGGCGCGGCGCCACGTCGCTTGGCACTCCGGCAGGTCGGTCACCGCGTGCACGCTGACCATGATTCAGAGTCTCATGCTCACATGGGTGATGATGCGGGAGCCTTCGAAGAAGCGCTGGGCGAAGTCGGCCGCGACCTCGGGGTCGTACGGCTTGCAGCTGAAAACGTCGAGGTAGGTCGTGTTGGACTGGTTGGCGAAGTGGGCGGAGATCAACGAGGTTTCGATGAGTTGCATCATCGAGTAACCCGCCACGCGCTCATCCTCACCGAAGTGGACGACGTGCGTTTCGCCGAATCGCCTCATCGCGATGAGGTCGCAGAGGTCGACGACGAACTGCCTGATCTTCTCGGCGGAACGAATCGTCACCGGGTTGCAGTTGTAGATGTCGATGCTGGCCGCGACCCCCCAAACCTGCTGGCGGGCCGCCGCTTTCACTATGGTCTCTGTTTGTTCCATCTTTCCCTCCTCCCTGCATGTGGGCCGCCGCCGTTCGGTTCGGCAACGGCCCGGTTCGAAGACCCGTTCACTGCCCGGCGCCTTGTGGTCGCGCGTCCTCCGGGCCGGGCAATGCCTCACGTATGAACCGCACGAGACTGGCCACCATGGGTTGGCGAAGCGAAGCGAACGTCGCATCGACGTCCTCGTCACCGGGGCTGATGATTGCGAAGGCGTAGTAGCCACTCACAAAACCGGCCACCGCACACGCAATGCGCCGCATCGCCGCCGGCGAATGCCGTGCAGGGATTACGCCGTCCACCAGACGCTGCACAGACGCCAGGTAGTCGTCAAACGGCGTCTCGAGGCCCGGATAATAGGTGTCGACCAAAATCAGATCGCCACGACCCTGGAAGTAGAGCACGAAGTCTTCCCAACGGGTGCAGAAGAACTCGATATGCGCGCCGATGAGCGCGTCGAGCAAAGCGGGCAACTCGGTGATGCCGTGGCACCGCCGCTCCACGGTCTCGACCAGTTCGGACAGCATGCATCGCATGGTCTCGTGGATGATCTTTTTTTTGCTGCCGAAGTGGTTATAGAACGTGCCCTTGCCCACGTCGGCCCGCTCGGTAATCTCGTCGATACGGGCAAGATCCAGGCCGCGTTCCGCGAACACCTCGCGAGCGGCGTCCAGAAGCTTCTGACGGGTCGCGTTTTTGCGGCGCCGGCCTCGGGAGATGCGCCGCTTTGGCTTTTTCACAGGGTCGCTCATGAATGGCTCGTCACTTCTGACCACCAAGTCAATTGTGGCAGTTTCGTCTATTCCGACGAACCAGTCAAGCGCAATTTCACGTTTTTTTTGATTTTTTTGCCGCGTCGGAAAGTGGCGTTGCAGTACTACTTCGTCCCTTTCACGTGGCGGTCGAAGAACGCCCACATCATCTCGTCGGCTTCGCGGTCGCGAAAACCGTGGCCGGCTCCCTTGACGAAATGCAGCGTCGCGTCGACGCCCGCCTTCTTGAGGGCATCGTACAGCAGTTGGCTCTGGTTGGGCGGCACGGTGCTGTCGCGGTCGCCGTGCAGGATGAGAAACGGCGGATCGTCTTTCGAGACGTACGTGATGGGGTCGGCCCGGGCGACCTTTTGCTTGTTCTGGTGGATCGCGCCGCCGATGAGTTGAGACTCGGGCGAGTTTGCCGAGTCGTGGTTCATGCGGCCGGGCATGCCGAGCGCCTTGAGCCCCTCTGTCATTTTCAGGAAATTGGTCGGCCCGAAGCAATCGACCACGGCCTGGACGCGGCTCGACTGGTCGGCCCATCCGCCCTGTCCTTCAAGGTCCTTGACATCGCCTGCGGTGCCCAGCAGCGCCACGAGGTGCCCGCCGGCCGAATGCCCCCAGACGCCGATTCGGTCGGTGTTGATCCTATAGTCCTTCGCGTGCGCCCTCAGAAAGCGGATGGCGCACTTTGTGTCCTCGATCTGTGCCGGGAAGATCGCCTCCCGGCTCAGGCGATACTCGATGCTCGCGACGAAGTACCCCGCCTGGGCGAGTTGGAAGAACTGCGGCCGCCGCATCTCCTTGCTCCCGGCCCGCCACGCGCCGCCGTGCACGTACACGAGGACCGGCATCGGCGCGGCGGGCAGTTTCTTCGGCCGCAGGATGTCGAGTTTGAGCGGTCGCCCGCCGCCTTTGCCGTACGCGACGTCTTTGAGCAGTTCCACGTCGTCGGGCACCGGTTGCATCTGCCGCCCCGGGCCGCGCTGGGGGCGCGCCGCCTCGGCGCGGGTGGTCCAAACCACCGGCATCGCCGCCACGACCGCGACGGCAACGGCCGCCGCAGACCATCCAAGAGAAACGGACAACCGGATTCGTCTGGTTCTCATCGAGCCGCCTCCTTATGGTGCGCTGCCGTCCGAACTGAATCGTGGCACGTGGCGCGTGGCGCATTCTACCGTCCGCGGCGGCGCGGTCAAGAGAGGCGAGGCGCCGGGTGGCTCGGAAAAAAGGGAAGCCCCCACCTCTGGCGGAGACGGGGGCTATGGTCGGTCCGATGCGTCAGACGGAACTGCGCCGGACGTTTTCAGCCTTCGGGCCTTTCTCGCCCTGGATGACGTCGAATTCGACGGCTTCACCCTCGGCGAGGGTCTTGAACCCTTCGCCCTGGATCGCGGTGTGATGCACAAACACGTCGGCGCCGCCATCCTGCTCGATGAAGCCAAAGCCCTTCTTCTCATTGAACCATTTTACTTTGCCGGTCGCCACCGCTACGACTCCTTATACTCTTCCCGATACCGTTGCCAAGGATTCTCAGCCGGGAAGCCCGCTGGAACCTCGGTTTGAACCAACGCACGTCGGTCCATTCTCAGGCATCGCGGTCCATCCCACCAGACCCCCCGCCCAAGCCATGCTAACCGTGCAAATTACGGGTGTTCGCACACCGTGTCAAATGGAAAAACCTTTCCTGGGACACGCGCGTGTCACATCCCCACGCGGCAGAGCGCCTCGTAGGCATAGATGAAGAGGCGACCGCGGGAAGCCCCAACTCCGTTTCACCCGGTCGGCGTCTTCACGTCGATGCGCTTGAGGATCAGTTTGCCGTCCGGACCCACGGCGAGGTAAAAGTCAACGTCGCGCACAACCGCCTGGCCGGCAGGGCCGGCGGCGGACTTCAGCAGCATCCGGATCCGGCCTGCAATCCGTGGCTCCGTCTTGGAAGGCCCCGTCATTCTCAGCACGTGGTTGATCCAGCGTGTGTGCTCGTCAAGGACTTTTCCCGTGAGGCCGAGTTGGGCCTTGATCTCCTCATACGGGGCCCGCTCGCGTCGTCCGTCGCTGATGCGCCAGTTTGTCAGGCCCCTCGGGAGGTTGGCGCGTATGGCCTGGGCCTGGCCGGCGGCCAGCAGGTTGGGCGTGGCGGCAACCTCGGAGACGAGTTTCCACACCCCTTTGGGATACTCGTAGAACACCCAGCAGGCGTTCGGCGAGCGGACGGCGGTTCTCCCGCCGATCTGCCGGTTCCAGGTAACGGACAGCGAACCGGTGACAACGCACAGGGGGCCGTACCACGTCCGCGCCGTGCCGGAAGGCATCGTTCGCGGTCGCGCGTAGGTGCCGGCCATCTCGGCCTTCGTGATGCGTATCTGAATCGTGCCGCTCCGCGCGTTTTGCCGCTGCTTCCAGAGGGCCGGGGTGTAATGGATTCTCGAGCCGTGATCGCCGACGAAATCGCGGGCCAGCGCGGCTTCAACCGCAGCGAAGTTGCCTTCGGCCACCGCTTGCCAGAACGTCTCGAACGCCTGGCGGACGCCTTGCGGAATCGTCTCGGTTCCGGAAGCCCGGATCGGCGCACGGGGAATCGGCGTGCCGGCCGGCGGCAATTCCGACCGCACTGTCGGCCCCGACAGCGCCTGTCCGAACTGCCGGCGCAGGCGCGCGAGGTGCCGGCTCTGGGGGAAGCGGCCGGCCAGTTCTCGCAACGTCTCGCGGGCCTGGTCGGCTTTGCCGATCGTCGCGTAAACGCCGACCAGGGCTTTAAGCGCCTCCTCGCAGAGCGGGAAGTCCGGATGCCGGGCCACGAGCGCTTCGCCCCACCGCGCTGCCTCCGTGAAACGGTCAACGCCCCCGCCCTCCGTCATGACGGTTGCGTGAATCCACAGCGCCCACGCCGCGTACCGGCTGGTCGGATACTGCGAATAGATTTTCTCAAGGGCCGGCACGACCGTCTCGGGATCGGGTCGCGCGCCGACCAGCCACCGGGCGATTTCGACCGTCCACAGATTCTTGGCCGCAACGTCCTCGGCCGACTGCGGCGCCGTCACCGTGACGGCCAGCGGCGCCGGCGCCGCATCGCCCCTTAGCGAGATTTCATAGTTGCCCGGTTCGGCAAGGACGAACTCCATGGGCGGCCTGGTCTTGCTCGGCGGCCATCCCAAGACGAAAGGCACTTTGCGGGTGTAGGTCTCGTCCGGCTCCAGCGGAATCATCAGGTCGCGCCCGACTCGCCGCACAATCCAGAGGCGCCGCGGCTCGGCTTCGCCGGCCTTCCGGACGGTAAACAGGAGCGGCTGGTTGTCGGGATACTCAAGCGAACCGGTGGAGGTGTTGCCCCAGGTTATGTCGAGGATGATCGGCTCGCACGGCAGGACGACGGGCGTCAGGACCTTGGCCTGCCACCGGACCGCCGGCGGCATCTCGGGCCGCTTCGGTTTCTCTTTCTCGTCTTCCGAGGCGGTTGCGCCGGTCCCGTTCGGCAGGCTCAGGGCAGGCTTGGCCGGGGAGGGTGCACCGGGCGCGGCAGCGGTGGCACAGCGTGCATCCGGCACAAGAAGAGACGCTGCAACGACCGCAAGGAGAACTGCCGGAACGTGCCTCATGCGCCTCCCCCAGAGGGGCCCTGACGCCGCCGGGCCGGTCGGTTCAGGAGCCTTCGCTGAGCCGCGTGTAGTAGCGCTTGAGGTACTCCTCGTAGCCGCGCGGCATGGGCTTGT
>CAZIJC010000033.1:32918-34034 GCA_964539385.1 uncultured Anaerolineales bacterium | reverse complement strand
TGAACCCGACATCGGCATTTGAACGTGTAGGACATTAGTTTTACTTGGGTCAGTAACCCGGCCGGGCTCAATCCCTCTGCCTCTCGCGGAGGTGGTTGACCGTCACGGCCACGACGATGACGGCGCCGACGACCATCTTCTGGACGTAGGTCGGCAATCCCAGGTGGACACACAGGTTTCTGAGGTGCGCCACGAGCAGCGCCCCGATGAGCGAGCCGAAGAGGCTGCCGCTGCCGCCGTTCAACGACCCGCCGCCGATGACGACCGCCGCGATGATGTCGAGTTCCTTGCCCATGGCGGTCGAGGGGTCGCCGACGCTGAGGCGTCCGAAGTCCGTGACCCCCGCCAAGCCGAACATGGCGCCGGCGAGGGCGTAGACAATGCACTTGGTCCGCTCGACGGCAATGCCGCAGAGGCGGGCCGTCGCCTCGTTGGACCCGATGGCGAAGATGTGGCGGCCGAGGCGCATGCGTCCGAGAAGCACGCCCGCCCCGACGGCGAGCAGCCCGGTCACGAGCACCGCCGCCGAGATCGCCACGGGCCCCACCCAGTCGATCCGCACCTGGCCCAGCAGCGGCAGCGGGAAGGCGGCGTGCAGGTTCAGGTGAAACACCCTGAGGTTGGCGGCGGTGAAGTCGGCGATCCAGTTCAGCGGTGCGTCGATCCGCTGCATGTTCGCAATGCCCTCGGTCGCCCCGCGGGCGAAGCTCATCATGCCCAACGTGATGATGAACGGCGCCAGTTTGAGCCGCGTAATCAACAGGCCATTCGTCGCGCCGGCCAGACCGCCCACGGCGATGCCGACGAGGACGGCCAACAGGGGAATCCAGACGGCCGCCTGCCCGCTCAGCGTGGGATCATCCGAAGGGGCAAACTCGCGAACGATCCAGGCCGACGCCACGGCCGTCAGGGCAATGACGCTGCCGGCCGACAGGTCGATGCCGCCCGAAATGATGATCAGCGTCATGCCGATGGCGCCCATCGCCACCGTGATGGTCTGCGTCAGAATCAGGCACTGGTTCTGCGGCGACCAGTAGTTGAGCGACCCCTCACGGATGCCCTCGGCCAGGCCGCCAACGAAGACGACGAGGATGAGGCCGAGCATCGGGCCGAGGA
>CAZIJC010000033.1:0-32818 GCA_964539385.1 uncultured Anaerolineales bacterium | reverse complement strand
GTGCGGATGCCGAGACGCCGGATCCACTCGCGGGCCGCCTCGCGTGCGCGGCGGCGGCTCAAGAGGCCGAACGAGACGTACGGCTTCAGGCGGCTGAGGGTCAGGTTATCGACCACCGTCAGGTTCTCCGCCAGGCCCTCCGTTTTGCGGTCCTCCGACAGGTACCCGACGCCGCGCGCCAGCATGCGCGGCGGCTTCCAGCCGGTCGTCGAGAGCCCATCGACGCGGACCCGGCCGCTGACCACTTCATCCAGACCGAAAACGGCCCGGACGAGTTCCGTCCGGCCCGACCCGATGAGCCCCGCGATGCCGAGGATCTCTCCACGGCAGAGCGCCAGGTCGGCATTCTGCGGCATCTTGCGGCCCGTCAGTGCCGAGAGGTCGAGCACCGCCGGGCCGATCTCGTGCGGCGTGCGGTGGTACATCTCGGCGAGTTCGCGTCCGACCATGAGGTGGATGATCTCGGAGGTCGGCGTCGAGGCCACCTCGCCCGTGCAGACCGCGCGGCCGTCGCGCAGGACGGTGAAGCGGTCGGCCACCGCGCGGACCTCCTCCAGGAAGTGACTGATGTAGATGATGCTGACGCCCGAATCGCGCAGGCGGCGGATGACCTCGAAGAGCACCTCCGTATCGGCCTGGCTCAGGCTCGAGGTCGGCTCGTCCATGACGACGACGCGGGCCCTGGCGGCGAGCGCCCGGGCCACCTCCACGAGTTGCTGGGCGCCGATCGAGAGGTCGCCGACCCGCGCGCCGGGACGGATGTCGGGATGGTGCAGCAGGCGCAGCGCTTCTTCGACCTGGCTGCGCATGTGGCGGCGGCGAACGAAGCCCAGCGCCGTGGGCTCGGCGCCCAGGAGCACGTTTTCCTCGACCGAGAGGTCCGGCGCGAGGCTCAGTTCCTGGTAGATCATCGCCACTCGGGCGGCGCGGGCGTCGAGCGGCCCCCGCGGCGCGTACGGCCTGCCCTGAAGAATCATGCGTCCGGCGTCGGGCTGAAGCGCCCCGGAAAGGACCTTCATGAGGGTGCTCTTGCCGGCGCCGTTCTCGCCGACGAGGGCGTGGACTTCACCGGGCCGAACGTCCAGGTCCACCTCAACGAGCGCGCAGGTCGAGCCAAACGCCTTGGAGATGCCGATCATGCGAAGCGTAAGCGGCGCCTCCCGGGTCGCGGCCCGCTCGGATTCGTGGCCGGCTGTCGGGGAATCGGTGGGTACGCTCATCAGATGCCTAAGCCGCCGGCTACTCCAGCGCCGGGTGCACGAGTTTATCGATCTCGGGGTCCTTCAGGTTCTCAGGCGTGACGACGACCACGCCCGTGTCGATGCGTTTGGGAACCTGCTTGCCGCCGATGTGAGCCACCATGGTCTTGACGCCCTCCCGCCCCATCCGCACGGGGTTCTGGACCACCAAGCCGTGGATGTAACCTTTCTCCATGGCTTCGATGAGCCGGACGGACGCGTCGAAGCCGACGTAGGTGATCTTTCCCGCGCGGCCGCTGCCCGTCAGGGCCTGCAGCATGCCGTAGGCGCTCGACTCGTTGGGGCAGAAGATGCCGTCCACCTGGCCTTCGCCGTATTTGGTCAGCAGCGCCTGGGCGGCGGTCATGGCCGTCTCGACGGTCGCGCCGGCGTACTGGTCGGTGGAGACGAGTTGGACGTTCTTGTGCTTGGAGATTTCATCGAGGAATCCCTTCTCGCGGTTCTCGGTCGAGGCGCTGCCGACCTGGTACCGGAGCAGGATCACCTTGCCGCCGTTGGCGCCCAGAAGTTCCGCCAGCCGCTTGGCCCCCAGCACGCCGCCCTTGTAGTTGTCGGTGGCGACGAAACTGACGTAAGCGCCGGTGTCGGCCAGACTCGAGTCGATGATGACGACGGGGATGCCTGCCCGTCCGGCCGCCCGCACCGGCGCCACGAGGGCCTTGTCGTCGAGCGGCGCCAGGACGATGCCGTCCACGCGTTTCTGGATGAACGTTTCGACGAGGCTGACCTGCGATTCGCGGTCATCCTCCTTGACGGGGCCCTGCCAGATGATCTTGACGTTCGGGCATTCCTGCTCGCCCTGCCTGGCCCCGGCGTGGACGGACTTCCAGAACACGTGCATCGTGCCCTTGGGGACGACGGCAATCGTCAGCAGCCCGCCGGTCTCTTCGGCGCCCTCTTCCTCGCGGGACGTGCACCCGACCAGCAAGAACGCCACCCAGCCGACAACAAGCATCAGAGGCAGTCCGCGTCGCATGGTCCGTGTCTCCTTTGTGCGCTGAAAGGCGGGCGGCACCCCGCGCCGTACACAGAGCATGGTACGCCAGCGCGCCGGGGAGCGTCAAGAAAAGAAGCGGCCGACGCGGTAGACGTAACGAGGGGTGGCACGGTCGCCGGCAGATTCGCACGGGCGAGGCCTGCCTCGCCCCTACCGCCTCGGCTCGGGCAGCGACTCGGGCGACGTCAGCAGCCTGTCGTGAATGAACGCGGCCACGCCCTGGCCGTTCGGCCGGTCGAGAACCACGTCGGCTGCGCCCTTCACCGCATCGATGGCATTGCCGACCGCCACGCACAGACCGGCCACCTCGAACAGGGCGAAGTCGTTCTCGTCGTCGCCGACGGCAATCACATCCTCCGGCGCCACGCCCACGCGCTTCAGGCCCGTGCGAAGACCCGTTTCCTTGCTCGTGCCGCGCGGCACAATCATGACGGCGGGGCGGTTACAGTAACAGTCAAGCGCCAAGCCGCAGGCATCGATAATGTCGCGAACGTGCTTCTCGTGCATCCGCTTGGTGATGGTCACGATACGGCCGGGCGTAAACGGCACGCCGCGTCGCCTGAGTTCCTCGCGGAGTCGCACGTCCGGCCCGTGGGCCAGGTTTTCAACCGCGCCCGTCGCGGGGAAATACAGCACCGCACCATTCTCATCGACCACCAGGTCGAAGACGTCCACGCAGGGGCAGATTTCGAGAATCCTCGCGTGCGTGCGGCCGGTGACGAGGGCAAGCAGCCATCCGGCATCTCTTGCGGCCGCCAGCGCCGCGGCCGCGCTCGGATGAACGGCGCCGTCGACGGCAAGTGTCTCGTCGTGGTCGAACGCGAGCATCCGATAAGGCACATCGCCCTCCATGGTTGGCCGGGGCGGGCCGCCCCCGCGAGAGCGGTCGTCGCGGCACGCCGTCTTCGGTTCCGGCCGCACAGATTCTCGCCCGTCAAGTGGGCTCGACTATTACTACAGCGCCACTTCGCCCTTTGCGCGGTCCGTATGGACGGGCCGCGCGGGATCGCGGAAAGTGGCGCTGTCGTGCTACTTGGCGAATGCCATTCTCCAGTTCACCGTTTTCGTTGCCGAGGGGGTCATTCGTACGGTGCCCGTATGGCCCAGATTCTGCGTTTCCACCTTTTCACCATCGGCCTCGGCGGCCTTCAAGCGGAAGCCTTCCGGCAGATAGATCGTCATCACGTACGGATCGCCAACGACCACCGCGCTCTTGCCGGAGAGAACCTTGCCGCCGCCGTCCCATTTCACGTCCAACAGGCTGACGCCGCCCTGGGAGATGTGGCGGGTGGTGGAGAGGACCCACGGATGCGGGCGGGCCTCGCGGATGGCGAAGACGTCCATTCCGGTACTAGCGTCCATCGCGGGAGCGGTGAACGAACTCTTGAACTTGCCAAGGTACTTCTGGTTCCAGAACTCGAAGACCAGGTACTCGCGGTCCGCCGGAAGGCCCAGGTCCGCGAACGTGATCTCCTGCTGCGGCACGCCCTTGAAATGATACACATGCTTCGACTTTTCTTTCTCCCCCCACTGGATCCGCGCCAGCACCGACCAGTGGTCGAAGGGCCGGTCGATCTCCTGCAGCCACCAGGGAACGGTACGACGGCCGCAGTCGTAGAGCTGCCCCGGCGCGGTAAAGAGCACGGGCGCGCTGCGCTTCATGCCCTCCAGGTTCCGGTCGTCCTGGTACACCTCCACCTTGTCGCTGACCATGAGCACGGCGCCGGCCATGGCACAGATGGCGGGCCGGACGATCGTTCGAACCGGCACAGGCGCCTCGGCGCCAAAGACCGGCATCTGGGCATCCTCATCCATAAGCCACGTCCCCATCACGTCGCAATGGTCGGGATCGCCCCGCCAGACCACGCCTTCCAGGAAGTTGTATTGTGCCAGCGTACGCGGCTGGAAGCCGTCGTTGCTCAGCCGGCCGCCGTCCACCAACCCGATCACACACCGGGCGTTGCCGACGGTGTGGCAAGCGAGTACGTAGACATCCGGTCCCAGTTCTTCGCGGGCCACCTCGTCCCACTTGCGCAGCGACTGCTCCGGCGTGGTGGGGTTGTTCTTGAAGAACTCGGCGCACGCCTTGTTCTGGTATGCGCGAAGCAGGTCCCCGGTCCCGTCGATCTTCACGTAGTCCCAGCCCTGCTCCTTCAGACCGCGATAGAGGGCACGGATCATCGTGTCCACGGCCTCGGTGTTGAGTGTGTTCAACGAGCAGAATCCGCGTTGGTGATGCGGTTTGCCGTCGGCCCCCGGGACAAACCAGTCGGGATGTTTCTCTATGATGTCCTTCACGCCGGGGTCGCTGGGCCGGTGGACGCGGTGGACCCAGATGCCGGGTTTCATCCCGGCGTCGCGGATAGCCTTCATGGCGTACTTCCAGCCGCCCGGGTATTTTTTCTTGTTCCAGTTCAACCAGTTCCACGGCGCACTGCCGTTGCCATGCTGGTAGCAGTTGTCGAACTGCATGTAGTCGTAGCCGAAGTCGGGAAGATGCTTCTCAACAAACACCGCCAGCATCGCGTCGAGCGTTTCCTGCGTAAAGTTCCCGCGGTACGACCACCAGGTGCAGTAACCCGTAACCGAGCCCTTCCACACCTTGTATGTCCAGGGCTCGTAGTAGTTGAAGCCCTTGTGCTTCTGGTAGAACCGCGGGCGGAAGACCAGTTCGATGCTCGCGCCGCGGCTCTCCCAGGAGAACACGCGCTGCTGCTTCTCTTGCCGCATCGGCTTGATATGCGTCCCGCCGTCGGCCGGCCCCAGCAACACCCAGTCCCAGCGGCGGTCATAGACGGCGTTGTTCCGCAGATTGCGGCTCAGCCCGACACTGTTGCGGACGTAGGGGAGGCGTTTCTGCGCTTCGGAAAGCGTTTCGGCAGGAAACGCCTCGTCACTGCCGACGACCGTGGCGCGCAGAACCAGATTCACGCCCTCTTGCGGCTTGGCCGGGACGAACTTCAGACGCTGCTCGACCTTCTCGCCGGGCGTTTCGGTTCGTTCGAGATTGACGACAACGCCTTCGACTTTACGTCCGCCGGCGTCTTCGGCGCCGATGGCGGCGTCGAGAATCACGGTGTCGTGATATCGCAGCAACAGCCTTCCGTCCCGGGCATTCCATTCAGCGGTGGCGGGAGCGTTGGCGGGCGGCGCAACGTCCTGCGGGGGAGCGGCCGAAGCGACGCCGGCCAGCGCAACAACCAGACTCAGTGTGAATAACGGTCTCCAAAGCATCATTTTCCCCTTCTATTGCTTGTCAACGTCTGGGCGAACACCTGTAAACCGACATTCCCCAGGATAAACCCTCGCGCAGGACCATCGCGAGCCTTTCCGACGATTGTATCCCTCCTCCGGCCCCTTGCAAGGCTGTATTCGGGCACCGAGCCGGCCGGGTCGCCTGTCATCGGACTCGCGTTCTGCCATCGAGGACCTCCAGCGCGGTCTTCCAGGCAGAAGGACGCTGATCGCCCGATCACAGGCCTTTGCCCCGCGAGGCGGGCTCTCGACAAGCCGGCACATCATCTCACTCCTGCCGCCGGAAAAACGTGGCACGCCCGCAGTGACGGCGCCGCAGGTTCCATCGTTGACATCCTTTGTCAACATGGGTAAGATTCCAACTTGAAACGCTTCCTGTGATACGGCTCTTGTTCTCAAGCAGCGCCTGACGGGAGCGCAGGCCGCCAAGTAGCGGCTCAATGAATCGGTTCTGAGAAACTTCCCGGATCAGAATCGTGGCAAACCTTGCCGGGAAGAACGTAAGGGGAAGCACCCGTGGCTACAGGAAAAGTGAAGTGGTTCAATGACCAGAAGGGCTTCGGCTTCATTGAACAGGACGGCGGGGCGGACGTGTTCGTCCACCACACGGCCATCCAGGGCGAAGGGTTCAAGTCTCTCGCCGAGGGCGAACAGGTGGAGTTCGGCGTGACCCAGGGCCCCAAGGGCCCGAAGGCCGAGAACGTGAGGCGCATGGGTCAGTCGGCCGCGGCGCCTGAGCCCCCGGCGCCGCCAATGCCCGAACCCCCGGCGCCGCCCGAACCGCAGGAAGAAGCCGAAGAGGAGACGCCCGAGGAGGCCGACGTAGACGTGGACGAACCGGCCGACGACGCCGAGACCGAATCCTGAACCATACGCTCGCCGGGCTGCTTGTTCCACCAGCCTCTTGCCCGCTGGACATGGGCTTCGCCTCTCGGCAAAAGCGAGAGCAGCGCAGGAAGGGCTGAAGAGGTAGGCGGGGTTCTTGTGTACCGGTGGTGGGAGAGATGAGGTCCCTTGTCAGGGACGCCGGGAATGGGATGCTCAAGGGGGGCTTCCAATGCGAACTGGCAAGCGGCGTAGCGCGTGCAGCAACGCTCAACTGGCGACTTGGCTGTTCCTCGCGGCACTGGTGTCGGGATGCCAATCGGGGCGACGCATCTCCGCGTACACCCCGGCCAGCCTTTCGCCCGAGATCGTTCAGGCCGCACGTGCACGAAGCGCCGACGAG
Organism: uncultured Anaerolineales bacterium; assembly: GCA_964539385.1. Classification (GTDB taxonomy): domain Bacteria; phylum Planctomycetota; class Phycisphaerae; order FEN-1346; family FEN-1346; genus JAUVZF01. The sequence continues at coordinate 26,079 of CAZIJC010000033.1, read as the reverse complement.
ACCCGGGCCAACGCGGACGCCCTGAAGCGGCTGTGGGCCTGCCTGTCGCTCGAACAGAGGCAGTCGTTGATCTGGCACCTCCTGGTCGCCCAGCCCAAGCCGCTTCGCGACATGGAGTGGAGGTCGCTGCACTCGGTGGTCATTTCGCTCGAGGCGGACATCGCCCCCGTCCTGCTGGAAGCGTTGGCGGTGGACGACGCCTCGGTGCGGCTTCGGGCCTGTCGACTGGCGGGGTATGTCGGCTTTCGTCCGCAGGGGGACAACCCGCTCGGCAAACCGTTCGTTCCCCTTATCGAGGCCCTCGTGGAAACGGCGCTGCGGAAGGACGCTTCGGAAGACTTCCGCGTCGCGGCGCTCGATGCGCTGGACGATTTTCACGCCCATCCGGCCCCGTGGGTTCACCGGATAGCCACCCTGTTGAGCGACCCTTCGCGCCGCATCCGGCGCCAGGCCGCCTGGGCCCTGGCCCAGAGCGGGCCGGTCGCCGCCGTGTATGCCGAGCAGATGCTCGCCCCGTATGACATCCGCGGCAACAATAAGGATGCACGCAGGGCCGCGTGGATCATGGACGAGATGGGCTGGTCGCCCCCGGGCGTCGGGACCGACCTGGTGGCGCATATCCGCGCGATACCGGTGCACGAAAGTCAGTGGCGCGTGGGCCCGCTGACCGACCCCATCGACCGGCTGCCGGCCTCGCCGGCCATGGCCGACGCGCTCCTGACGCTGCCGCCTGGCCACCTGCGGCACAGCGAGATCTGCTGGTGGATCGAACGGCATGCTGGGGGTGACCGGCGCTTCGTCGAACCCCTGCTTCTGGCTCTGGAGGCTGATTGGAAGCGGGCTTCCCACGATGCCAGTCCGCCCTGCTTCTACAGCCGTTCCCTGGCCGAGGCGTTGGTGGCTGTTGGCCGCGGCGACGCCGAACTCGAACGGCGCCTGCTTGCCCTGCTGGAGAAGCCGATCCCCGTGGACGCCCGGCTTTACGTGGGGTGGGCGCTGTCGAAACTCACGGGCGACCCCAACCACCTCGCGGACGCACTGGTCTGGGTGCTGGAGCACGGCCGGCAGCGCGCCGCCAGTTATACGGACTCACGCATCCTCGGCCTGCTCGCAGAAGTGGACCCGTCCGTCGCCGGCCGCCTGGCACCCCATCACGCCGCGCTGGCTGCGCTGGTTCCCGGGGTGGGTCAGGGAGACCCGAGCGGATACCTGTTTCTCACGGGAGACATAAAACCGGTCCTGGCGTGGGCGCGCGGCGACCTGGACGAAACCTGTCAGTCCGGCGTGTGCAGCAGCGCGCTGGAAGATGTCATCGGGGAAATCGGGCCCCTGGCCAAGCCTTTGACCGACCGCTTGCTCCGGCTGCTCCGCGAGAGCGACGATTTGGATAAACCGCATGTGTGCGAGGCGGTGGCGGCTATCGGTCCCACGCCCGTGACGCGGTCGTTGAAGCCGGAACTGCTGGCGCTGGCCGGCCGGTTGCGTCCGGTCTGGCGGGAGGAACCCGCCCTGGGACTATGGGGCTGCTGCCGGGACAGCGACGCCGCCATAGCCATCCTCCTGCCGCTGCTTGATGACCGCGGTTGGGCCACGACGCGCGCGTGCCGGGCGCTGGCCGAGATGGGCCGCGACGCGGAAGCCGCGCTACCCGACCTGCGGCTGCTGGCAAAAGGTCGGAACCCCGCCTATGCCGAGGCCGCGAGGGAGGCGATCGCGCTGATCGAGGCGGAGGTCTCACGCAACCCGGCGCTCGATGAACTCTGGCACGAACTTGGGGCGGACGATTACGCACAATCGCTTCGGGCTATGTGGCGCCTCGTGGACCTTGGTCCCGCTGTGGCACCGTGGCTCAGGCGGCGCCTGAACGCCGACGGCGCCCCGATGCTGCCCGGCAGGCGGATGCGGCTGCACGCCCGGGCCAGGCAGACGCTCTCGATTCTGGAGCCTGGAAGCGGGGAGGCGGGCAGCCACGATTAGAGGCTGTTTCAAAACCCGATTTGCCCAAACGCCCGGGGGCATGGCAACCTGCCGTTAGGTGGCCATGAAGCGGGACCAAGCCCATGGCCACGCAAGCGTGGCCATGCCACCCGCCGCAGTTGCCGTTCGGCTAACGGTTCCTGTCACCAAGGTCCGTAGAGAACTCCCACCTCCAAGTCACGTGCCATGCCCGGCACACCGAGAAGATGCGGCCGCACGCGGGAACGTGCGGCCGCATCGAGAAATCTCTATGGTACCCCCAAGGGGACTCGAACAGGATAGCGTAACCTACGACAAAGACAAGTACTTACGAAACCAGGCCACCCCAGGCGGTGCAAAAAGCGGTGCAAATCGTGCGCGCCAGGCGACAGATGCGCACCTCGCCGCCGCCTGGCCCCACCTGCCCGAACCCGTCAGGGCCGGCATCCTGGCCACGGTCACGGCCTGTTGCTCTAAGCAACGCGATTCTCGTTGTCGGTGACCCGCCACGCCACGGTCTCCGTTTCGAAGAGGGTTACGCCTGGGTCCCCGCTCCGAACGAGTCTCAAGCGGTGGGGAGATTCTAACCCGTTACAGCCGCACGGTCAACAAAACGAGCGGCGCCTGCCAGCATCGGTCGCCGGGGGAGGCCGTTGCGCATGAATCCTTTGGGTAGCCGATCCCTACCACTACCGTCGGGTTGAAGACCCGAAGGTTACTGCGGTGGTGCACTGCAAATCGTAGAGGCTTGAAACTGGAGCAGAGCGCGAGCGAGGGATGTCTGCGACAAAAGCGCCGTAAGCCTTTGCAGGGCTGGCGGCCATATAGGCATCCTCTCACTTCAGCGAAACGACAGTCGCTTCGCCAATGTTGCCATACCGGTCGGGCACACATGTGAAGATCACAATTTGGCAGTCCTTGGCAGCCTTGGCCAGAACAGCGCCCATCAGACGCAGTCTATCCGGGTCCGTATAGCCCAACGCGTCATCCAGAATGAGCGGTGTCCCGCCATCCTTGGCTACGATCATCGAACAGGCCAGGCGGAAGATCAGGGAGAGCTGTTCCTTTGTGCCACCGCTCAACGAGTCGAAAGGCACCGTAACGCCTCCGGCCGTCCGACTGGCAATCTGCAAGTCTTCGCTGATCTCCACCTGCAAGGATTCATCGAAGACCAACCGGCCAAGGTTCTCGATCTTCTCTTTGAGCGGGGCCACATAGGCTCGCCGCGCTTCGTCGCGCTCTTCTCGCATAGTTTCAAAGAGGCTCTTGGCGGCAGTGGCTCGCCGAAATAGGGACTGGTTTTCCTGCTCAACTTGCTCCAAGCGAACCTGCGCAGCGTGCGACTTCTCGTGTAAACCCTCCTCGCCGTGGATTCTCAGCCGGGTCTGGACTTCCGTGAGTTCCGTTTGTGCCGCAGTGCGCCGAGTTTGCGTCGTTTGCAGAGATCCCTTCGCCGTATCCGCTAGTGCTCTGACTCGCTCAGGGTTCTTCGCCCTCAGCGATGCCTCGGCAGAGGCAACGTTGGCTTCTTCGACGGCCACCGCGCGTGAAGCCTCGATCAGATTCGCTTCGCGATCATCATCGGGAATGCTCTTTCGGGCCCTCTCCAGATTTTCCTGCACATGTTTGAGGTCTTTTGCCAGCAGGTCGAGTTGGACACGCACTTCCTGGTGCTTGGTGTTCAGGCCTTCGCGGACGCCACGAGCAGCATCGAGACCTTGGCGAGCCGCTTCCCATTCGTCACTTGCCGTCCGCTGAGCCGCTTCAGCGTTCGCCCATTCCTTCTTTGCCGAATCGAGGTCGGAACAGATAACCGGCTCAGTCGAGCGCTTGGCAAGATAGTCGGGCACGCCTTTCTGAAGACCGACCAGCTTTCGCTCAAGTTGCTCGTAGGTCAGATCCCGGAGGTTGTCCTTCTCGACCTGCCCCTTGCTTTCCACATGCCGAGACGCTTCGCGTCGCTCTTCGAATGCTCTCCTTGCCTCGTCAGGGTTGGCAACGCCTGCGGCCGCGCAAACGTTGTCAAGAACCCGTTGGGCATCCTCGACCTTCCTGGATAACATCTCGGTACTGGAACCAGCGGTGATCTCGATATCAAGCCTACCCGGTATGGTGAACCTTGCTCTATCATGAACCGAAATCGTCCGAACTTCCCCTTTGCCGAGTGTAATCTCGGCATCATCAATGGACAACCGGCACTCAGTCAGACCGCGAAGGAGCACATTTGGCGCGCCTGTCTCCAACTGTGCGTTTGCTGTCAGAAAGGCCCGTTCGGCGTCCTGAATCGCCTTCAACGTTCGGTTGTCCACTTTGCTCCGCGCCAGCACTTCTTCCGCCTGCGCGGCATTCCGCCTGGCGTGGTCAATGCGGTCCTTGCGTTCCCGGAGTTGGTCGAGATGGAGCTTGTTGTTGTAGTAGTCGAAGTCCGCTCGTCGCAAAGCAGCAAGGGCATCCGCTTCCTTTCGGTTGCGGTCAGCCTCATTGAACGCCGTCTGCGCTTTCTTGAGTTCCTCCTCGGCCTGGTTCAATGCCGAAAGAGACATGACGCCGGATTCCTCAACGGCCTTGTGCGCCTTATCGGTTTTGGCGACTGCATCAATAAGCCCTTGGCGAGTCTCTTTGTCTCGAAGTGCCATTTGCTCGGACTTCCGCACCGTCTCCAGTTTCAGCCCTGTTGCCGACAGAGCGGACTCCAGAGCGCCAATCTCCTCAAGCGAAGCCGTGTGCGAAGCCACCTCATTCGTCAATTCCTCTTCCTTGCGTCTAAGTTGCCCCAACTCGCGCTGCAGGAATTCCGCCCGGTCTATGTCCTGATCGAGGTCGCGGATGGCCTTCTCGATGCGGGCAACTTCCGATTGGGCGTCCGCCTGGGCCTTGCGGGATTCAGTGAGTTCCTTCCGTTCGGAACCGCGCTCGGTGTAGTAGCGCCAGTACTCCTCCCGGACTCTGCCGAAAAGCCCCTCCTGCCTCGGGTCGGCGGGACGTCCGCCGGCCGCCTTATCAAGCGCGGCTGATAGGGATGTCTGCGTCGTCAGGACGGGCTGGTGGATGGCGTCGCCTTGTTCAATGGTCAAAGCCTTCCAGAGGCTGATGTCAAGGGTCTCTTGAAGAATGGCCTCCGCGCGGTCGTGCGCTTCACGGCCCGTGTGATTCTCTGCTTTGGGCCGAGTAATGGTGAGCCTGGTTTCCGACTTCTTGTGGAAACGCTTGAAGTAGGTAAAGGCGTAGGGCCCGCTCTCCGCCTGCAACTCGATTTCCGGGCCTTCATCCCAGTGGACCGGGCGGATGGCCTCGACACTACGATGCTTGCTGGAATCGGGGAACTCAAAGAGAAGCCCGATAGCCTCGCCGAGGCTGGTCTTCCCGACCTCATTCGGCCCCTGCACGAGGGTTATGCCGGCTGCACCGAACTGCACTTCGGCGGCGGTTATGCCCCGGTAGTTGGCGATTCTGAGACGAAGAAATCTCATGCCATACCCCATGCTAATCGGAGAAGGAGCATCAATGCATCGCGGGCCGTGCTGCCTTCACCCCCGCCTTCCGCGATCTTGGATCGGAGCCGTTGCACTGTTGCGTCGGCAAAACCGGAGAACCCGAGGTCGGCAAAATCCGTGTCATCAGGAAGCACAAGGAGGTCGTCTTCTCGTACATCGCACGCGCCGAAAACATCCTTTGCTGCGAGAAGGTGATTTTGAACCGCGTCGCGCAAGGATAGGGTGAGAGAGCCAACTAGGCTCAGCCGGACGACGGTGCGATCTTTGTTCTCAATCTCTTCCAGCGCCCTTCGCAGCGCTTCCACATCATCGGCGCTGTTGAGGTCAACCCGCTCGCGTTCGACAAACCGCCACTGGCCGATCTGGACCTTCTTGGTGGCAGCACCACTGTCGCCGACCTCGACCACAAGGGCAAACCCGGCCTGCGTTTCGGAGAAGTCCGTGGCTTCGGGCGTCCCGGAATACCAGATGCGGTCCCCATCGGCCATCCTAGTGAGGGAATGGCGGTCGCCGAGCGCCACATAGTGAACCTTCCCCTCGGCAATCGCGCGCTCGAGCGCCGCCACCGCGATGACCCCGGCTGATTCCGGGGCGGGCGTGAGTCGATCAACAGCCCCGTGGGCCATGCAGATGCGCGTGATTCCGCTCGCCGGGGCAAGAGCCGCGAGAGCTTCCTCGACGGGGTTGGCAACAGGCCGCTTGGACATCCAGGGCGCACCCACCAGTTCCACACCATCTGCGACTTTGATTGGAGATGCGTTCTCGATGACGTGAACATGAGCGGGTTTCCGGTCAATGAAGGTGCTTGAACGATACACGGCTGCCGCGTTGAGCGGGTCGTGGTTGCCCGGCAAAATGAACACCGGAACCGGCACCTCCCTCAGGGCCTCCAACGCACGGGCAACGGTCTTTCGGTCCACCTGATTCGACTCGAAGGCATCGCCGCACACGAGCATGAACTGACACTTCTCCTCCTTGGTGATGCGTCCCATGGTTCGAATGGCGTCAAACCGTGCCTGACCGTACCTCTCTTGAGCTCCTTCCGAGAGGAAGTGGCGGGTCATTCCCAACTGCCAATCGCTTGTATGCAGGAATCGGCTCACGGATTCATCCCTCCTGTCGGCTCAACCCGCACGCGATCAGCCAGGCCAAGGTCGTCCAGAATCTGTTTGATGTCCGTCTGGAAGCTCTGGGCAACGCCGGTTTCCACGGTGACGGAGAACTCGATCCCGATCTTGAGCTCGGAGCCGCGAAAGAGGACCTGCAGAAGTTTGCCGAACGGGAACGCTTCCCGGTCCAGTTGCCTATGCTCGTTGTCGGCGGAGCGTCCACAACTCCATGCGATACCGCCTGAACGATCCGCGTGGTGATCTCCGCAATGCGCATGCCTCGGGGCTCGCCTTCCGGCAGGAAGAACTGGATCGTCTGTGACCGTTTCTCGCTCATAGGCCGGTTCTCCCCCACATCATGCGGCACTCTCATCGTAAGTCACCGAGAAGATCGTGTCCGCCAGCCACTTCTTGAAGCTGGCATTGTCCTGAAACTGCTTGAAGAGCTCGGTGTGGTCAGCCAGCAGTTCAAGCACTACGCGCTGGAGCGCCCGGTCGTGCTCAAGGCGAGCAGCTGCCTTGTCGGAGTGCTTCATCGCGTTCTGGTACGCCTTGTCCGCAGCAACCTTCGTGGGGATTTCCTTGGTGATCACGTCGCGAATGCGGTCCGCGTCCTTCCAGTCGATGTTCCCGAACTGGTCATTGAACGCCTTGACGATATTACTCAGCCGATCCAGTTCGGGTTCCGGCTTGCGGCCTCCGCCGCTCGTGGGGATCGGCTCCACCTCCGCATCCGCATCCGGAAGCGCGATCTCCATGGACGCTTGAACTTCATGGCGGATGCTGTCCATGTCGACCGTCTCCAATATGCCCCTGGACAGATCATCCTCCTTTGGGGCCGGCAGTTTCGGAATAAGGAAGTTCAAGAAGGTCGAGAGCATCTCCCAGTGGGCATTCGTGTACGGCAGGATGGATGCCAGAAAGCTATACGTCCGGACGAAGGCTTTCGCCTTGCCCTTGAAGCCCACCTGGCCGTCCTCATCGAGATCCGCGTTATACACCGCCACGCAGGCGTCCAGAATCGGGTCGAGTTTGTCACGGTCCGCGCCGCCGAGGAATAGTCGCGCCAACTGCTCGACCTGCGCCCACGCATAAACCTGATGCCCGTCCAGCGTCCCCTTGAGGTCGTGCAGCTTGTTCGGGTCCGTCTCCTCGCTCAGGATCGTGGTGCGGTAGTAGTCGGCGAAGGCGGCCTGAATCGTATCGGCATCGTTCATGAAGTCGAGCACGAACGTGTCGCGCTTCTGCGGGCGCGCACGGTTCAGTCGCGACAGCGTCTGCACCGCCTTGATGCCCGACAGAATCTTGTCCACGTACATCGTGTGCAAGAGTGGCTCGTCGTAGCCGGTTTGGAACTTTTCGGCGACGATGAGGAAGCGGTATGGGTCCTGCTGGAACTTCTTCTCTATCTGGCTGCTCGGGAACTTGTTCAGCGACGCCTCAGTGACCTTCTGGCCGCCGTACTCGGGCTCGCCGGAGAAGGCTACGATGGCCTTGTACTGGCTCTTCCGCTCCCGCAGGTACTCCACGAACGCGTGGTAATACTGGATCGCCCGCTGAATGCCGCCGGTGACCACCATCGCCCGGGCCTTGCCGCCGACCTTCCGTCGGGCCAGCACCTTTTCGTGGAAATGGTCGACCATGATCTCGGCCTTCTGTCGGATCGCGTGCTCGTGCGATTCAACATAGCGCCGGAGCTTCTTCCCGGCCTTCTTCGTGTCGAACTCCGGGTCGTCCTCCACCGTCTTCATCAGCCGGTAGTAACTCTCGACAGGCGTGTAGTGCTCCAGCACGTCCAGGATGAACCCTTCCTGAATCGCCTGCTTCATCGTATAACAGTGGAATGGCCGGTGCTTGACCTTCTCGCCCGCCGGCACGGACTCCCCGAAGATCTCCAGCGTCTTGTTCTTCGGCGTCGCTGTGAAGGCGAAGTAACTGGCGTTGGCCAGCATCTTGCGCGATTCCATGATCCGGTTGATTCTGTCCTCGAAGGTCTCTACCTCTTCCTCGCCCCCCTCCTCGGACAAAGCCAAGTGCATCTTCGCCGTGGTCTTTCCACCTTGGCCGGAATGAGCCTCATCGATGATGATGGCGAATCGTTTGCCGCGGTGTTCGTCACCGATCTCGTCCAGGACGAACGGAAACGTCTGTACCGTCGAGATGATGATCTTCTTGCCCGATCGCAGGAAGCTGCTGAGCTGCCGAGTCTTACTGCTACCAGCGCCCGTCACCGCCCCAATTACCGCCGAGACCTGGGCGAACTGCTTGATTGTGTCCCTGATCTGCTTGTCGAGCACCCGCCGGTCGGTGACGACGATCACCGAGTCGAAGATCGCCTTGCCCGCCTTCTGGAGCCCGATGAGTTGATGGGCCAGCCAGGCGATGGAGTTGCTCTTGCCGCTGCCGGCCGAGTGCTCGATGAGATACCTTTTGCCGACCCCCGTGGCCTTTGCGTCGGCCAGAAGTTTCCGCACCACGTCGAGTTGGTGGTAGCGCGGGAAGATCTGCTTGGGCTTTGTCTTGCGCCCCTTCTCGTCCTTCTCCTCCACGATCTGCGCGTAGTTCTCGATGATGTCCGTCAGCCCATCTTTGGTCAGTGTCTGCTTCCAGAGGTAATCGGTCTTGATCCCGCCGGGGTTCGGCGGGTTGCCGGCCCCGTCGTTCCAGCCTATGTTGAACGGCAGGAACCAGGAATCCTTGCCCTTGAGGTGGGTGCACATGCGCACTTCCTGGTCGTCCACCGCGAAGTGCACCATGCACCGGCCGAACTGAAACAGAAGTTCCTTCGGATCGCGGTCCCGCCTGTACTGCTGAATCGCGTCCTCGACCGTCTGCTTCGTCAGCCGGTTCTTCAGTTCAAACGTCGCCACCGGCAGGCCGTTGATGAAGATGGCGAGGTCCAGTGAGAGTTGAGTCTCGTCTTTGCTGTACCGGAGTTGCCGGGTGACGCTGAAGATGTTGGCCGCGAACCGCTCCTCGGCCTTCGTGTTCCCCGGCGTCGGTGTGCCGTAGAACAGTTCCAGGCTTACCGGCCCGTGCTTGATGCCGTTCCGCAGCACGTCGATCACGCCGCGCTTGGCGATCTCGCCCTGGAGGCGGTGGAGGAACTGCGTCCGCTTCGGCCCGTCCTGCGCCAGTTCCACCACCTCCGCCGCCTTGGGCTGCGTGGCGCTGACGAACGCGAGCAGTTGTGCCAGGTCCACGGCGTGGTCGCGGTCGTAGTCCTCACTTCGGCCTTCCGCGTAGCCGGCCTCGCTGACGAGGGAGTCGACGATCAGGGCCTCCAACCCTTTCTCTGATGTATCCGTCGTTTTGCTCATGTTCTCTGCTCGCCAGTCCTTGCAGTTTCGGGTGACGAAGCCACCTTTCCTGTAACGAGTTCGTTTGCGGCAACCGTTGCTTCCTCCCTGATAGAGCGACTCAGCTGTTGATGAATGGAGGCCAGTTCAAGAAGAGATTCAATCTGCGCACCTATCGCCCCCTGTTCATCTAGGGGTGGCAAAGGAAGGAGAATCTGGCAAAAGTCCTCGTAAGTGATGTTCTTGCCTTGTCGAACACCTGAGACTGCGGTCGCAAGCTCGGCGATCAACCTTGGAGTCTTCATCAAATACTTAAAGAATGAGGGAACCAGCTTTATTCGAGGTCGGAGGACCACATACGCGGGACTGACAATTCCCCTGCACTCCGAGTACTCGATGCCGCCTTGGAAGGACCGCAAACTGATAACACAATCACCAGGCATAACAAGCTTATAGCCTGAGGTGTCCCCACTCGGCATAACCACATTGATATCGAGTGACGACCTTGCGACAACACCTCGATCCTGGGTGACTGATAGCAACTCTTCCTCTGGATGCCCCTTATCGACTACTTCCGCGAAGATGTGCTTGGCTTTCTCTACGCGCCAGTGCGCAGGAATTCTGCCCATCCACCTCATGCCCAACGCGCGCTCGTCACTCGCCAACTCCGGTTCGTCCTGATCCGCGCCACTCCCATATACGAGTGAATCCACGATGTTCATTAGATCGCGTCTGGCGGAGGATCGTTCTTGCGCCGCGGTTAGCAGGCGATCTGTGTCAGCAATCACATCATGAATATGCGATAGGCGTGGTGGTCGAAAGAAAATCTTGTTGAACGGGATGCGATACCCAACAACTGTCTTATTTGGGTCCACCCAGGCATCTGGGAAACGAGGACGAATCTCGCGGGCGTAGAATGCAGGTATGCCATCTGCATACAGAAAGGGCACCTTTTCCGTGTCGCGCAAATCGGGGTCGGGCTCGTAATCCACGCCTTCCTTGGACTTCTTCTTGATGACCGGCTCGGCGGCTTTGTGCTTGAAGGTGAAGGCGCGATAGATGCTCTTGAGGTCCCGGGCGTGGAGCTTGATATGCATCTTCTTCACGGCCGATTCGAAGCGCTCTTGGACGATGTTAAAGTCCATGCGCGGGTCAGGGCCCCCTGCGATCCCCATCAGCAACTCGGCAGGCTTGTGTAGCTTCTCCGGTGCGTCCTTCTTGAAGGCGGCGAGGTTCTCGGGCGTGACGTGGATCGCCAGGCGCAACGGGCGCTCGACGGAGATCTTCCAGTAGCCAAAGGTCGCGTTGGGGAAGATCTTCGACTGCTCGGTTTCCTCAAAGGCGAGGAACATGTCAACGATCTGTTTGATATGGTCGTCAGAAAGCTTACAGGTCTTCTTGCCAAGGTTTTTGCGCAGCGGCTCAAATAGCTGGCTGGCGTCTATCAGCTGGATCTTGCCCTTTCTTTCATCGCCCTTGCGGTTCGACAACAGCCAGATGAATGTCTCCATCGGTGTGTTGTAGAACATATCGTTCGGCAGCGCGATGACGGCTTCGAGCCAGTCGTTCTCGATGATCCACCGGCGGATGTTGGACTCGCCCTGGCCGGCGTCGCCGGTGAAGAGCGACGACCCGTTGTGGACCTCGGCGATGCGGCTTCCGAGTGGCGTGTTATGCTTCATCTTGGCCAGTTTGTTCACGAGGAACATGAGTTGGCCGTCGCTCGAGCGGGTGATGAGGGAGAGTTCGTCGCCGTCATGCTGGACAGTGAATCGCGGATCGGCGAGGTCCTTCTTGCCGCCCATGCGCTCCAGGTCCGTCTTCCAGCTCTTACCGTAGGGTGGATTGGAGAGCATGAAGTCGAACTGGCGGGTGAGGAACGCGTCAGCCGAGAGGGTTGAGCCGTACTTCATGTTCTCCGCTTCGTCCCCCTCGCCCTTCAGGAGCAGGTCCGCCTTGGTGATCGCAAAGGTCTCCGGATTGATCTCCTGGCCGAACAGGTGGATGGAGACCTCCTTGTCGTGATCGGCGGCCAGACGGGCAAGCGTTTCCTCAGCGACTGTCAGCATGCCGCCGGTGCCACACGCACCGTCGTAGACAAGGTACGTGCCGGACTCGACCTCGTCGGCGATGGGAAGGAAGACCAGACTGGCCATCAACTTCACGACGTCGCGCGGCGTGAAGTGTTCCCCAGCCTCCTCATTGTTCTCCTCGTTGAACCGGCGGATGAGTTCCTCGAAGATCGTGCCCATGGCGTGGTTGTCGAGGCCGGGAAGGCGTTCATTCCCTTCGGCGTCGAAGACCGGCTTGGGGCTGAGGTTGATCGACGGGTCGAGGAACTTCTCGATCAGGCTACCGAGGATGTCGGCCTCGACGAGCGTGGGGATCTGGTTGCGGAGTTTGAACTTGTCGAGGATTTCCTGGACGTTCGGCGAGAAGCCGTCGAGGTAGGCTTCGAAGTCGGCCTTGAGTTGCTGCTGCTTGGCTCGGGCCTTGAGGTCTCGAAGGATGAACGGGGAGGTGTTGTGGAACGCCTGGCTGGAGGCCTGGCAGAGCGCCGCATCCTGGTTCGCGATGCCCGCCTTGTCGAGTTGCTCCTTCATCTTGAGGACCGCGTCCTTGGTGGGTTCAAGGAGCGCGTCCAGCCGTCGGATGACGGTCATCGGCAGGATCACGTCCCGGTACTTGCCGCGGACATACACGTCGCGGAGCACGTCATCGGCAATACCCCAGATGAAGCCGGCGATCCAATTGAGTTGCCCGTTGTCCATGCCTCACCTCTCCCTACCGTGCCGAGGATACTCCGCCCGCATTATGCCGCACCCTCACCCGCTCTGCAAGGGAACAGCCTGTCCCAATACGTTCAGACGGAATGGCGGTCGTGGGGCGTCTGGGTACCTCGGCAATCAGCCGGAAGTTGGGCTACGCCGCCCGGGTCGCTCGCTCTCGCTGGCACGCGCCCGAGCATGGGCCGTGGCGGACCAGGGGAAGTGGTCGCGGGTGGAAGAACAATGGAAGCGCAGCAGGGCGCCGGGGCCGACGGATGGGGATGGTGGTAAGAGGTCGAGGTCTTGCTGTGGCAGAGGATGCCAATGCAGCCGATCTCGAAAGTTACGGCCATTCTTATTTGTATTCCAAGTCCAACTGAACCACCAGGCGGACAGGACCGGTGACGTTGAGGCCTTCGCGGTAAGTTCTCGTGTAGTTCGGGCCGGGCGGCGTCCAGGCGGGGCGGTCGGCGGTGTCAGGGCGGGTGGAGCGGATCGTGAAGACCGAGTCGCCGCCGGTGTCGATGGCTGAGGCGACGGCCTCAAAGGTCTTCTCGCCGTACTCGTCGGAGGCGAACGCCCCCAGTTGCGCACCGTTGCGGTCAACAGCCTCGGCGGTGAATGTGTCGGTGTAGTCCGTCGAACCGGACGGCGCCTCGGTGGCGAACGTCAGCCACGCCTTCTTCACGGTGTAGCCGGCCAGCGCGGCCGTAGCGAACGTCATCCGGAGCTCGCGCGAGTCAAGAAACCACTGCTGGCTGGGCCCGGCGTCGAAAACCTCGCCGCCCATGCCGACGTCGTAGTCCATCGAGGGGATCGCACCGCCGTCGGGTGTGCCGTCGAACAGGGCGAAGGTGGCTGCGCGCTCGGCCGGCCAGTCGCCGATACCGAACGTCAGCCGGTACACATCGTCGCGGGTCACGGACTCCGAGGCGCTCGGCAGAATCCGAATCCGGTCCAGTCGGTTGATCGCCCTGTAGAGTTGGTCGAAGAAGCAGGCGGCGGCGGGCGTCCACGGGGCGCTTACCCCCGTCAGATCGTAGGTCCAGTTCACCTTGCCGAAGGCGTCCTCGCAGAGATCGGCGAACGTATAGAGTTGGCTGCGGGTCGGATCCCACCAGCGGTAGGGCCAGACAAGCACGAGCATCTGCTCGATCTCGTACTGGAAGTTGGCCATCGTCTGGTTCGGAGGGTCCCCGCCTTCGGGTTCGCCGACCTGCGCATCCCAGCGGTCAAACGCGGCGGGAACAAACCCGACGGGCATCAGGCCGTCGCGTTCGGCGAGGGCGGCGCGGAGGTTATTCACGACCGTGTCCGTGTCAATCGGCTGCCACCTCTGGGGCGGCCACGCGGCGCTCCAGCCCATCAGACCATCCTCGGCGGATGGACGAGCAGGAACCGCTCGTCGCCCGCCTCAAAGAGGGGCACGTAGATGTCGCATCCGGCCGGACCGGCCAGGTAGCCGGCCTCCTCGGCCTGGACCTCGCCGAAGTTGTGGATACCCGTAAGCGGCGCGCCTGTGTCCTGCCACGCGCCGCCGCTTCGAACGACCGGCTGGACCGTGTAGACGCCGCCGGAATACGAGATGATGCGGACGACGGCCGGCCCACCCCCGCCGCCCGGCTCGTAGGCGAAGCGGTACTCGCGAGGATCGTCCGTGCGGTCGAGTTCCATCCAGACGACGGCCCCGTCCGCCGCGCCGGTGGGAACTCCCTCGGTCCCGTTGACCTCCTTCGCGTTGTCGGTGCCTGCCACGGGCGGGTCGACGTCGGTCTCGGCGTCGTCTTCGAGCATCTTCCAGGAGTAGTAACCACCGCCGCCTGCCGCCTCGGCCGTCAGCCGCGCCCAGAAGCCGGCCCGGTGCGGCAGCCCGATTCGGACAACAGCCCATTTCTCTCCGGTCCCCGACTCCTTCCAGAGGATCTGAGCCGCGCCGCACCTGCCGCTTGCGAGGTGCCCGCACTCGCCGTCGTCAACCTCCCCGAAGTCGTGGTCCTCGTCCTGGACATCGACCTTCACGGGAAAGACACCCTGGACGCCGGCCAAGCCGATCCCGCCGGCCTTGACCGGCTCAAGAAGGATGGCGAACCGGCCCTCGTGGTCGGCAAGCATGGGCACCACGCCGCGCAGAGCCACGCGGTTCTTGAACTCCTGTTCGTTGTCGGTGGGCGTGAAGACGGGTGAGTCGATGCCGAGGATGGCGAAGCGGTCAAGGTCTGATTCGGTCGTGTTCTTGATGAGCACGATGCCGCTCTCGCGCGGGACGGCCTGCCCCGGAACATCCTGGTCGCCCTGGTGGGCCTGCTCGGCGCGGGCCGCGTCGATGAAGGCGTTGTAGGCGGCGGCAGGGATGGCGAGCGGCGAACCGGTAGTCACTTTTTTGAGGGCGTCGCCCATCGATCAGATTCCGAGGCTCGAGAACAGGAACTCCTCGTAGACGGGCGCGACGTAGGCGGCGATGGCCCGCCGGTACATGCGGTGGGAATCGTCGTCCTCTTTCGACTCGAAGCGCAGCCACAGGTAGTGCCAGCCCTTGCACGAGGGGACGGTGATGGTGCCGCCGGCAACCGTGAAGTTTTCGCGGTTCGGCTTGGCGGCAAAGCGGAACGTCACCTCCCAGTCCTCTTTGCCGCGCTTCGAACCGGACGCGCCCAGGAACAGGACCTCGCCGACCTCAAATCCGCGAAAGGCGTCCAGGTTGGTCTTCGCCGCACACTGAAACAGCGTCTGTTTATAGGCCGGCGTCACGACCGAATCCGACAGGTAGTGCGTCTCGGAGAAGTGATAGACGGGAACCATGATGTCGGCGCCCTCACACCGCTCGCCGTTGTCGCCGATGCCGTGTGCGGGCGGGGCCGTCTCGCCGTCCGGGGCGCAAGCGCTTATGGATTTACCCGGCGCCGCCGTCACGACGTGCTGCGTGCCGCCGCCGATGTCGAACGAGAAGATCGAGTCGCCGGTCTCGCGGCTCGCGTCTGAGGTCTGGCCGTACTCGACAGAGCCGGTCCACGCGCACACTGCGGCGTTACCGCTGTCGATGTGAACCGGGTCGACGGCGCACGTCTGGCGGACAAGGCCATCGTGCTCCAGCGGCGCTTCGGCGGCCAGTGCGGTGCGGGCCGCCGCGTCGTCGGCCGTCCCTCGGACGATGTACGTGAGCGTTGCGGACTTGGTGTCGCCCTGGGCGGATTCGCGGCTGTCGGGTTTTTCCTCGACGGTTATCGCCACCTGCTCTCACCTCAGCCGAAGACCAGCGTTCCCGCTTGGCGCAAGGGCTTTGTGTTCCGCACGATCTCGTCGATGCCGGCGGCCATGCGTTCGGCCGTGTTCCCGCCCCCGATCCGCTCGGCCCCAAGGCCGCCGAACTGACCGCGGACCTGGAAGCGGCGGGCGACCTTCTGTGCTTCGGTGCCTGCGAGGATGGCCTGCCTGCGAGCGTCATACAGCCGGTTGATGAGCGCGGCGTTCACGCCTTCCTGGGCCAGCGCCTGTCGGCGCTCCAGCGCGAGGAGCGCCAGGCGCAGATCGATGCCCTCCTTGGTGGCCTCGATCTCGGCCCGCGCGATCTCGTACCTGAGGTGCTTTTCCTCATCGAGGGCCGCGAGCCTGAGGGCATCGGCCTTGCCTCTCGCCTCTGCCTCCATCCGAAGCCCTGTCCGGAGTTCCATCGTTTCGCGCGACCACAGCGGGGGTTCCTCGGGTTCGGCCGTGACGGCAGGTTTCCCTGCTGGTTTGACGACCGCGGGTACCTTGACCCCGCCCGTCAGCCCCTCGGCGCCCACCCCGGCCCGCACCGCCTGGAGCTCCATGACGGTCCTCGTCAGTTTCCGCTGCAGCCGGACGATGCGGTCACCGGCGTTCTCCATAGCGCCCGTGGCCCAGTTGAATATGGTTTTTGCCGTCCCGCCCGTGAACGTCTCGCGCAGCTGCTGAATCTTGTTGTGCAACTTGGAGATTTCCAAGATCAGTTCGTTGGCGCGGCGCTTGCGCATTTCATCGTGCACCTTCCTGGTAGCCTCGTACACGTTCTCCAACTTGCCGGTTGTCTCGTCGAGTGTGACTCCGAGATCGCCGTACCGGTCCGAGAGTTCATTGATGAGCCGCTTGGCCTCGACCATTTCCTGGGTGTTCAGGCGTTCTGTCCTGGTCAGTTCGTCCAGCTGTCGGAGGCGGGCCAGATCGGCCGCGCGGGCCTTGTCCTGGGCGTCGCGATAGGCCGTGATGTTTCCGATGGCCTCGACCGAATAGCCGCTGAGCCGATAGAGGCCGTAGCCCAACAGTCCGACAGCGCCGATCGCAACGGCGAGGGGGCTGGCGAGCAGCGTAATGGCCCCAACCAGTTTGCCGACGGCGATGAGGGCCGCGCCGAGGCCGACGGTCCAGGCGGCGATCTTGAGGGCAAGCCTCGTGTACTGGCCAACAAGTTCGCGGTTCTCACGGATCCAGGCCGCCCAGGATTCAATCGCCTCTTTGGCGCCGGAGAGCCAATCCTTGAGGACGGGCGCCAGGGCTTCGCCGATCCGCCCTGCCGCGACAACGACAGCCTGCTTCGCCTGGTTGAATGCCTTCGTGAGGGTGCCGGCCATCTTCTTGTAGGCCTCTTCGCCGGCGCCGGCCCTGCCGGCCATCGCCGCGAGGTTCTCATCGAGCAGTTTCAGGTTGTTGGCGAGGATCACCACGCCCTGGGCGGCCCGCTTGGGAATGCCGGCGGCGATGACCTTCGCAAGATCGGCGTCCTTGAATTCACGCACGAACGACAGGAGATCGGTTCCTTCCTCGGCGGCCTCAAAGATCGCTTGACGCAGGGCGGTCATGGCGCGGGCCGGCTCTTCGACGGACACGACGGTTGCGATGGCGGCGCTGAGTTGTTGAAGCGTCAGACCCGCGGCCCGGGCGCTCGGCGCGACCGTCCCGATGTGCTCGGCGAGCTCCTCGTAGGTGATGACGCCCTTCTTGACGACCGTGAACAGCGTGTCGCTGATGTCCGCCGCCTGCGTCGCGTTCATGTCATAGGCGCGCAGGATGCGGATCATGCCTTTTGTGGCCGTGGCCACGTCGGTCATGCCGCCCTCCGCCGCACGGAGGGCTACCCGAAGGAATCCCAGCGCCTTCTCCGGCGCGATGCTGGCCGAGAGGATATCGTAGAGTCCCTTGGCGATGGTCTCGGTCGATTGGCCCGATGCGACCGCCATGTCGCGGACGGCTTCCTTGAACCTCTCCATGTGCGCGACGGGCCGGTCGAGCATTGTGGAGACCATCGCCATCTGCTTCTCAAAGTCGGCGAACACTTTGCTCGCCGCGCCCAACGCGGCCAATGCCGCCCCGCCCACGGTGAAAAGGCTCCGGCCGAGTTCTTGACAGGACCGCCCGAACGCACGCAGTCGGGCCTGGGCGCGCGAGAGGCCCTGCGACAGTTTGTCCTTCGTCGAGAGTTCGACGTAGGCCCGGCCCGCCCGGATGTCACGTGCCCCTGCCATCAACGTGCCCTCACGGAATCTTTCCACAGGGATGGGAAGTTGGGCGCCTCGGCCTCAAGGGCCGGTCCCATGAACGGCCTCGGGCGATAGCGCATCGTGCGCCGCGCGCCCCGAACACGTCGGCGTCGGCCTTTGCGCTCGCGCGTCACGATCCCGCCGAACTCAAGGAGTCCCGGGACGGTTGGCGAGGAGCGCGAGCGGAACAAGAGCGGGCCGATGACGACCGAGGAGGCGGCGCGATCGTAGCCGAAAAAGATCAGCCGCCTCAGGTGCCCCGCGTGGCTCGAGGGCGCCTGGCCCGGCCGGGAGACGTGCTTGCGCCGGCGGACGGCGCTCTTGGCTCGCTGCCGCACGTATGCCCCGGCCTTCGCGAGGACCCGCCTCTCGGCCCGGTCCACGGCCCGCAGAACGGGGGCCTTGTCGAAGAACATCGAGAACTTCAGGTTGACGAATCCGCCCGTCATGACGCCCTCTCCACCGGCGCTTCAGTTCCTCGGCAGCGCCGGGTCTGTCAGGAGGAGTTTCTTGCGGCCCCTGAGGCTCGTCCAGATCGAGACGCCGATGAGGGCGAGGGCGCCCAGAGCCGCGCCGGCCTGGGTGGCCAGGTCGTCGGCCTCCGCCGCCTCCATCCCGAGTTTGGCCGCCAGTATCCACGCCAGACCCCGGACGAGGACCGGCATCAGCCACGCAACCCATTGTTTCGCATCCATCTTGCACCACCTTCCTATCGTCTGGTTCGGCTATGAACACGCCGGATGAGCCGCAACGCGATCCGGCCGGCCAACGTGTACGGCATCGCCACCTCCGCGATGTCCAACAGCAACCCCGTCCAGAACTGTCGCTCAGCCTTGCGGGCCCGGTTCCACCGCACGGCCTGGCCCTCGAGGGCCTTCAGGGTTTTCAGGTCGTCGCGTATCTGCCGGCGCAACGCCTCTTTGTCGATTGGTGGCACGGCCGGTCTCCCTCGGCTTCTACCCTGGCACGGCAGGCGTGCCGCCGGCCACGGCACAAGCCGTACCCGTGCCAGGGTGGCCTGACGGCGGCGACAGCCCTGCCGCGTAGTCCCTGGCGCCCTCGGCCACGCCGTCCAGGGCCGCGAGGGTCAACCGTTTGGCGACGGCGGCGGCCTGGTCATCTTCCGGGGCTTCGCCCATGTACTCGAGCCGTTCGCTCACGCGCTCCGTCGCCCGCAGCAGAAGCCGCTTGTAGAGGCGATAATCCTGTTCCTTCGCCACGGCCTTGAGAATCTTGTCCACGGCCTCTCCGGCCGCCTCGGCCGAGTTCTCGCGCACGGCGGTGGCAAAGGCTTCGAAGACCTCGGCGATGCGCGTGGCGCACGCCGCGTCGGCCTTCTCCGTCGTCAGCGCCACGTCCGCTGCCGTAGCCATCACGGCGCGCAGGTCACCGCAGGCAAGGGCCACCGACGCCGGGTCGTCGGGGTTGATCCAAGGGCCGCAACCCGCGCAGGCGAGGAACAGCAGGCAGGCCGCGGCCAGGACGACAACCCTGTGGCCCCATGCATGGCGTTTCATGGCGATTCTCCTTCGTGCCCTTCGACCAGTTCCCTGACCCCGGCCGCCGCCTCGAACGTCTCGTTCAGGGCGGCATACCCGAGCCGCTCCATCGTTGCTCCAACCTCGTCATCGAAGAACCGCACGTCCTCCGGGGCATAGTCCGCGCGGCTGTAGGTCTTGGGTCCGTGCTGGATGAATCGGTCTTTGCCCGGCTGCTGAATGCGGCAAGGTTCCAGCCCGATGCCCTTGCCGATGTCCCGCACGGTTTGCTCAAAATGGTCTCGCAGGTCCTCGAACCGGACGTGGACAACCCCGGGCAGCCCGACGCTGAGCCAGCCCGTGACGTGGTTCTCCCACCGGGTCAGCATGTTTCTCTCGGCCCGCAACTGGTAGCGGGTCATGCCGCCGCAGGGCGTTGCCCGGATGAACTCGCCGACCGTTTCACATCGCGGCCCCTCGAACCTCGGATAGCCCTTGATGATGAAGTGCTTCGAGAGCATCACGTCCAGCGGGTTCCGGTAGATGGTGAGGATTCGGAAGTCGGCCTCCAGCAACTCCGGCAGCCTGCCGCCGAAGAACTCCACCGGCAGGTGGTTCTTGACCGTCCAGTTGTGGTTGAACCTGCCGGCCAAAAACCAGTTGACCAACTCATCCGCCCGATGCAGGCAGACCGGAATCCCGCCAAGGTGCGGCGCTATCTCCGGGTAGTCCACGTTGAGGAACGGCCACGAGCAGTAGTCAAAGCAGTCCGCCATCGTGTTCATGAGGAAGTGCGTGCCGCTCCGCTCATGGGCGCACACCATGATTTTCGGTCGCCGGTTCACAGGTCCTCCGTCGTGGTTTCGTTCACGTAGTCCACGAAGTCGCGCAGGAGCCTGTACGCCTGAATGACCGCGTCGCCCTGATCACCGAGGGCGGCAACCAGCGCCCCCCTGCCATGTTGGGCCACCTGATTCCTGATCCGCTTGAGCGCTCCCTGCGCCATGCGTGCTTGCCGCAGCAAGGGCCTCTTGACCCTCTCCGCCGCCTGCGCGACCGTCTCCGGAACCTCGTGGGTTTGCAGAACCGCCATTGAGTGTCTCCTTCACGACTCGTTCCACGTCGAACTCTGCACACTGTTCGTTGTACGGGCACTGCCAAGGCCCGCCGCCGGGGGCCTGGTCAAAGAGAAAACTGTTCGGCCTGTGGCAGAACGGCATCGGGCATGGGCGCGCCGGGTCCAGGTTGCCATGCAGGGTGTAGCCCAGGCAGGCCGGGGACGTTCCACGCCACAGGACCACCGCCCGTTTTCCGAACGCCGCTGCCGCATGCTGCACGAACGAGTCGATGGCCAGTACCGCGTCTGCCTGCCGTATCGCGGCCAGCACGACGCCGAGTTTGTCCGTGAGCGGAGTCGTTCCGGATATCTCCGGCTGCTTCGGCGCCTTTGCGTGCAGCACGGCGAACCTGTCGCTCAGCCTCTTGGCCAGTTCTTCGGCGGTCGCCGGAAACAGGTCGCGGCGCTGCATCTGCGGCTTGGTGCCAGGGGGTTTCGCCCCAGGACCGCCGAAGGGCTGGAAGACGAGGACCGGCTTCTTGAACCGCTTGAGGTACTGCTGGACCACCTGCTCGTCGCTCCGGCCGGGGAGCAGTTCCGGCGGCTGCCCGTCCCATTCGATCCCCAACTGCTCGCACCACACGTCTATCAGGTGGCGGCGCTTGGCGACGTAATCCGGGTGCCGGTACGGTTCGACCTGCACCAGTTCCGGCGTGTCCCCGGCGAGGTAGTAGATGTCGTAGAAGTGGGCCATCCGGCCCATACGCCACACCCGCTCGACGTGCGGATTCGCATGCCAGACGTCCGGCCAGCCGGTGATGATGACGGGCTTCTCGCCAGAGCGCTTGTGCAGCGAACGCATAACGGCCGTTGCCGCGATGTTCTTGCCGATGCCGCCGTGGATGAGCAAAATCCTCATGCCGGAGATACCTTCCGCCAAGCCCCGCAGGAGTAGTAACAGAGGGCACAGTTCCCTATGTAAATGCTTCCTTCGCGCTCTAAACTTGAGTATCCGGGGAGTACCGCGGAGCAGCAGGTCTTGAGGTTGCGGAGCTTAGCGCTGCAGACGGCTTTAAGACGATTTGTGCAGACAACGCAGGCGTCAATGCACTTTGCGCTGAGGCCACCGAAGTACGAATAGCCGCTGATGTATGCTCCGCCACATCCAACCCAGAGAGAGTAGAAGTGACCGCAGCAGCCCTCAAAACACACTGAATGAAGGTGAGGGGCACAGACGGCGCCGGGATGCTTGAACGGTTCCGTCAAGGCCGCCCCGGTGATCGTGCCGCGGGCGATGTTCGCGTCCTCAATCGTGCAGGCGGCGATCTTCGCGCCGGTAACGGTATCGTCGGCGAGGTCGGCGGTGGCGATGGTTTTGTCAGCGATCTTCGCGCCGGTAACGGCATCGTCGGCGAGGTCGGCCGTGGCGATGGTTTTGTCAACGATAAGCCCAGATGTGACGGTTCGATACGGCATCACCAGGTTCCCCCGACTACCGTTACCACGTCGCCCGGCGTGCCCTTGATCTCGATCTCGGCAAGGTCAACGCTCCTCAGCTCGTGCCACTCGCCCGGAATCCAGGGCACGTCCGAGCCGTCGTCGCCCTTGAAGTAGACGGTCCCGGCGTTCGACGGCAGCGTGGAGACCGTCACCGTGACGACGGTCGTCTCAGAGGCCAGCGGCTGATAGGAGGCGGTCACGACGACCTTTCGCATCAGAACGTTGTTTGGCATGGCTCTTTACCTCTCACGTTTTCCGACGAAGACTTTTTTCAGGAGCCCGATGTCCTTGGCCTTGATCGGTATCCCGGATCGCCGCTTCGTCTCATACGGATTGAAGTCCGAGGGCCGCAGCGCCCGGTGCTTCTTCGGGTCGCGGTGAATGTTCGCAAGCAGCGCCAGGACCGTCGCCGTGCGGCCCCAGGCGTCCCGGCCCCGGGCCTCGGCCATCCACACCAATTCCCGCAGCGTGTACGGACCCGGCTCTAGCCCTGCGGCGGCGGCGAGCTGGAGGCAGAACCGCCAGATTCGGCGGCCACCTCTTCCATCGCCGCGTCCAGATCCCCGTCCGCCACCCGTTTCTCGGCCCGCGCGAGAAGCCGTTCGGCGAGCGTCTGCCCCTTGTCGATTACCTGCCGCAGAAGCGCCGCCTTGCGGCTCGGGAAAAAATCCGCGAGGGCCTCCAGCAGCGCGCCGGTGGCCCGATCTATGGCGTCGCCGACCATCGCCGCGCCGAACGCCTCGGCGTCCACGCTCTGTTCGTCCGCCTGGCCGCGGGCCAGAACGTACAGGATATCCACCAGGAGCACGGGGTCGCCGGCCACGCGCTCCAGAAGCGGGCCGCCGGCCAGCTCCAAGAGGTCCACGTCCAGGGCCTGCCGCACGCGGCGGATGGCGCTTACGTCGATCCGCAGCGTCCAGGACCGGCCTGCGTTATCATCGAATGAGGGCATCGATCACGCCTTTCGTGTTGGGCTAGGCCGACTCGCCGACGATGACGATGTCGTAGACGGCCTCGTCGTCGGCGTCGAGGTTCGTAACGCCGAGTATGTCGTGCGTCGTGGCGGTCACGGCCCAACCATCGGCGCCCGGATTGATGATTGCGAAAGCGCCGCCGGCAGGCACGATGATGGCGTCGTCGGCCGCCGCAAACGGACCCTGAAACTCCGCCGAAGCCGCACCGCCGACCTGGACCTCGGCGTCGGTCGCCTCGTGATCACCGATGGCCTCATCCGAACGGTTGATGAGGACGATGGCCTTGACGTTTGCGAACGAGAGCGTCTCGCCGAAGGCATCGACCAGGGCACCGGCCAGGTCAAGGTCGTCGGCCGTGTCCTTCGCCACCGTTCGCCGGTCCCACCAGACGAGGTCGGCCTGGCCGGCGCCCGCCCCGAACGCGAGGTCCAGGACCCGTTTCGCGCTCATTTGCGCTTCCGGTGTCGCCAGGTCGATGGCCTTCTGGGCGGTTGCCGACAGCGCGATGGTGACCCGCGCCGAAAGGTTCGTCAGATGGGTGGCCATGTCTCAGGCTCCTTTCCGGTTCGAGAAGAACCCCTATGCCGGCACGACGTACCATTCGGGCGGGTTGTCGGCATAGGTCGGCTTGATCGTGACGGTGACGGTGATCGCCTCCTCGAGCGGTTCGTCGCGGCTGAAGCCCGTCACGGCCATCGTCGCCCGCAGGCCTTCCGAGCCTTCGGTCTCGATGTCGCCGTCCATCACAGCGAACTCGATGGACGTGCCGTCGAAGTAGGCGTCCTGGATGGCCGAGAAGTCGGCGTCCTCCGTGTCCCAGACCATGCCGAACTCGACCGAGGCGTCCTTGAGCGTGGCGATGGTGGCCCGCCAACCATCGTTGGCGCGGGTGGTGACGTCGGCCTCGCCCGCCTCAAGGTTCAGCGCCAGGTCCTTGACGTTTTCGACCTCGGCCCAGACCGGCGACTCGTAGGAGCCGGTGTTGCGGTAGAGTTTGGCTTCCATGCCAAGTTTCGCGCTCATCGTCACGTCTCCTTCGCTACCCAGAGGCCCCTATGCGGACAGGACCCGGAACGTCAGGCTCAAAACGCTGGTGAACTGGCCCAGTTCGGCCAGGTGTTCGGGGGCGTAGACGGGCGAGTTGGCCGTCCCGATCCAGACGGCCTCGCCGCCGCCGAGCAACCGGAGGCGGCGGAACCGGAAGTAGCGGGCGATCTCCTCGACCAAGTTCATCAGGCCGTCCGTCTCTTCGTCGGTCGCCACCTTCTTTTGGATGCCGACGTCCACCGTGTAGTCGCCTTGAGTCCGGCCGCGGTTTTGGACCACCTCCGTTGCCGCCTTCGGGACGACCGACACGTGAACTTCCTCCATCTCCTTCAGGTCGTAGACGGGGCGGTAGGCCCGCTTGGCGGTGAACTCATCGCCCAGCGCTGCGCGGTTCAGCTGCCCGACCACGGCGTCGGCGATCTTGATGATGGTGGACACGAAAGCGTCTCCTTACAGTGCGCGCATCAGAGCCGTCAGGATTGCGCCCGTCGCGGCCGTCAGCGCAGCAACCGTGATCCACCAGTGATGGTGCAGGTGGTTCTTGAGCGCCATCTCCACGCCGTCCAACCGCTCGTCGATGCGGATGAGAAGGTCGTGATCGCTCAGGCCGGCGCCTGCCTTGACGTCGTGTTTGGCCACCGCTCAGGCCTCCTCGGTCACCACGTGTTTCGTGTGCACCCGCCAGGCCATCCGGTACGGGTCGGCCGGCTCGCAGTGAGCCATGCCCGGCCCGGGCGCCAGGACCTCGTACACCTCCGTGCCTGCGTCGGTCGTCATCCGCACCCGGTCGCCCGGCTGCGGTTCGACGGTCTCGCCGCTTAAAATCAGGTCGGCCGCCGCGACGATAAAGTCCGTCGCATCCACCTGGACCACAGCACCGCATGAGTCGGCGATCTCGTAGGCCTTGCGGCCAACCGTCGCCTGGACCTCGACGAGGTCGCCGCCCCGCTGATACGTCACGGTCTGCGAGGCATGGGCCACCCGCATCCTCTCAAGCCACGCCGCGCCCTCTTGCAGCAGGTCGGCCATGACCCTCTCTCTGCCCGGCTTAGACCGTGCTCAGCGCCACGCCGTCGTTCGAGACCACGCGCCACGCCAGGGCCGCGCCGTTCTCGATGGCCACGAGCAGAATCTCGTCGCCGGCATCGGCGAAGGTCAGCGTGTTGTTGCCCGTCTGGTTGACGCCGCTGGCGGCCGTAACCACGCAGTCGCCGCCGTCGGTCTTGAACCCGAGGTTCAGCAGTTGGCCGGCGAACGTGGGAATGGCCAGTGTGCGCGTCTCGGCGTCGGCCGTGACGAGCGGGCACGTGCCGCTTCTGGTGACCGGGATCGCCCCGGCGTCGCCGGGATCGGCGACGGCGCCCGCGAGGCCCGCGTTCAGAACGTCGGTCTCGCGCAACTCGAACCGGACCGTTGTGTCGGCCTCATCTGCCGCGGCCACTGCCCGGCCGGCGTACAGGTTGGCCGACGCGGTGGTCGTGAACGCACCGCTACCGGCCACGCCGCCGACGGGATCGCCATCCTCGTCCCAGTAGATGGCGTCGCCCACGACAATGGCGCCCGTGGCCTTGGCCCCGTCGAAGACGCCGCGCGTCGCCAGGGCCCCGAGGACACCGCTGGCGATGGCCTGCTTGGCGATAGCGACCGAGAGGCTGCCGAGCACGATAACGTCACCGGCCGCCACGTCCGAACCGGGCGTGTAGTCGATACTCGCCCCGTCTTGCACGAATGTTGCCTGTGCCATGTTCCGTCACTCCTTTCAGGAGGCTCATGCCTCGCCTTTTGCCTTGCAGCCGCCCTTCGGATCCTGAAGAGCACAACCGAAATCGTGGTAGCCCCGCATCTGGACGCCCAGGACGTTGAAGTCCGCCTCGGCCGTCTCGATGGTCGGCGACTCCTGGCCGT
>CAZIJC010000032.1:0-34908 GCA_964539385.1 uncultured Anaerolineales bacterium | reverse complement strand
CCTGCAGCGAGGGAATATTCCCTTGACGGGACGACGTTGTTCATAGAAGGATGACCATGTTGCAGTCTTGAACGCAACGGCCCGGCGCGATAGCAAGTAGGCCGCGGCGCGCCGCGGCGTTGTTGCTTGCCGTTGTGGTTTCCGCTCCCTTGCGGTCGCGGCTCGGCAGCGCCCGTTTGCCGTTACCCAGTTACCGCCGTTCTCCGCGTTCTCTGCGGTTAGGGCCGTTTGCCGTTACCCAGTTACCGCTTTTGTCTGCGTTCTCTCTGCGTTCTCTGCGGTTAGGGCCGTTTGCCGTTACCCAGTTACCGCCCTTCTCTGCGTTAAGATCTGTTGTCGTTGCCGTTCAATCCCCCCTTGCATCGCCCGCGCCGAACCATTACGATATGCCTATGGTCATGGGCGTGCAGGCAGAAAGGGGTAGGCTGCCCTCGGGAATCTTCCCGGCGCGGCAGCCCTCCCTGGCATGGCAGAGAAAGGGGGCAAGTCATGACGACCGAAGAACGCCTGGAAAACTTGGAGAGGGAACTCGCTCGCGCGAAGCGCCGCAATCGGCGGCTGCTGGGGCAGTACGCATCCGTATCGACCGTCGTGGGCCTGGCTCTTGTGGCCTGGGTTATGGCCGGGACCGTTGGCCCAAGAACCGCAAAAGGGCAGGCCGAGCCGAAGGCCGTGGCCGAGACACACCAGCGCTTGAAACGTCTGATGGACCTGGACTTCGAAAATATGAGCCTCGACAACGTGCTGAAATACATCTCCAAGGTCATGCGGCTGAACATCGTGATCGACCCGGACGTGGCCGCGCAGGGGATCGACCTGCCGACGCGGGTGCTGGACCTGAAGGTCAAGGGGGTGTCGGTGGAATCGGTTCTAGCCACGATACTCGGGGCCGACCTGGGGTACAAGGTCGAGGCCGGGTACATCCTGATCACGACGCGCGAAAAGTTGCAGCAGAACCTCCCAGCCGTGACGCACCCAGTGGCCGCCGGGGCCGCCGTCAAAGAGGTCCGCGCCAACCGGTTCGTTCTTGTGGACGAGAACGGCAGGACCGGCGCCATGCTATCCGTGGACACGGACGGGCCGAGGCTGCGCCTGTTCGACGAGCAAGGCAGGCTCCGCATCAATCTGGCCGTGGTCAAGGACGGGCCGAGGCTGCATCTGACCGACAAGAACGGCAAACCCCGCGCCCAGCTAGGGGTAGGCCGAACGGTCTCGCCGGACGGAAGGGAAATCACTTATCCCGAATCCTCGCTGCGTTTGTTTGGCCCGGATCAGACGGTGGTTTGGCACGCCCCGTGACCGCCCGCCAAGGCGGGCAATCTGAGCGCGAGGCGGGGCAAGAAAGGCAAGGGTTCTCATTCGCCCTTTTCCGGCCGCTTTCGGGGAACACCATACTGATTTCCGAGCAAGTAGGCCGCGGCGCGCCGCGGCGTTGTTGCTTGCCGTTGTGGTTTCCGCTCCCTTGCGGTCGCGGCTCGGAACAGGCCGTTTGCCCTTTGCCTTTACCCAGTTACCGCCGTTCTCTGCGTTCTCTGCGTTAAGATTAAGATCTGTTGTCGTTGCCGTTTGCCGTTACCCAGTTACCGCCGTTCTCTGCGATCTTCGCGTTCTCCGCGTTAAGATCCGTCGTCGTTGCCGTTCGTTCCGCATTCCGCGTTCCGCATTCCGCATTGGAACCGCTCACCCCTTGCATCGCCCGCGCCGAACCATTACGATATGCCTATGGTCATGGGCGGGCAGGCAGAAATGGGTATCTTGGCCTCGGAATCGATCTTGCGGCAATGCCGGAGTCCCAAGGATTCGCGTAGGCCGACGAGGGAATGCTATGTCAGGATTACGAGATGAGGTCCGCAGACCAGATCTGTGGATCAAAGACCTCAAGTTTAGCGACGGGACAACGATTGCCTTTCAGCCTGGCGACATCGTCGTCTTTGTTGGCGCGAACAACGTGGGGAAGAGCGTTGCTCTGAAGAACATAGACGACAAGATGGCTAAGCCAAACAAGCCTGGCATTGTGGTAGCGGATGTGACATTAGCCAGGGACGGAGACACGGGATTGCTCAGGAGATGGTTGCAGGCAACATCAAGGCAGGACGACACCCGTCCCTCAAATCCTATCTACAGAGCAATGGGTGCGGCCGTTAACCAGTATCACGCCGAGAGATACTGGGGGCGGCCGGAGTCCGGCCTAGAGGATCTAAGCCATTTCTTCGTTTGCCATTTGACGACTGAAGCAAGGCTTGCTGCTGCAAATCCGGCCCGTAGCATTGACCTGACCACGCAACCGTTCACGCATCCTATTCACTATTTGCAGGCCGAGGACCCCATAGAGGAACGAATTAGCGGCTATTTCAGGAAAGCCTTCGGCCAGGACTTGATCGTTCACCGAAACGCAGGCAACAACGTGCCCCTCTACTGCGGCGAGAAGCCCACCTGCAACCCTGGCGAGGATAGGGTGTCCCTCGGCTATTTGCGTCGACTCAAGCAGTTGCCAACCCTGTATTCGCAGGGCGACGGGATGAGAGCGTTCGTGGGAGTTCTTCTGCATGCCTTGGTGCTGGAGCACGCCGTGCTTCTCATAGACGAGCCGGATGCGTTTCTGCACCCACCCCAGGCCAGGATTCTTGGACAGATGCTTGTAAGAGAGTTTGCCGCTAATAGGCAGCTGTTCCTGGCAACACACAGCGGCGACCTCCTAAAGGGTTTGCTGGACGTGGAATCCAGACGCGTGCGAATCATTCGGCTTAGGAGAGATGGTTCCGTCAATCCCGTCACTCAGCTGGACAACGAGGGCATACGTAATGTCTGGGGAGATCCGATCCTACGTTACTCCAATGTGCTGGACGGTCTCTTTCACAGCAAGGTCGTTGTGTGTGAGGGTGACGCGGATTGCCGGTTCTATGCGGCGCTTCGAGACGCGTTATGCGAGCAGAAGGCATCCGCGGCGACTAGGCACATCATGTTTACACACTGCGGCGGCAAGGGCCGAATCCCCGTCGTCGTGGCGGCTCTGAAGACGTTGGATGTGCCTGTGGCGGTGATTGCGGATTTTGATCTGCTTAGCAGTAAGAGGGACCTCCAGACCGTGTGGCAGGCGCTTGGAGGTGAATGGGATCCGATTGAAGCCGACTGGCAGCGCCTTTTTCAAGCCATATCCAGCAAGCAGCCCGACTTGGACAAGGCCCATCTGCAGCAGGAGATAGACAGCATTCTTACGAGTGTCAATCAGCCCCATCTCCCCAAAGAAGCGGCCGTGCAGATTCGGCATCTACTGCGCAGGTCATCTGCTTGGGCGCACGCAAAGACGGCTGGCACTGCTTTTGTGCCCAGTGGCGATGCAACAAGATCATGCGACCAACTTCTTGCCGCCTTGAAATCATCGGGCCTTTTCCTCGTCGAGGTTGGGGAATTGGAAGGCTTTGTCCGAAGCATTGGGGGGCATGGTCCCAAGTGGGTCAACGCAGTTCTTCAGAGAGACCTTCTTAACGACGCCGAGTTGGAGCCTGCGCGCAAGTTTGTGCTGCAAGTGCTCGAGCACACTGCGACATAGCCGCCCCTAGCATTTCCACGCTTGCGGAGGACAGAATACTGATTTCCGAGAACGCGCGCAGAGAAGTAGGTATTGCCTCCGCGGAATTCCTGTAGCAGGGCAAGCGTGTGGGACCATTGCAAAGGAGGAGTAACATGGCCAGACGCAAGAAGAGAACTAGGAAGACGAGGAAGAGAACGAAGGGCGTGGCGACAACCTCGCGAATGCCGCGACAGGGTCAAGCTAAAGCGCACCCTCAACTTGCAAACGATTTTGTACATGTGTTCGTCGACGATCAGAATCTGTTCTGGGGTATCGTAAACCGCGAGTTTGGCATCGGCTACCGTATTGACTTCGGGCGTCTGTTGCTTGAGCTAGCCCGAGACCCTCAGGGGAATCTCAGGCCCGTGAAAACAGCTTTCATCGCGGGCATAGTGCCTGATGATGATTCATTTTGGGAGATCGCGCGGAACCAGGGCTTCACAGTCAAGAGGGGCTACCTTGGCACAAACAACCGCTCCAAGCAGGACGATGCGTATCTGATCACCGAGCTCACAGCCACGCTGTATGAGCAAGAAGGCCCATCCACTGTCGTGCTTACCGCTGGGGACGCGGACTACGCGCCGCCCCTTTTTAAGTCGCTTGAGAAGGGCTGGCGCAATGAGGTGGCATTTATCTCGACGGGTGTCTCCGGCGCTCTCGTTCCCGCAGTTCACGAATTCCGCCAAATTGACCCCAGAGATTTCGAGTGGGAGGGGCTGCACATGCGCAACGTCTGATCTTTCTATTGGACCTCGCGCCGACGCCCTACCTCTTTCTTCCACACCGCCACTCGCGCCGAAAGCGCGGTGGTTCGGGAGAACCACCGCGCAAAACGTTTGTCGGACTGCTCAGCCCGCGCTGCGCGCAAAATGCTTCCCCTGCTTGGCCGCGCTCCATTGGGCTTGTGTGTCGAGGGCCGCGCCGGGGTCGCCCTGCTCTTTCATCCAGCGGTCGAGTTCGGCAGAGAGGCACTTTTTGGCGTCGGCATGGCCGGGATCGGCGGCGAGGTTTGTCATCTCGAACGGGTCGCTGTCCAGGCGGTAGAGTTGTTCGGGCGGCCGGCGCATGTAGCGGCTGACGAGCCGGCGGGTGCGCTCGTTGAACGTCGACTCGAAGACCCAACTGGGCCAGTAGGCGTGCCACTGGTTCTGGCCCATCAGGTGCTTCTCGATGTAGAGGGCATCGGGCCGCAGGTTGCGGATGTAGTGGTACGTGCCGTCAGTCACGGCCCGGATCGGATACGGCGGCCCCTCGGGGATGTTGTTGTGCATGAAGTAGGCGTAGCGGCGATGGCGGTCGCTCGCGCCAAGGAGAACGGGCAGAAAACTTGAGCCGTCCAGATCGGCCGCCTTCGCGTCGCCGCCGGCCGCCTCGATGAGCGTCGGCGCGACGTCGGCGTACTGGATCATGGCATCGGTGCGGCTGCCGGGCCTCGCGCGTCCCGGCCAGCGGACGATGAAGCCCGTGTGGACGCCGGTGTTCCAGTTGGTCCACTTGCATCCCGGCCACTGGCCGCCCTGCTCCGATGTGAAGATGACCAGCGTCCGGTCGGCCTGGCCCGAAGCGTCGAGGGCCCCCAGGATGGCGCCGACTTCGCTGTCGAGGACCTCGATCTCGGCCAGGTACTTGGCGTAGTCGGTGCGCGTGACCTTGGTGTCGGCCATGAACGGCGGCAGGTCGAGTTGCTTGGGCTTGAAATGGTCCGGCCGGCCCACCGTCCAGGGGGCGTGCGGTTCAATAAGCGCTGCGACCAGGCAGAACGGCTGCCGCGCGTCGCGGCCCATAAACGCCGCCATGCCGGCCGTGCTGAACTGGGGGTTCGGATGGGTGCAGCCGGGCGTCACGCCGGGCACCTTCTCAAACGGAAACGACTCGGCCGGCACCACGTGCTTCTTGCCGGCGAGGCCCACGCGGTAGCCCAGGTCCGTGAGATAATGAACGATGCTCCTGGTGCCCGGCCGCGCGGCCGAGTGGTTCCAGCAACTGCCGCTGCGGGCCGGATACAGGCCGGTGTACAACTCGGTGCGGCAGGGATTGCACATGGCGATCGAGAGAAAGGCGCTCTCGAACACGACGCCTTCGCTCGCCAGGCCGTCGATGTTGGGCGTCGCGACGTTCGTGCCGCCGTAGACGGCCAGTTCGCGGTAGGTCGCGTCATCGCCCATGATGATGAGGATATTGGGCCGGTCCGCGTTCGGCCCGCCCTTTGCCGGCGCGGGCTTCGCTGCGGCGTGCGGCGCGAGGGGCACGGTTGCCGCTGCCGCCCCGAGCATCCTCAGGAAACGCCGTCGTGTGGTTCGCACCGTGTGTCCCTTTCCTGCTGTCGCCCGCCGCCCCGCCGCCCGCATGCTACCCCCCGCCGTAGCCGACGGTCAAGGTTGTTGCCGTTTGCCGCTTGCCGTAGGCCGGATTGACGCCGTTCTCAGCGTTCCGCTCCCTTGCGGTCGCGGCTTGGAACGGGCCGTTGCCGTTGTCCTTGGCCGTTACCCAGTAACCGCCGTTCTCTGCGTTCTCAGCGTTCTCGGCGGTCAAAGCCGTTGCCGTTTTCGACCCGATTGTTAGAACTCTAACAAAATCCGGCGCCTCTCTCGATTTTGTTAGAACTCTAACAACTTTTTGGCCTCTGCGCGGCCGCGCGCGCCGGCTGCCATTGTGGCATAGTGACTTACGTCAATTTTGCCCCTTTCAAAACCCCTCAAAAACGGAACAAAACCGAACAAAAACCGACAAAAACGGACACAGAAATCGCAAAAACCGATCAAAAACCAGCGCGTTTTGCCTTGCCTATCTTAACATTCGACACCCAAATCGCCCCTCACAGGCCAGAAACGGGGATTGGGACCAAAAAAAACGCGCATTTGGGTGTTTTGGCGAGGTCAGAATTGACGTAAGTATTATGCAGCCAGCCCCATGTGTGGCGCTCGGAGCCCCCTCCCGGAACGCCGCACGCACGCAAAATGCCTTCCGCATCGGGGCGGCCGGCCCTACTTGGACTTCTCCCCTGGTTGTCTCCTCGGACCGGACGATTTCAGATCGAGGATCGGCGTGTCGTCGAAGGCGTCGATCTTGTCGATCGTCACGATGCCGCCTTCGACCGAAAGAACCTTGCACGTGGTGATGGCGATGAGGTTCGGCCGGACGGGAGAGTGCGTGGCAAAAACGCCGGTCAGCGGATTCTTCTTGTCGCCGCGCGGGTGCACATGAAGGATGCCTCGTTTCTCGGGCGTATCGTTCTTGTGAAACCACCAGAGGACGATTACGTGGGAACAGTACTGCAAGCGGTCGAGAGCGGGAGCGTACTTGTCGAAGATCTCCAGTTGCACGGGCTTGCCCTTCTTGTTGTGAACCTTGCCGATGGGGTACACCTTGTAGGCGGTCTTGCTGTAATCCTCCCCCGTACTCTCTGCCGCGCCCAGGTTGCCGGCGAGCGCTCCCAGAGCGCCGCAGCCCGCCCCTGCACCGAGAAAACCGCGTCTCGAAATACCCATAACAGACCCTTTCAATCAGCATTTGCCAAAACACGGCTACCGTGGCGTGTTCAGGACGATTATACCACGGTGACGACCTGCTGCAAGATTTCACAGCGCGACGGGATTCGCGGCACGGCTCATGGCGTGTCTTGGCGCTTACCTTGCCGTACCTTATCCGTGCGTTTGGTGGTCGCTACCGGCGGCGCATGGCCAGCGGCGCTTCAGAAACCGGGAAGTTGGTGGGCAGGGTGGGAGTTGAACCCACGACACACGGATTTTCAGTCCGTTGACATATCACGCTACCGACCTACTTTCCCCGTATATGGTGGGTTACGAACGGCCATGAGCGCCCCGTCTCGGCCTCATTCGGACACCAGTACGGCAAGATTCGCGGCAAGACACGCGGCGGATCATGCCACACCAGCCTTCCCGCCCTTCCGTTTCCGTCCCCGCATGGCGCCCGAGAAGTCCGGGAACCTGGTCACGGCGTCGGTCATGGTTTCCAGGTAGGCGTGGCCGTAGAGATCCGCTGTCAGCGTGATGGTCGAGTGCCGCATGAACACCTGCACGGCCTTCAAGTTCACGCCGGCATCGAGGAGAAGGCTTCCCGCCGTGTGCCGCAGGGCGTGAAAGTCGGCCACTCGGCCCGCATCGTCGCGGTAGGCGAGGACCAACGACTCCTCCCGCTTCTTCCGCTCGTTCGGCGTCAGCCCTTCGGCCACCCATGCTTGTCGGGCCGCCGCCAGGTCCACACGGAGCATCTTCACGACGTACTCGGGCCGCTTCGGCAGATTGAATGCGGACGCCGCCGGTGCCTTCCTCGCCAGGAAGCCCAGTAGATCGCGGGCGGTTTCTGGCCTGAGTTCCACGATGTCTTTCTTCCGCCGCTTGCTGTAGATGGCTTCAACGGTGATCGTCGGCCGTTTCTCGTCAAGATGGAAGGATGCCTGCGTGAGGCTGCGCAGTTCGCCCGCGCGAAGGCCGGTTTCCACCGCCAGGCGGTAGAGCATGGCTCGCGCGGGTCCGCTCATGCCGTGGAGCGTGTCGCCGTCGGCCGCCGCCTCGATGAGCCGTCCCACCTCGTCTGCCGTCAGGGCCCGTCGCTCGTGGCGGCGGTCGGTCTGGACGTTCAAACCCTTGAGTCCGGCCACGGGCGAGGCTCTCGCGCGGAGGTCGTCCACCATCCACTTGCAAAACCCCTTGAACGCCCGGAGGTAATGGTTCGAGGACGCGGCAGACAGGTTGTCCTTCGTGCGTCGCTCGGCGAGGTACCGCTGAACGGCACTGGCCTTGAGGTCGAGCCAGGACGTTGCGGCGATACCCTCGAGGATCGCCACAATCCGGTTGGCCGTCAGGTCGGCGTGCCCCGTCGTGTCCCCCTTGTCGAGCAAGTTCTGCCGGTAGTCGGCCGCGTGGTCTTTGAGCGGCCGGGTTGCCGCGAGCGATTCACTGTTCAACAAGCCGATCCGGACCAAGCGCTTCTGAAGTGAGGGGCGAAGGGTCTCAATCCACTTCATCAGGGCAAGGTCGGGCGGCTGGCCTCTGGCCTTCCAAACGAGGAGTTGTTCGATTCGTTCGCCCAGCGTCCGACTCGCGGCCTTGTCTTTGAAGGCCGGCAACCGCTGGACCCGTTCGAGGTGGTCCCGAAATCCGATGTACCAGTTCCGGGTCTCGCGTTTCTTGCCGTGGCGGTCACGCCACATCGCATGAAAGAGTCGCATGACTGCACCCACCTTTCCGCACCGTCTCGCGCGCAGACGGTCCGGGGCCGTCTCAGTCGGGGAAGTCGTCGACGTCCCGGGCGAACGCATCGCGCGCCGCGCATAGGGCCGCCGCGACGGGGACCAAACAGGAAGTCCCGGAGGACTTGCTGAACCCGTACGCGACGGCCCGAAATCGTGGTCTGTGGAGTTGCATGGTCCTTCCTGTTTGGTCACTTATACTATACGACCGAATCGGCCCCGCGTCAACAGGAAATCCGGTCAACCCGTCAGCCGAAACTCGTAGAGCGGGCAGGCCGTCGCCGTGCACAGGCGGACCTCGGCCTCGCTCCATCCGGTGCACTCAAGGCAGAAGGCGCGGATCGCCGCCTTGCGGCTCTTGCCGGCCCACGCCTTCCGGTACCCGTCCCGATACTTCGCGGGCACGTCGATCAACCGCTCCTGACGCTCTGGCCCCCCCACTAAAGGGGGGGGTGAGCCACGCAGAATCGACGCGGACCCCCGCGCTTGCCCGACGGGACCGGCCCGGCCGCCATGGGCCTCTACCGCCTCGATCACCGCCGCGTCAGTCATGGCCGCCGCGCCTTTTTTTAGGTGTGCGGTTTTGTGCGGAATCCGGGTCCTCGCCGGCCGCGGCGTCGAGGTGGAGGATCCTCGGTTCGTCCGTCTCGCGGGCTTCGTTTGTCAGCGCGGCCTTCGTGAGTTCAACCATTATGATGAGTCCATTCAACGCCTCTTCGGTTTTCTCCTCCAGGGGGTCTAGCCGTTCCGCGCGTTTCTCGGCCCCCCGCCAATCGTGTGCGTCCAGGGCCTTGCACAGATCCTCCACTTCCAACCTCAGCCGCCGGTAGTGGCCCGCCAGACATCGGTTGGCTGACCGGATTTCCGCCGCCGCGTCCTCAAACGCCGTCGCGTCCTCGAACGTCGTCATCAACGGACCCCCGAACGAAACGACAGGCGAGGCATGGACGGCGAGAACGGTCGCCGTGGTCCCTGAGACGGCGCCTGCGGTCCGCTGGACCGTGCCATCGTCCTCGACCCCGCGAACCTTGTGGCGCCCCCCCGCCACCGCTCCGTAAGCCTCCGGAGACGTTCGTCGCGCTCTTCGGCCGGCAAGCGTTCCTCACGCATCATCTTTCGCAGAGCCACCCGCGTAGCCGCCAGGGTCGCCCCGCCTTCCTTCAGTTCCGCCGCCGCCTCTGCCGCTCTTGCGCCCGTGCCGGATGCCTTCCAGATTAGGGCGACCTGCTCTTTTGCAGCACGTTCGCTGGGCCGTTTTCCGGTTGGGAAGATAACCCTCCAGACGTTGCGCGGTCCGACGATCGGAACACCGAGCATGAGCGCCAGGGCGGAACTCATCCGAATGGTCGCGCGGTACGCTCTGTCCGGGTCGGCCTTGTCGATGGCCGCAAAAAGGCTCATCATTCCGCCCAGGGTATCTTCCACGGGTCGCATGAAGGGAGCCGTCTCTATCTGAGGCCCACCAGGGCGAGACCACTTTACCGTGCTTACCAACTTCCCGGCGGCCGGGATGTGACCGAGGCTCGAATCGGCTATCCCCCAAGCGGCCTCTTCACTGAAACCGGCAACGGAGCGCGTTTTGCGCCGTGAGAGGCCGTAGACCGCACTCAAGCCCGCCATCGCAATGGCGGCAATGAGCCACTTGGTCAGCCGCTTCAGAAGAGGCCGCATGTCGCCGCCGGTTCTGTGAGCGTCGGCCACGTCGTCAAGTATCTCCAAGAATCCACAGAAAACGTTGCCGCGCGTGATTCGGAACCAGGTAAGACCTCTCATGAAGATGCTTTCCCTGGCGGCGCGCTCCAGACCGGAGAGGTTGCCGAAGGTCGAGGGGAAGTCCCATTCGGTCATCAGGTGGACCGTCAACTTGGCGGCTTCCGTTTCCAGTTCCTTGCCCCGCAATCCCTTGTCCCGGAGAAATCCGTAAGAGGCACGGTATCGGACGGCCTGGCCGAGAGCGTCGCCAATTTTCAACATCATCGGGCCGTGCTTTTCGCCGACGATCTGCATGTGTCTTATGGCCTTCCTTGAGGAAAGCAGCACTCGCGGATCGGCGGTTCCCCCGGAGATGTAGTTGTAAATCAACCCGCCCCCCTCATGGCGATACTTGACCTCCGGCACCTTGGACCTGACTTCCCATATGGCCCTCAGCGGATGCGTGAAGACCTCACGGGCCGCCCGTCGCCAGTATTTCGCGGGCGGTGCCTTCGGGTCGGACCAACTCACGAAGGTTCCGACTACCTGGCGACCGAGCATCCGGGGATTTATCCACGTGATCGCCTTGCCCATGCGGAGCATCTGTTTCCTGGCCCACCGGGCCGCGAGCGAGTACGTGCGGGCGTTGACTCCCATCATCATGCCGAGGGATTTGTAGATCGAGGCAAGGTTGCCCTGAGCCTCGCGCACAACGCTTTTGCCGAGTTTCCTTTCGAGGTAGCGGTAGAGGGGCAAATCCTGCCCCGGCCGAACGGGAACGCGGAAATTCAAGACCTCGTTGGCGTCCCTGAGCGGAAGGGCATAGGCCAAAAAGCCGGCGTCCGCGTTGCCCAGGCGAAAGAAGATGCTGTCCACGGGATGAAGGATGAGCGGCGAGCGCGGCCTCGGCACACGGCCCCTCATGTGGCCGGCGGTCGATTGCCGCGCAAGGTCACGCGGAGTCTCCGTGGGCCGCAACTGAACGTGCTTGGTGACGTTTCGCGGCGAATACCACCACGACTTGACGCGCTGGACCTCTCGGCCGCTCAACTGCTTCGACGTGGCGCTCAGTTTCTCAAGATGTTCGGGCCGGTTGTAGTAGTCGTGGAGCGCCTTGACAAGTTTGCTGAGTGCCGGGTCGTTCTTCTTGACCCACGCCTCCAGAACCGAAACGTCCTTCAGCGCGAGCCGATGCACCGGACCCGAAAGGTCGGTGTGAAGATTGAACCCCGTCCGCGGCTCGAAGGCGCGAGAGTGCGGATCGCGCATCTGTCCAAGCAGCGTCGCCAAGACCCGCCTTTCCATCGGCGGGCAACCCGGCGCGCGGACCACCTCGAACAGCCAATCCCCGAACTTCGGCGAATCCGCCTCCGTTCCGGTGGCCTCTTTCACCATCGAGGACCAGGCATCATCCAGGCCGTTCATTTCGACGCAGTAGTCGTGACCGCCCTCCACGACCGGCGCCTGATAGAGGACCTGGTAGCCGGGGCTTTCGGGCTTCCCGACATAGCGGCGAATCAATCTGCCAGGCTTCAGGGTGTGGGCGAGTACTCGACGCGCCCGGCGTTCCACGGGCGCTCGCGGCTGTTCGCCCGGAGCGCCCGCTGACAGGAGTCGGCGGGGCGGCAGCCCTGAAACTATGCCGGACGCCACCTCGTTCACCTTGTCCTCTTGCAGGGAGGCCAACATTTTTTCGCGCGTCTGATGCTGGAAAAGACCGCTCTCCAGGTGTTCGGCCAAGCCGCTCAACTCGTCGATGCTTGTATCTTGGGCCCGCTTTTTACCGAACCTCCTTGAGGAATTGGCCTTCTTCAGAAGGTTTCGGTTTTCGGGCAGTCGCCGGTCGAACTCCTCTCTGTGGGTCCAGATCCCCTCGGCCGCCACTTGGATGCGCTGTTGGAGTTTCGCCTTCAACTCCCGCTCCACGGCACGGTCCACTGCCCTTGTCACCCGGCGCATCTGGGCCGGCGTTGCCACCTTCTCCAACAGCGGGAAAATCTTCTCGCCGGCCGCCTCCGGCAAGGGCGCACGATCCAGAAGGGCCTTTACCGCGCGGACGAGTTCCGGGACCGCCTCTTTCCCCAAGCGGGTCTGCTCGCCGACGATGCCGAGTTCGCGCTGGGCTTCGTGCAGTTTCACCGAGGCTTCCTGAAGGGTCGCCACGGTTTTCTCGGCCCCTCGAAGCGCCTTTCGCGCCCTGGCCGCCCGCTCTTGTTCCCGTTTCAGTTCCCCTGCACGTTCGGCCGCTTCGGCCTCTGCCTTCTCAGCCCGCTCCGTCATCCCGCGCAGTCTCTCTGCCAACTTCGTCGCCTCGACAACTTCGGTCGTCACGAAAGGCCGCATGACCTTGACGACCGCCTGCCGTGCCGTTTCCTCCGCCTCGAGGGCCCGCTCCCATACATCCGCCAACTCCTCAAGCGGCCGTCCCTCGGACTCCGGGATGCCTGCGGCTGCCGTCCGCAGCCGATCCGCAAAGTCACCACGGGCAGGCCGCAGCACGGTGGCCGCATCCGCCTCGGCGATCACTGCATCGAGAAAGTCGCTGACGGAACGGCCCTTGAACCCGGAGTCCGGCGCGTCGATCGCCATGTCCGCCAGTTCGTCGATGCCGCCGCCGACCCGCACCCCGACGGCGAAATACTTCCTGGCGTGCGGCCGTCCTTCGAGCGCCTCCATGATCTCGGCCGAGTGTTCCGTGCCCTCGGCGACCGGGATCTTGTACGGCAGCCAGTGTAGAATTGGCGTCGTGGCGACGCCTTCGCCCTCTATTTCCGCCTCATACTTCTCGAGCCCCAGGTCCAGCGCCCGTTTCTCCACGTCGCGCTGGTGCTTGCCCGCGCGACGGGCCGCCTTCAGCGCGTCCTTGACCTTCGGCACACTCGCAACCGCCGGTTTGCCCGGCTCGCTCATCCACTTCGCGGCTTGGCCGAGTTGGCCGACGGTCAGCTGGTCCAGGTACCCGGCCACGCGCTGAGATTCGCGCGTGAGTGCCGGACCGGGTTCGGGGGCGGGCGCTACGGCTTCCGGCTCCTCCGGCTCGCCGACACGCTCGAACTCCTC
Source organism: uncultured Anaerolineales bacterium (assembly GCA_964539385.1). GTDB lineage: Bacteria > Planctomycetota > Phycisphaerae > FEN-1346 > FEN-1346 > JAUVZF01. The sequence continues at coordinate 21,373 of CAZIJC010000032.1, read as the reverse complement.
TGGCACGCCCTCGAACTCGACCTCCTCGCCGTGCTTCGGATGGCCGGGTGCCTCAAGGCGGTAGTACCACAGGTCGCCGAACGGTCCCTCCTCGCTTCGGAGAAAGACGGCGCGCGGCGCGGCGGGTTCTCCTGCCGCCGCTGCCACTTGTTTCGACGGCACCTCCGGAGCCGGAACGCCCGCCTCGGCCCCCGCCGGCGCTTCCGGCACCCCCGGCGCGCCGGGAGCGGCACGAATACCCCCCTCAGTTGTCTGGAGCGTGGCAGCGGGGGGTGCTGGCGCCGTCGGAGGCCCCTCTGCGGCCTCCGACACCCCCGACGGCGCCACAGGGGCTGTGAGGGCTTCTGGCGCGGCGGCGGGGGGTTCGGCCGCGGCGGACAGTAACCCCGCCACATCAGGCGGCGTAACGGCTCGCGTCAAACTCAACGCCCACACCTTACGAAACTCTGCGTCCGTCAGGGTAGGAATGTCTTTGTCGCTCGACTGGCGGTATTCCTCAAGGGCCTGTTCCGCAGAATGCCCCCGTTCTTTCGAGAAGTTTAGAGATGCAACAACTTCTTGATAGACATCTTCCGCATCGGGCCGAGTAAGTTCTGCGTGGCCTGCTATGGTCGCCACGCTGACTTGTGCGGGAGGAGTGCCAGCCTTCATTTCCTTGATGGCAGTGCGTGCATCTTCAAGCGTAGTCGTAAAGACGCCGGTCCTGTTCGGCAGTTTGCTGCCCGGCGGGTAAAATGTAACCTCAAATCCCTTCCGCCAGGGCACGCCCTGAATGCCGAAGGTGCTCCCTTCGGGAAGCGGGCGGGCCTTAACTTCGCCCACCATCTCTCCCTGAAGTGGCGGCTCTGCGGGCGCTGGCGCGGCAGGGGGGCGCTTCTCAAGTTCACGCTCAATGTCCGCGCGCGACACGCCCTTCTCGAAAGCGCCGGGTTTCTGCATCGCCTCCATGCCAGCAGTCACTTCGGCTTCAGAGAGCGCTTCGGGCACTTCTGGCACTTCGGCGCCGCCGGCGCCCGGCAGAAACGCCATCTGCGGCTTCAGCGTCAGGCTCTTGCCCGCGTTCGCTTCCCGCATCTCGCGGTCCAGTGTCGTCGCGTGCGAGTCGGCCTGACGAAAGCCCCACTTCACATCTCGCCACTGGCCGGGTTGGAATCCTGTGCTGCGCTTCGGCAGGTCGCTGCCGCGCAGCCACAACTTGACACCGTACACAACGGCGTCGGGCGGCGGCCCCATTCCGAGCATCCGCTCAGCCGCCTGGCGGTCGTGCCTGGTGATACCCCACGGCCCCGCTTCTTCGCCCTCAACCGCAGCCTCTTTCGGCGTGATCTCGCCGATGCCGAGGTCGGGCGTCTTGCCCCACTTCGCCGTCTCCTGGCCGAACAGGCCGGTGTCCCACCTTTCTTTCCCGGCCGCGGCCGGCGGCGCCTGACCCTCACCGGCGGCCTCCGGCGCCGCAGGGGGTGTCTCTGCGGCCATGGCATCGGCAATGGCCTGGGCTGCAGCCCGCTCGATTCCGACGGCCGCCGCCGCCGTCAGCACGTCGCCCCCGTGCGCCTTGATCGCACCGTACAGAACCCCGGCAACTTTTTCGCTCATGCCTGCCAGTTTGCCGACGCGCTCGACGAACGCTTCGCGGCTGGGCAACTGCATGGCACCGACTTCGCCCATCCCGAGGCCCCTCGCCGGCGGGAGAGGCTGAGCGGCATGTATCACTTGGAGCAGGTCGTATAGAGGAAAGTCTACTTGGCCGCCAACCTTAACGTATTCCCTCAGAGCGTCAAGGAACGCCCGCTCGCTTCCCGCTTCCCCGTGCTCGACCCGCGCGGCAGCCTCAAACAGTCTGGCCTGAGCGTTTTGGCGTGCCCCTTTGACAAAGGCGCCCTCGCCCGGCTTCGGTCCCTTTCCCAACGGAAGACGAATAGGGCCGTGCCGCGCTTCGTATCGCGTTACGGCTTTCGCCCACCGCCGAACCGCTCTGCGGTCGCCCCGTGCGGCGGCCTGCCAGGCCCTGACCATCTCGGACGTAAGCCTTTCCTCCGAGCGCTCCTGAAGCCACGCCGCGATCCGCTCACCCGAGCCTGAGTACCGGACCCGCATGGCCGGATACCGCAGGGCGTCCAGCGTGAGCGAGAAAAGCGCCCCCATAGCCGCACTCGTGCCGAACGATTCCAGGACGTCGGTCGCGCTCGACTCCGGATCCGCAGCGGTCCCGGCCGCGCCCGACAGACCGAGCACGCCCGCGAACGGCAGGGCACGACGGCCCGCCCCGGAGAACAGCGTCTTGAGCGTCGGCCCCAGGCCCTTGACGGCCGCCAGATTCGCAAGCGTCGGCGGCGCCTTGGCGCCGATGAGGCTTCCCAATCCCCTTACGACCCGTTGGGGTCCGAGCATCCAGCCGGCGATCTCGCCGCCCACCTCGGCCCACCAGCCCGGATCGGCGAGCGCCGCACCGGGATCGTCAAACACCGATGCCGCCGGCCCCAGGGCTTCGCGCTGTGCCGTCAGGTCGCGGTGTACCTCGGCCGCCTCCTCGCTCCCCGGAAGACCCGTCCGGCCGTAGATGCCGGCAATCTTGCGGGGCAGATCAAGAAACACGCCCCGCCGCAGACCTTCGCCGGCCAGGCCGGTTATCCGCATCCCCTTGACGCCGCGCACGAACTCCCGTCGCTGCGGAGGATCCATCTGAACGAACGTGTACGGCCTGCCAAATAGCGCCCCGCCGACCGGGACGCCATGGATCGGCACCTGGGGCGCGTTGATCTCGCTCTCAAGAAGCCCGATGTGTTCCTTCAGGTTGCGGGGCGTCGGCGGCGGTTCCGGGCCGATGATGGGTTCGCCAACCGGCAACGGCGGCAATGGCGGCGGTTGGCCGCCGCCTCGGATCACCTCCATCCGTGCGGCGTCGTCAAGGGACAGGGGTTCCGCCAGCGGCGACAAGGCGCCGCCGCGAAGCACCGCCATCCGTGCCGCATCCTCAAGCGAGGGCAGCGGCGGCGGCAGGGTCGAGGCTGCCGCGCCCGTCTCGCTGAGCGGCTGGACGGCGACGGCCAGGTCTCCCGGCCGGGCGGCGGGTAGTGGCCCGGGCACGGCCTCGCGCGTTGTCTCCGGCGTTGCCGGCGGCGTAAGCAAAAGTGCCCTCGCCATGGCGCTCCCGCCGAAAGGCCGGCCCGCTCCTGGTCGCCGTTTCGGGCTGCTCATTTCGTGCCTCCTCGGCTGCCGCCGTCACACGGCAAACGGTGTTCCAGTCCGTTGACATATTACGCTGCCGACCCTCACAAAAACACCCCTCGCATCCCATGAGGGCCGAAGATCGGCCGACTTCACAAGCCACGACGGCGCGTGTTTTGGCCGTCTTGCCGTCGATCTTGCCGTTTTGCCCCGAAAACCGACCGACCTGGGGGCCGGTGTGTTACCGCGATCCGCCCGCCTCGCTCTCCCGCCCCGACGCCCGCCAGCAGCGGCGCGGCCACGTCGTACGTCGAACCCGCTGCCGGCGCCGGCGCCCGCGGCCGATTTCGGCGACCCGGAGGTCGCGGCGGAAGATCCGCGTGCGTTAGGCGGCGTCCTGTGGCCTCGTTTTTCGGAACTTCGACCGAAACGGCCAGATTCGCGCGCTTTCATCGAGGGCGGTAGATGCGTTCGGGGCGGTCTGCGGCCGTCCTGCGCCATCCACGGCGGCCGGAACTCCCGACGGCGGTTCGGTTTGGCGGCCAAGTACGCCGCCGCCGATTCGCCGCCGGTGATCCGGACGTGGTAGCCGACGGCGCGCAGCCGGCCCAGCGCCGCCCGGACCGATCGCTCCGTCGCCTCGACGCCCAGGACGTTCAGGTCCTCGGCGATCTTCTTCACCTTCCGCGCCCGGGCCGCACTACGGCAGTGGTCCGCGAGGTAGTCCAAGACGACGTCGCACAGTCGGCTTCTCATTACCGTCCCCATGGCGATCTCCTGCCTTGACAAAAGGCCGCGTGCGCGGTACGTTGTATGGTTGAAAGGAGAATATCGTGAAACGCACAACCCTTCTGGCCCTCGCCGTCCTCGGAACCGCCGTTCTGCTCGGTGCCGTCTCCGCCAGGCGATATCCATACGTTTCGAGCGCCCTCAACAAGACGCGGACCATGACCGAGTTGGAGGTCCGCATCCTCCAGAACCGCGTCGATACGACGCCGGTGCCCGTCGCCGGCGGCGTCTTCCACGTCCGCAAGATGGACGCCGTGCCCCAGGACTACGCCCTCCTCGTCAAGGTCGACGTCGCACTGAACACCGGACAGAAGCCGCTCGTCTGGAACGCAAAAGTTACCGATAGGCGCATCTGGTCGGTCGGCGACCCGCTCTATTCCCTGGCCCGTGCGCGCTTCGGTGACTCCACCAGTTTTACGCGCGGCTTCGGCGGCCTCATTGTCCTCGTCACGATGGACGGCAGGCCGATCCTTTCTGTCACCGGCCACAGAACAAGCCGGTTTCTGCCGAACAGTTCTCCGGCCGATGTTGCTAAGATCATTTCTGAACATATCGCGCGCTTTCAGGCCAACATGGCCGGTTAAGGCGAGCGTCGGCAAGCCCGATCGCAAGCGAAGGGTTTGCCTAAGCAGCGCCATAATTAAGGCGCACATCTACAACATGCCCTTCGGCGTCTCTGTCCACCTCTAGGGTGATCTGCCACCCGCCGCTGCTCATGGGGCATTCCATTGTGTCGTCGAGCGTATCCGCTTTTGGCCCCACGTCGTCGTGATTGATGTTCTCGCCGTCTATGACGATGTGGGTTCCAGCCACCAGCGTGCAGCTGATCGTCCTGTCCGCGATGGCGAGGTGCGTGCTGGCCGTCAAGCCCGACCCTTGCGGCATCGCCCGCTGCTTGTCCTCTATCGCCTCGTCGATGACGTTCTTCAGCTGGCTCGGTGCCCTCAGCGAGTCGGCCGGCGGCGGCGGCGCCGGCCCGATCGGCTCCACCTGGGGACCGCCGCCCACGACCGTTTCGACGCTTTCGCTGTAAGTCGCTTTGTTTTTCATCCGAGGTTCTCCTTCCATGTCCGGCCCGCGCCCCTGGCCGGCGGCGAGTCGGCCCCGGCCGACACGCCCGCCAGCAGCGGCGCGCCCTCGAGGTCCGCGAACGTCCCAACGGCCTCGTAGAAATCGAACACCTTCTGACCGCTCAGGGCGGCCCGGGCCGTTTCTCTGAACCGCCGACAGCGGCGGGCCTGACCCCTGACGCGAACGTACAGATTTCGATAAGCCGCCAAGTAGTCGTCGCGCGTCTCGCATATGAACGCCCCGGCCGGGTTCGCGGCCGTTGTCCCGACCGGCCAACCCGCCAACACCAAGTCGCTGAGGGCGTCCCGGACGTCCCGCGTCGTGAGCTGCAGCCCCAAGTGCCGCAGGTCCAGGCCGATCCGGCCCTGAGTCCGCGCAGCCTCCCGGCCCCAACAGTACCGGCGAAGATAGCCGAGTACCACGACGGCCAAGAGGTCGGACGTCAACCGCACGGGGTCACCCCCTTCGCCTCGGATCGGGCGCTCGGCGCCCCTTGCCCCACGACTGCGATGGCTTCCCGCGCCGATTCATCATCAAAACCCGGCAACACCGCGTCGACCGGCCGGAAGACCCATGCCGCCAGGGCCTCCGAGGTCCTGACGTCGACCCGCTCGACGCGCCGCTCCGGCCGGATGGGCTGGCCCCCCGCCTCCAGCGACTCGAGTTCCGCCCGCCGGCCACGCTCATAAGCCGATCTCTGCATGGTCGCGGGCATCTTGGCCAGGTCTTTGCGAAGGCGGGCAATCTGTGCTTCTCGCGGGAGAGCGGCGGGTGTGTGGTCGATCTCGATCACCAAGCGCGGCGGGTCTGCCCGCGGATCCACAAAGCGGACTTGGCCGACTTCTTCGCCGCCGCCGTCGGCGGTCGCACGCACGGCCTCGAACAACGCGCCTTGCCGGATGCGAATCAGTTCAGTGCGGAAGGCCTTCAGCCGCTCCGCCTCGAACCAGGCCAAGGTCTTGTCGGCGAGTTCCGAAGGCCACGCTCGAACGTGCGGTGTGGCGTCCAGGTAGGCCGCGAGCAGACACGCGGAAAGGCCGTCCCTCAGATGTTCGGTGATGCCCGCGGCCGCGTCCGCGAACGTGACTTGCCGGATCGTCCGAGCCAGGTACGCCTGCGCGAGGAGTGCCGGCCATTCCGGCTCCGCCGTGTTCTCAATGCACGGTGCCACTGGGGCGGGCGGGCTTGGCGCCGCCTGTCCACCCTTCTTTGTCCCATGTGTTACAAAAGAGGGTGCGCCAGATTGGCGCGGGTCCTGCGCCAGATCGGCGCGGGTTTCAGGGGGAACCTGCGCCAGATCGGCGCGGGTTTCAGGGGGAACCTGCGCCAGATTGGCGCGGGTTTCATCGTCCAGGGCCGGCAAGAGCACCCGCAAAAGCGGGGTCCGGCCCCTGCGTTTCTTGCGGACGATTTGGAGCAGCCCGGCTCGCCGCAACTCCTCGAGCCCTCGCTGAAGGCTTCGCCGTGGCATCCCGCACGCCCCCATCAAATCGGCGTGCGTCATCGGCTTGTGCCCAACGGTGGCGAACCTCTCCGGATCGGCCTGGTTGTGGGCGAGCGCGGCCCACAGGATCTTCGCCTGGGGGCTGACGTCGGGCCGCCGCAGAAGAGTCAGCGGCAATTTCCCGTAGTTTCCAGGGACGTGAAGCACGCTTTTCTCCACAGCCGGATCGACAGCCCTCTACGTCACTACCTTCTTCACCAGCCGCTCGACCGCCGCGAGCCACGCAGGGGAGTCACGGCGCGGACCGCCCGCCAGGAGCCACAACCGAATAATCGACACCGGCCAGAGTTTACGGCGACCCAACCGCACGGCCAGGGGGACAAGACCAGCGTCGTCGGCACGTCGCCAGGAGCGCTCGCTCAATCCGCAGGCCGCCGCCGCCTCGCGGCCGGTCAGGGCCAAGCGTGGCGGTCCGGCCGAGTCGGGAGAAAGGAGCGGGGCGAGTGCCGGATCAGTTTCGGCTTGACAGCCAACCGCGCTGTCACTACAACGGCTCACGATGATGATGCTCCTTGCGGCCCGGCGGGCCGACCCCCGCCGGGCCTTGGCCTTGGTTACGCGGGGTCAGCCGCGTTGACTTTCGCGTCTGCAACCGGTTCGGCAGCCTCTAACTCCGCAAGCCGAGTCCTCGCCTGATCTGACATCTCCCGATACATCTCCATTCCCGTCAGGCGGTGAAGGCGCTCGGCGCGGTCAGCGATTTCGCGGAACTCCTGGACAAGTTCTCCCCTGCGTTCCTGCGTCAGTTCCATGGTGCCTTGAGTATAGACCAGGCGCGAGGCACTGAATCCGCGCCTAAACCCGCGTGGGGGGGTAATGTGCGGTGGGAAAGCACCAAGGGGACAAAAAACCTTCAGTGCTAAACTCGCGCCTAAACTGGCCGGGATGGTCTCCGGCGTTACTTCCGGCGCCCGGTGTGCCGCTGGATGGCGTTTCTGTGGACGAGAAGTGCAACCTGCTCGCGCAATTCTTCGGGGCGGCGTGGCCTCGTCGGATGGCCGCGGCAGTATTCCACGAAGTTGGCGAGTTGTGGGAGAGTATAGGCTCCGTCGGCGAGATCTCGTGTGACCTGCCGACGGACATCTTCAAAGTTCACCGCATCTGTCTGGACGTTGGCGAGATCCCGACAGATCTTGTCCAGCCCCATGGTGACACCAGGCCTGACTGACCGACTGGCCTTCCGGAGAAGAACCGATATGAAGTTGATCTCTATGTTCCTTCCGCCGCCAGGCGCTGGGCGGCTCTTTAGCCCCTGCTCCTTGATGAGTTGGCTTATCCGGCTCCGCGAGAGAGGCACCACGTCGCCATTTTTGTTGATTCTGGCAAGCAGTTGGCGGGCCACATCGACAGGGATCCACTGATCCCGCCCACCACCACCCCACTCGGCGAGATCCCTGGCGAGGCTCTTGACCTGTGTGTTCAGTTTCGTTATCTGGTCGGCCTGCCTGAGAATGGTGGCCTTCTTGCTCTCGGCCCATTCAGCGATCCACGTTGCGGCGAACTTCCCGTAATTCTTCCCTGCCTCCTCGATGACCTTGTGAAGGTCCTGATGAACGAACCGGATCTGCTCAGTGAACATGGCCCAGAGTTCATCCTGGTAGTCGTCCGGCATGAGCCACAGGGATACCCACCAATTCGCGATCGCCTCGGGGTCGGTACCTTCATCCGGACACAGACCGATGGCCTCACACATTCCCCGCAAACGCTGGAACTCCTCCGGAAGGCTTTTCGCCAACTCGCGGCTGTACCTCTCACGCGGGCAACTCGGCGTAATGAGGAGACGGCGGGTCTGCTCTCGAAGATATTCCTGTTTGAGTGACAGGGCGGATTTGTCCGCGCCAGGCTCTTTGCAGCGTTTTCTCCTGCTACCCTTGGTGACCTTCTTCCGCTTCGGTGAGACGACGAAGGATGGGCCGTTAGAAACTGCTTGGGCGACTGCAATCTTGGCAACATCGGACATGGACACCCGCCTTTCTCGGCTCGGGCCGGTCCAGGGCGGCGTGGCGACCGGCAGGTGTAAGAGCCGCCATCACCGCCCGGACCGTTCACCGGCTGCGCGGCCGGTTGCCCGAACGACTGGATTCTACCATCGGCGGGCCCTTTCGGCCACCCGCCTTTTGCCCCTTTTTAGGGTGTCGAAAAGTGTCGAATCCGCCCCCGGCCTGGCCGTCCCGCCGGCCCCTTGGGCGTCCCGTCGGCCAGACCGAGCCGGACGTCCGGGCCGGCGGCGTTCTCGCCCTTTTTTTAGGTGTGAAATTCTGTGAAATTTCATGCCCGCCGGCGGCGTCCAGGGCCTCCACCAGGTTCATCTTGGGCGTCCCGTCGGCCAGACCGAGCCGGACGTCTGGACCGGCGCCGTCCTGGCCCTTTTTTTTGGGTGTGTGATTTTGTGCCATTTGCCCCCCGGCGGCGGCGTCCAGGGCCTCCACGTTGCCTGCTCGCCTTCTCCCGCGTCTGGTCGAGCAGCCGCTTCATCTCTTCCTGTGGGAGCATGCGTAGTGTCCTCAGAAAATCGGCCCATACCTTCGGCCGTTCCTGGATGATGGCCGTCAGGTCAGACGCCACGCGATTGGCGAGAGCGAGAAACTCGTCCTCGTTCTGGCCCAACAGCCTGGCCATCGCTGTGACCTTCTCTTCGGCCGGTGGCCGAAAGTCGCCGCGCTCGATCTTGCTGAGATAAGTCGGGCTCATACCAACCTGCGCCGCAAACTTGCGAAGGCTGACCTGGTTGCGCCGGCGGAGTGCACGCACTTTTTCGCCGAACTTCATCTCGCCCTCGTCCCCCATGACTGTCCCCTCCACTCAGACCGAGCCGGACGTCCGGTTTCGTCACGCCGCCGCGTCGATCCAGGGCGGTCACCAGGTCCCATCACACCCCCGCTCCAACGAGCTCGGCGCCCACCTCGGCTGTCGGTTTCTGAACGTGTTCCAGGGCGGTCGCCAGGTCCATCTTGGGCGCCCCGTCGGCCTGGCTCGCCTCGTAAGCCCTGGTGAGGGCCTGCCTGAGTTCGGCGATCCGCTCCCTGGTGGCCGCCACATCGCACGTCGAACCCGCCGGGGCGAACAGACTCACCAGTCCGTCGAGGACCCCCAGCCGCTTGCAGATGACGCACAGTTCGAACGGCTCGCTCTCGGCTAAGTGTAGCATCCCGGGCAACTCCGCGGATAGCACGTCCACCACGCGAAGCACCGCGACGGCCTTCTGGATCGGCGCCCGTACTGCCTCGATCTCGTCAAACGCTTCCTGTCCGGTCATGGCACTTCTCCTCTCGGCAAGCGAGGCCGTGCGTGTCCGGGACACCCCCGGCCGCACGGCCCGCGTTCCATTTCTCGGCAAGTCGTGGACCACCTTGCACCGCGCCGGCAGCCGGGTAGAATGCGTGGGCGTGAAGCCCTCGGCGAGACCGGATTCGACCTATGGTGACCTGGGCGTGAAGCCCTCGGCGAGACCAGCACGACGGCCCCCAGGTCGGCAGGCGACGTGGGGGCCGTGCACCCGATTCGGCGGGCGGCGACGTGGGCGTCGGGTACCCAAGTCGGCAGGTTTTCGGGACAAAACGGCAAGATCGACGGCAAGACGTCCGAAACACGCGCCGCCGTGATTTGTGAAGTCGGCCGAACTTCGGCCGTCATGGGGTGTGAGAAGCGTTTTTGGATGGTGGGCAGGGTGGGAGTTGAACCCACGACACACGGATTTTCAGTCCGTTGCTCTACCGCCTGAGCTACCTACCCACCCAGGCATGCACGCGGAACTATAGCCGCCAAGAACGTCGTTGTCAACAGCCGGGGCCGCTCAATCTTCTGGACGGCGTGGAGCCGTGTCGGACCGTCGGAAAGTGTGCCTACGGCCCGGTTTCGTCGCCGGTTTCGCTCGGCCGGGGGGAATCATCGACCACCTCAGGCACGACCGTCATCCGGCGCTGAATCGCGCCGCTGGCAAGCACGTCGCGCAAAGCGCTCTCGGTCAAGCGGCTTGCGACGCGCTGGGCGATGAGCGGCCGCATCGCGTCGAAGGCGGCCTCGCGCGGCGGCTTGCGCTCGATGAGTTCGGCCGCAACGACCATCTGCCGCCCGGCCAGCGTCACAAGGGTCCGCTGCCGCCCGTCTTCGGCCATCCGGAAACACTCCTCGACCACGAGGCGGTTGGAACCGACCTTCGGCAGCGCCGACGGCAAGGTTATCCACCGCCCGCCGTAGGGTATAGCGCGCTCGCGCGGAAACCAGTCGCTCACGACGGCCTCGAGGCTGGCGTCTTTGGCAGCGTCCTCAAGGCTCTTCTTGGCCGAAGCAGCCTCGATGAGTTTCTTGCCGCGCTCACGGATCATTTCAAACGCCTTCGTCCGGCGGACATCGGCCAGAACCTTGTCGCGGACCTCGTTAAGGTCGGCCGGCTCGTGGTTGGCCTCAACGTCCGTCACGCGGAAGGCGTAGGCCCGGCCGTCGGCGCCGGTGAAGACGTCGCTGATCTCGCCCACGGCGATCCTGGCTTTGTCCTGGCCGACAAGTTCGACGACGGCCACGGCGTAGGCGGGAAAGGCATCGTTTCCGCAGGTTGCCTGGCCGATGCCCTGGAGTTCGGCCAGTGCCTCAGCCGTGTGAAGGTTCTCCACCCGGACGTGGCGTACGGCCGTGCCGTCGGCCCATATACCAAGTTTCGGCTTTTCCCTCATGGTGCGGATCTCAGCCACGTCTTCATGCAGGCGCCGGCGGGCGAGGCGTTCGGCGTGGCGACGGAGCAACGTCTTGCGGATCTGGTCGCGGACCTCGTCAAACGGACGGACCTGCTTCTCAGGCGGTTTCTGGTTTTCCTCGTCGGCCGAAGCGGTTTGGTCGTTACCGTCGGCGGCCTTCGCGTCGTCTTTCTTGTCGGCGTCCGGTTTCTCGTCCTTCTCTTGCTTGACGAGAAACTCGGTGTCCTTGTTCGCATCGTAATACGCGCGGACGGCCTCGGCGGTGACCTCCGGCGCGGCCTCTTTCTCGAAGCCAGCCGCGTCAGCCACAAGGTACTCAATCGCAACCCTGTCGGGGATGCGGTAGCCGTAGCCCTCGGGGCTCTTGCCGGCGAGGAACTTCCTGTACTTACCGAACTGCTTCCGGAGCGTCTCGTCGGCCACGTCCTTGACCTGGTCAACGGCATCCTCGGCGTTCATCGCGACCAATCGAACCTTGATGCGTTTGTCCATCTTGGTGAACTCCCGGCGCATCTCAGGCTCGACGGCCGCGCCGAGCGTCTCGGCCAGCCAATTGATGTAGGCCACCACGGTCATGTCCTTGCGAAGGCCCTCGAACAAGAGGCCCTGCCGTCCGCCGGCCACGTCGTCCACCACGCGGGCCAGGTGCACGCCCGTCAGGCCGAGGGGTCTAAGGCTCTCGATCCGGGCATTGACTTGTGCTGCGGACGTGCCGAATCCGAGGCGGCGGGCCTCTTCGTACAGGGCCAGCCACGCCAGAATGGTGTCGCGGTCGGCCCTGTCTGACTTCATCATCTGAGAGAGGATCGGCCACGCCGTCATGCCCATCGTGTAGGCATAGAGGCGGCGGCGGTCCTCGGGCGAGGCCTCGCGTGAGTTAAGGGCCACGGCCCACCATTGGCTGGCCTGGCCAGCCATCTTCAGCCCGGAGTAGAACTCGCCCAACTCCCTCGCGCGAACGGTCCGGCCGTCGATGGAGCCGACGATGCTGCGCGGGCCTGCCGAGCTGAGGTAGACGCTCAGTTTTTGCCACATGGCCTGCCAGGACAAGAAGAAGACCATCGAGATCACGGCGGCGAACATCAGAACCATGAACCACTTCCGGTGGCGTCTGAAGAACGCGAGTGTCATCTGTTCTGCCTTTCCCTGCACCACAAAACCGGCCGCCAGAAGACGACCAATATAGGCGCCCGGAGCCCCATTTTCAAGCCAAAAGGCTGTGTCATCGCCGCCACGCCGGCGGCCGCACGCGTGTAACGGACCACGGCTGAATGCGGCAAGTGCTCGCCGCCTTGCGCCCGTGCCTTTACATCGACGGTCGCAGGCGGCTGACTTGAATGAGGGCGTTCTCGGCAGCCAACTCGGTATGAACGTAGCGGCCGATGTGGGCCTGGCCGTCGGCCAGGAGGCCGACCGCGCGGGCACAGGTTTCGGCCGGCCAGGCGGCGAGGGCCTCGATCTCGCGGCGCTGGTCGGCGTTGACGAGTCGGCCCCCGGCGTCGCCACGCGCGGCCAGAAGGGCCGCATCTCCAAACGCCGACGCCACCGCCGCCAGCCCCAGCCGGGCCGACCGGCGCCGGACGGCGTTCGCCTCGGGCGTGTCCCGCTTGACGTGCTCGCGCCGGGCCACGGTGTGGCCCCACTCTTTGATCGCTTCCGCCATGGTCAGGGCGGCCGCCGCGTTCATCTCGGGCAACCCTGCGACGAGTTGCTGCTTCAGGTCCCAGAGGCCACTGCCGGCCAGGCTTGAGGCCCGTTCGATGCTACCCCCCGCAAAGCGGCAGACAAAGGCGATTTCCTCGGCCGAGACCGGCTCGGATGGCTCCGCCTGGTTGCCCTTGTCCGCCTCCTGGCGGGTCCGTGCGGCCAACACTTCGCGGACCTTCTCGGCGACGAATTCCGCCGGCAGCGGACGGAACCGCACCCACTGACACCGCGACAGGATCGTGCCCGGAAGGCGAGAGGCGTCGGCGCAGAGCAGGATAAGGACGGCGTGCGGCGAAGGTTCCTCAAGCGTTTTCAGCAGCGCATTGGCAGCCGCCGCGTTCAACAGTTCCGCATCGTCCAGGACGGTTACCGTGACCGGCGCTTCCATCGGCGTCAGCACCACCGACTCGATCACCACGGTGTCCGGGCTGTCGGCACGCCGCGCCACCAGGTGCAGCCGGAAGTCATTGCGGTCGGCCTCCTTGCGGAACCAGTGCAAGTCGGGGTGAACATCGCGGTCCACACGACGGCAGCGGTTGCACACATCGCACGGGTCCAGGTCCTGGGCGTCGGTGCCGACGTGCGACTCGCAGAACAGCAGTTTCGCCAGTTCCCTCGCCGCCAGCCCCTTCCCCACTCCGCGGGGTCCAACGAACAGGTAGGCGTGGGGCACGCGGTCGCCGGCCACGGCGGCCCGAAGCATCCGAACGGCGGACGACTGGTATTGGATTCGATTAAAGGACACGGTTCGCGGCCTCCCAGATGGCCTCCGCCACGGCGTCGGGCGGCTGCGACGCATCAACCACCGCAAAGACCTGCGGCCGCGCCTCGGCCATCGACAGGAACCCCTGCCGAACCTTCTCGTGAAAAGTCTGGTCTTTTGCCTCGATACGGTCAGGCTCGGCAAGACGCCTCGCCCGCGCAAGACCCTCCTCGACGGGAAGGTCGAGAATGACCGTCAGGTCCGGCTCGATCCCTCCGCATGCCGTACGGCCAAGGTCCCAGATGAGTTCCGGGTCGCTGCCGCCCGCATAGCCCTGGTAGGCGACAGTCGAGGAGACGAAGCGGTCGCAGACAACGATAAGGCCCACGTCGAGGGCAGGCCGGACGATCCGCACCACCATCTCCGCCCGGCTGGCCATGTAGAGGAACACCTCGGTCCGTGCGTCCATCTCCGGCAGGCGCCGGTCGAGCAGGACCTCACGGATGCGTTCTGAGACGGGCGTGGAGCCGGGGTCGCGGACGGACGTCGCTTTGCGTCCCGCGTCGCGCAGGCGCTGGACGAGGCGCTGGACCTGGGTGGTCTTGCCGGCGCCCTCCGGCCCGTCGAGCACGAGAAAACAGCCGCCTCGTGTTTCGGTCATGTCAGCCCTCGACCTGGAGCCGGCACAGGACCTCGCCGACCTTCACCGCCTGGTCCTCATCGGCCACCAGTTCGACAATCTTCCCTGCGGCGGGGCTGGGAACGTCAAAGGTGGCCTTGTCGGTCAGCATCTGGACGAGATCGTCGCCTTCGTTCAATTCTTCGCCGACATCAACGTACCAGAAGGCCACGCGTGCTTCGCCTGGCGCTTCCTCGCCCAACTCCGGCAACGTCACGTCGATAACGGCCATAACTGCCCTTTCAAAAGACCGCGCCGGGCAAGCCCGGCGGCTAACCCTTGGTTGAGCGAAACCCGTCGGCGCCGTTGCACCACGCCGGGCAAGCCCGGCGGCTAACTCGCGTGCAACTCGACCCCGCTCGTGCTGCTGCGCCGCACTCATTGGCGGCGGCTATCGAAAAGGCTGTCAGCGTGATAACTACTGCGCACGAACGGTCCCGCTGCAACAGCCGCAAAGCCGAGCGCCCGGGCCTCGGCCTCCCACGCTTCAAACTCAGCCGGCTCGACAAATCGCGCAACCGGCACGTGCGCCGACGACGGAGCCAGGTACTGGCCGATCGTCACGATGTCGCACCCTGCGCCGCGAAGGTCGCGCAGCACGGCGCGGACCTCGTCGGCCGCCTCGCCGAGACCTACCATCAGCCCACTCTTGGTGTGGAGCGACGCCGCATCGCGCTCGGCTCGCCGCTTGGCGTGTGCAAGCACGTCAAGGCTCCTGCGGTAGTCGGCTTCCGGCCGCACCTGCGGGTACAACCGCGCAACGGTCTCGACGTTATGGTTGAAGATGTCGGGCCCCGCGTCAAGGACGATATCGATCGACGCCGCCCTGCCCCGGAAATCGGGCGTCAAGACCTCAATCACCGTCTTTGGCATCCGGAGGCGGACGGCATGGATGGTCTTTGCGAAATGGGCCGCACCCCCATCCGGCAGGTCGTCCCGCGTGACGCTGGTGATGACCACATGCCGCAGGCCCAGTTTGTCGCAGGCTTCGGCAACCGCTTCGGTTTCCTCATCCCGCAGCGGCCCCGGCGGACTGGTCGGGATGGCGCAGAACCGGCACGAACGCGTGCACGAGTTGCCGAGAATCAGAAACGTGGCCGTGCCGCGAGCGAAACACTCGGGAAGGTTCGGGCAGTGGGCCCTCGTGCAGACGGTCTCCAGGCCGAGTTCCGCCAGGAGGCTGCTGACGCGTGCGGCCGCCTCGCCGGAGGGGACGCGTTTGCGGAGCCATGGCGGGAAGCGTTGTGCCGGCTTCGCGCTTCTGGTTTCAGCACCGTTCGGCATGGGTTCCCTATACGCGGATCGAGGCAATCAGCCAGCCGTCGGCGGCACGGCGCCGGGGCGAGCGCCGTCGAAGCCAAAGACCTCGACCATGCATTCTACAAGATGCGGCTTGACTTCGGCAACGGTGATCGGCCGCCCGAGCAGCCGGCCCAGGCTGGTTACCCGCCTGCCACGGATCCCGCACGGGACAATCAGGTCGAAGCGGTCAAGGGGCGTGTTCACGTTCACCGCCACACCGTGCCACGTAACCCAGCGCCTGATGGCCACCCCGATGGCCGCCACCTTTTCTGCACCGACCCATACGCCGGTCATCCCTTCGGCCCGCGTGCCGTCGATGCCAAAACGGGCCAGTACGCGAATCAACACCTCTTCCAGATCCCGGAGGTAGCGATGCACGTCGCGGCCGTGCAGGTCGAGCCGAATAATGGGATAGCCGACGAGTTGCCCTGGCCCGTGATAGGTGACGTCCCCGCCGCGGCCCGACTCGCGAACCTCAACGCCCTCGCTCGCCAGGCGCTCTCGCGAGGCCGTCACGTGCGTGGCATCGGCGCCGCGGCCCAGCGTGATGACGGGCGGATCGTGCTCGACAAGGACCAGGTACGCCCGCTCCTGGGGCGCAGCCTTGACCTCTTCGCGGAGACGCTCCTGCAAGCGCAGCGTCGGCTCGTACGCGGCGCGACCCAGATCGAGGGTAACAAGTTCGGCCATGGCTTAGCCGGTGGTGTGGACGGGCAGCCCAAGCCAGGCCTGTGCCGCCTCGCAAACGGCCTCGGCAAACGTGGGATGCGGATGGATCGTGGCCGCCAACTCCTCGACCGTCAACTCGTTCCGCATGGCCAGGGCGATCTCCTGGATTACGTCGGCGGCGTGCCGGCCGATGACCAGGCCCCCGAGGATCTCACCGCAGTCCGTCTCGGCGATGAGTTTGACCTGGCCTTCCGGATCGCCGCAAGCCCGGGCCATGCCGCTGGCCTGGTACGAGAAACGGGCCACGCGGATGTCCTTTCCGGTTTCGCGTGCCTGGCCTTCCGTCAGCCCGACGCTGGCAACTTCCGGATGCGTGTAGACGACGGCCGGAACGACGTCGCGCGGGTCGCGCGCGTCGTGCCCCGTGGCGGTCTCGGCCGCCACAACACCCATGCGGCTGGCAAGGTGCGCATACTGGAGCGTTGCGGCGCAGTCACCAACGGCGTAGAGCCCCGGGACGTTGGTCCGGCAGCGCTCATCGACCTTGATGATACGCGCGTCGAGTTCAACACCGACCGTCTCCAATCCGATGTTCTCGACGTTCGGCACGCGTCCGACAACAACCAGGGCGACGGCGGCCTTTACGGTCTTGCCGTCGTCCAACTCGGCGGTCACGCTTTTCTTCGTCGCCTTCATGCCTACGACGCGGGCGCCGGTATGAACCTTCACGCGCCGCTTCTTGAGGCTCCTGGCGACGGCTTTGCCGGCATCGTCATCGAGGTTGGCAACCAGTCTGTCGAGCATCTCGACCAGGGTGGTCGGAATACCGAGTTCGGCATAGACCGTGGCGAACTCGCATCCAATGACGCCGCCGCCCATCACGACGACGCTCTGCGGCAGTTGCTTCGCGGTGGTGGCCTCATCGGAGGTCCAGAGGTGGTCGGAGTTCCACGGCAGGAAGTCCGGGCGCGCCGGCCGCGCCCCCGTCGCGATGATGATCGATTTCGCCTTCACGCTCTGCTTCTTGCCATCGGCATCGACGCGGATCGTGTCTCGCGCCGTCAGGACACCGCGGCCCCGGATGACGTCCACCTTGCGTGCTTTCAGGAGGCCTTCGACGCCCTTTCGCAGGTCTGCCGCCACGTCTGATGCGCGTTTCATGAAGGCGGCGCCGTCTACCCCGGACTGTCCGGCACGGAGGCCGTACTCGCGTGCCCGGCCCGTCTGACGGAAGATCTCGCTGGCGTGGAGCATCGCTTTGGTGGGGATACACCCGACATTGAGACACACGCCGCCCAGTTGGCCGGCTTCGATGCAGCACACCTTTGCGCCGCGTGCGGCAGCCCGCAGTGCGGCCACATATCCGCCGGGTCCCCCGCCAAGAACGGCTACGTCGTAAGTCCTCAACCCTCTCTCCTTCGCGCGCCGGCGTCATCGGGACACATCGGAAACCGCCCTGAATCGCGGCGTATCGTAACGGCGGGTTGGAGGCCAGTCAAACGCAAAAGAAGCCTCGCGCCCAGGCGGAATCCCTCAGATCGCCGCCCGGTCCGGCCGATAACGTCAACAGCGCCGCATGCACCGCACGCACTGGGACGGCCCTTCCCCTACGGGGCGCGACGGTTCGGGGAAGACAATGGATACCTTTCCGGCCTCACCGCCGGGGTCCGCTGGTACGGAAGTCCATCTGAATCAGGGGGAAGTGCTCGCAGCCCTGTCTCGTGTTCTTGACTACAGGCCGAGTCCGGAGGTTCCGCACCATGGTCGCGTGGCGGCTCTGGCATCGCGGACGGCCTCACGAGTTCCCGGGGCAGACCCCCGCGACACCTTCTACGCGGCCCTGATCCATGACATCGGCCTCCTGGATAAGCAACTCGATTACTCCCATCCTGCAAACCTGGCAGAGCAAGCCAATCGGCCGCTGATTCGGTCACACCCCTTGACAGGCGCCCAACTGGTGGCCACCGTGCCGGGGCTATACACCGTGGCCGAGATTATCCTCGACCACCACGAGTGGACCAACGGGCACGGCTACCCGCGCGGCAAGGTGGGGAGCGAAATCGGCCCGGCAGCGCAGGTCCTGCGGTTCGCCGACACGTGCGACTTCATTCTCAGAGAACAGGGGTCGCCGGAACTCCTGCCTTTCCTGGACGCCGTGCGAAACCGGACGGCAGGGCAAGTCTCGCCGTCGGTGGCTGATGTCGGCATCGACGTTCTCGGCAAATCGGGCTTCTACGCCCAACTGCTGACCGACGAGGACGTGGAATCCCTCGTTCAAAGCAGGATTCGGCGTCTTGCAGCCGATGATTTCGCCACGACCGAGGCCGAAATCACAGGGCTCCTTGAACTGTTCGCGCATGTCACCGACGCCCATCCGGCGGACAAGATCGGCCACAGTCGCCGCGTCGCAAACCTGACCGTCGTAGTGGCGATGGCCCTGGGCATGTCGCCGCAGGACACGGTGAACGTGAAGTGGGCCGCCCTGCTCCATGACCTCGGCACGATCACCGCCCCAAAATCGCTGATCGACGAGCCGCGTCAGTTGACTGCCGAGGAGTTGACGGAGGTCCGCCGACTGACCGGCCGCACCCAAGAGTTCCTCGCGTTGATAAGCGGCCTTGAAGAGGTGGCCTCCATTGCCGGCTCGCACAGCGAGGCGTTCGACGGTTCCGGATACCCGCAAGGCCTGACCGGCTACGAGATTCCGCTCGGATCGCGGATCATCGCGGTCTGCGACACGTACGACGCTCTAACCAGCCGCCGGCCGTACCGGGCAGCGCGGGATACCAGCCTCGCCATCGACATCCTGGTCCGTGGAAGCGGATCGATCTTCGATCCGGACATTGTGGCAGCGGCCGTGCCGGTCTTTCTGATCAGGCAGAACAGCGAAGAGCCCCAGCCGACCCGCGTGTGAGCACCTGTCCGCTTTCCTGTTGCCATGTGCTTCAGGTGCGCACGATGAGTTGCGGCGGCGCCATCAGGCCGCACGGCACCAGGTTGTATCCCTCCTGTTCCACACCGTAACGGTCCGGGCCCGTCCAGCGGGGGTGCCTGGCCTTCTGATGCAGCGGCCCGTGCGAGTTGCGGCGATGGCCGAGCACCTGGATGCCCAGTTCCGCCCTGCCGCCGGCCGCCAAATCCGTGATGTCAATCTCGTTAGGCTGCCAGGCGATGACGCCGGCAGGCCGGCCGTCCACCAACACCCGCACGCCGGCGCCGGCGTACTTCGGCACCGAGACAAACAGATGCCGACCTTTGCCAATCCGCGGCCGAATCGCCCGCCTGTAGGTAACCGACCCGCTGTAGAATGCCAGGCCCTGGCCCACCCAGTTGCCGATCTTGAGCGCTGTGGGCGGCCGTGTGACGGCCACACGCATACCCCTGACCTTTGTTCCGAACGCACCCAACAGGTAGATGATCTCCAATCCCGGGTGGTCTGCATCATAGTCGCACGCGAGGGTGATGTGGTTGGCGCCGAGGCGGAGCACGGCCGCATCGACCGGCAGTTTCCTCAACGACCGGTCCACCCACCAGCCTGCGTCGGCGTCGGTGCTCGCGGGCAGCCCGTTGACGGTCACCTGGTATCGTCGCGGCTGCTCGACGGCCAGAAAGAGGGCGCCGCTCGGCATCGCCCGGATGTCAAACTCGTATTTGAGCGTCACCCGCACGTGCTTTCTCGCATCGGCCGGCGGCCGCATCCACGGCTGGACCATCCGGCCGCCTCGTCGCGGGATGCCGAGGGCGTCGCGGACGGCGTGATCCACCTCCAGAACATCCCCTGCCACACGCCAGCGGCCGGCGCCAATCCGAAAGCGGGGCCGGTCGAGGACCAGGTTGTTCTCCTCCGACAGGACGATGTTCCACCGCGCGCCGCGCAGCGTCTGCCTGCGAACGGTCTTCAGCCTCTTACGCTGCGGGGGGACGTTGCGCGACTTGAACTTCGGAAACATAAAAGTGCGGCTGCCAAGCGGTGGAAGTGAGGTGCGAATCTCCCAGCCCGTGCTGCACCGCCGGGCGTCGGCTACCATGACCTGCCCCGTTTCGGGGTCCAGTTCCAGGGGCTGACCCCTGCACTCGGCAAGTCCCCTGACACGAACATCGGGCAGATCGACCGTGCGGGCCCGGACCGGCCGGTCCACCACGCCCTTGAGGCCGCGCGTGTAGTCGTGCCCCGTGTTGCACACGAACAGGGTGAACGCGTCGCGATCCTCGCGGAGCAGGTGGAGCGTGGGCCGAAGTTCGCTGCCCGTCGCATCGGCGATCGACAGCCGCCGGCACGTCGGCTCAACGCCCTTCGCGAGGCGCGGTCCCCGGGCGGGCGTCCTGATGCACGTCGCTGCAAATTCGCCGGCTTCCGGCGAAACCTTCCCATCCACGTGGGCCGCGGGGTTGCCGGCAAAGACAACCGTGCCGCCGGCCTTCTGAAATTCCTTGAGCAGCGCGAGCGTCGTGCCGCGAACGGTGAGCATCGGCGGAACCACCACGACCTTGTACGCAGCCTTGGCGACCTTCAGCACCGGGGTGGTGCGCCGCTGCGTGACCTTGCCGTGGCGGGCGAGAATATCCTCGTCACCGTAATCGAAGTCGATGTTCGCCCCGAGGAGCGTGTCGCGCAGGTTTATCAGCGTCTGGTTGTAGTCCGCTACGGCAGGGTCGCTCTGCCAACCGGCGCGGCACAAGGCCCACATGCTCTCGACGGGATGAACGACGAGCAGGTCGCGGACCTCGTGGCCGCGTGTCATGGCGGCGTGAACCCGGGCGAAGTAGTTCTCGACCTTCTCATAGACCTCCCACCACGGCGACTGGTACAAGATGCCGGCCGGGAAGTCGCGTTTGGCCTGGCCCTCCATCGTGTACCAGGCAAGGTGCTGGCACCGGAGATTGATGCCGAGCGCGACCTGCCAGTCGCCGACCGCCTTGTGCCCGGCAAACGGGAAATCCCAGCCCGTGCAGCCGTAGGTCTCGGTCAGGCGCCACTTGCGGCCGAATTGCCGGGCGGCCGAACTGACCTGTTTGGACGTATCGTACTCGCGGTTGTACTCGGTCAGGATGTCCATGCCCGGTGCCTGCATGTACTCGTAGAACCGCAT
>CAZIJC010000031.1:0-35899 GCA_964539385.1 uncultured Anaerolineales bacterium | reverse complement strand
CTGGTTCAGGAGGCGATCAACGGCCTCGACGACGAACATCGGACGGTTGTCGTCTTGCGGGACATCCAGCACTGCGATTACCGCCAGATAGCCGAGATCCTGGAGGTGCCGCCGGGAACCGTGAAGTCGCGGCTGCATCGAGCACGGATGATGCTCAGGGACAAACTCGAGCCGCTGCTGGAATGCTGACAACCGATTGGGCTGCCCCCTTGGGGGATGGAGTAACCAGCCATGTTGTGCGAGCAAGTACGTGAGCATCTGTCGGCGTACCTGGACAAGGAACTGACGGCCGATCTGTCGGCCGCCGTCCGGGCGCATCTCGAGACGTGTCCCGACTGCCGCAGGCTCGTTGAGGACCTCCGCGCCACGGCCGACCTGCTGGCGCGTCTGCCGGTCCGTGCGGCCCCGGAGGGGTTGGCGGGGGACGTGATGCGCGAGATGCAGCGCCGCAGCATCCTTGGTTCTCCCGAGACGGCGGTGGGCCAACCGCACGAGCGTACGCTGGCCATCCGTCGTGCGCGGCCGTGGCCGCGCGCCTTGGCCGTCGCCGCCACGCTGCTCCTGGCCGCCGGCATCGGCTTGTTCGCCTACCTTGGCGGCCGCCTCGGCTCGCCGGCGCCGTCGGTCGAACTCGGCGGCCGCAGCCTTGATGAACCCCCCGCCGCCGCGATCAAGAACGGCGATCTGGCGGTACCGGCCGGCGCGACCGAACTCGCACGCGAGCGACGGGGCTATGGCTACATGGGCGCCGGCGAGAAATATGAGTGGGCCGACAAAAACGGCCGCGGCACCCTCGCGGGCGCCCGAGCGGACGGCCTGGCGGCAGATCTGTTAGCGGCTCGTGAAGATGAAAACGGCGCCACCAGGTTAGGGACGGCCCTTGCCCGCGCCCCGACGGCAGGCTTGGCGAATCTCGAAGACGCCGCCGGGAGGCAGGCCATCTTCGGCAACGAGGCGGTGGTGCGCTCGGCGCCGCCCACGCAGCGTCCGGCGCCGCCCCGCGGGACGGTCCGGGACAAGGATTTCACGCTGTTTTGGACCGGCCCTGGCAAAAGCGGCCGCTTTACGCCGGACGATTGCGGCTACGGCTACAGGTCGAACGGCTCGGTGGTGCACTACTTCGGCACCGTCGCGACGGCAAAGTCCAGGTTGAAGAAACTCGCCCCGCCCGATTCGGGCGCGGTAGTCACGGGGGCGGTGGCCCGGACCGACGAAAAACTTGCAGAGCATGGCGCGGTTGCGGCCGGATTGAGCGGGCCCGCCATGGTCCAGCAGGTGATGAACTACGTTGCGGAAGGACAGGCCCCCGTCGGCGAACTGAAAGCCGTCGCCACCCGCGGCAACCTCGGCCTGGCCGAGAACCAGTTGGTCGTCCGTGCCGCATCGCGCGATGAGGCCAACAAGGAACTGGTGGGGCTGTTCGGCGCCAATGGGTGGGAGGCGCTCCCTCAAGAGGAAGCATCGGCGTACCTGCGCGACGGCCGCACCGTGACCGAAGCCGACGGCGACGAGGCGAAGGCCTTGGGTGTGGCCGGAACCGCCGTCCTCGCCCGCAAAAGCGCCCCACGGCGCGCGGCGGCGGGGTGGTACTTCCGGGCCGGCCGCAACGGCGAAGACACGTGGGTCATCCTGACGGACCGCGATAATCTGTCGCGTTTCGGCGGCCAGTTGGCCCAGGCCCGCGTGATGACCGTGGGGTCGGACTCCAGCGAGCAGTTCCATGCCATCGAGCGGCTGCAGCAGCAACTCCGGGCGCAGGCCATCGCGAAAGCCGATGTATCGGGTCTGGCGGCGGCCCGCGCGCGCTCCCGGGCGTGGGGTAAGGCTGCAGGCGAGACCGCAGCGACGGAGGCCGAGGGCCTCGGCGAAACCAGGGCCGGGGCTCGCCGGGCGGAGCCCGACTTTAAACGAAGCCTAAAGACACAGGACGTTCGGGGCGTCCCGGCCGAGAAGGCGGCAGAGGCGGAGACCGCCCGGCTTCTCGGCGACAGGGAGGCCGAACCGATGGCCCGGCAGCGAGGCGACGCCTCCCGGAGCAGTACCGCCGCCGCCGGCAGGGGGGCCAGGCGACCGCCGGTGGGCGGGACACTGGCTGCGAAAGCGCCCATCACCCGCACGGACGACGACCAAAAGGCCAGGCGTCCCAAGCCGGCCGGTGCTCCGGAAGTCGCAATCCCCGAGACGCCCCCTATCGCGCTGCACGAGCGCCTGCCGACCGGCCGGAAGAAGGCGGCCGCCGGGCGTGCTGCCGGTCTCGCTGTCTTGACCCCGGTCAAGCCGAATGCCCCCACTCCGGGCGAACCGTCCGCGCCGGAGGCCAAGCCGAGTGTCTTAACTCCGGTCGAACCGCCCGCGCCGGCGGCCAAGCCGAGCATCTCCGCTACGGCCAAGCCGGCGGCGCCAGCCGCGCCGGCGATGAAGGCCAAACCGGCCGTAGGCTGGAGGTTCGAGCAGGAAGAGGCGCCCGCCGACACGGCCGTCGCGCTGCGGAGAGCGGATGAGCGCCGCGCCGGGCAGCACAAGGACGCCGTCCTGAAAGAGAAGGCAAAGGCGGAAGGCGAAGCGAAACTGCGGGGTTTTGCAGAACGCCCAGAAGCCGACAAACCCGAGAAGGCCGGCGCCTGGCAGCACAAACCGGCGAAGCCGGCGGTCGCGTTCGGCATCCCCGCGGGCGGCCTGACGCTCAAGCACCTTCTCGTGCTGCCGAAGAACCAGGTTCTGCTGGTCGTCCATGTACGGCAGGTTGCCCAGGCTGCCGGCAAGCCGGTGGCGGCGGAGGCGGAAGAAGGTCAACGGTCCGTTGGCGAGAAGTAGCCTCCGGACGTTTACGACAGCAAACAGGCCCGGGCCATCCGTGGCGCGGGCCTGTTGGTTTGTTCGGATGCCGGCTCGACTACTTCGGGGCGTCGATGCCGAAGAATTGAAGGGCCTCTTTCTTGGCCTTGACCTGTCGGATGCGGTCTTCGAGGGCGTCGGGCCAGAACTTCTGCTCGAAGGTCGTTTTGATTTCTTCGAGTTTTTCGAGCGCCTCGGCGAACTTCTCCTGCTTTTCGAGGTCGGCGGCCGCTGCCAGCAGGTCGGCCACGGCCTTGGCGGCCTCATCGGGCGGCTTCGGGGGCTTCGGAGGCTTCGGCGGCTTCGGGGGTGTTACGGCGGCCATCCGGGTTTGCAGTTCCTTGATGGTCGCCGCCAGGTCGATGTGCTTCTTGACAAGTTCCTCCGGGAAGGTGTTCCCGATTTGCGTGTAAGTGGACAGGGCCTCTGCCAGTTTTTTGCTGTTGCGCAAGTCGGCCGCCTGAGTGAGCATGGCGGTCAGTTGCTGCTCCTGTTTCTGCTGTTTGGCGTACTGGGCCTGGGCGGCGCGGACATCTTCCTCCATCTTGTCCACGTCCACGGCGATGTCGGGGGAGGCCAGGAAGGACCGGTCCTGCCTGCCGATGTTCCTGAAGATCGCCAAGGCGTCGCCGTACTGGTGGTCGGCGGCAAACTGCCTGGCCATGACGAGTCGCTCTCCGAGTTTGTCGCGTCGGGCGTTGCGTTCTTCCTGTGGTTTGCGTTGGAGGGCCTCGATGCGCACCTGCAGAGACTCATCGCCGGTCTTCTCGATGATAGCGCTGAGAATGCGGATCGCGCGGGCGTAATCCTTTGCCTGCTCGGCCTTGTCGGCCTCGGCGAGTTGGTTCTGGAGCCACGCGTCGCCGGGTTTCGGCGGCGGGTTGAAGATTTCCGGCGGGGCAGGGGTCGTGTGGAACCAATTCTGCACACCGGGAATGAAGAAGTAGCCGAGCACCAGGATGGGCAGCAGGGTACCCCACGTCAGGATGAGGACGAGCCACAATTTGGGTCGGCCCCGGCGTCCTGCCGCCGCGACGATTCGCGATTTGCGTTCGGCGACAGCGGCAGCGGCGGCGGCGACCGTCGCGGAGGGTGTGGGCTCCCGCCACGCCGCCGCTCTCGGGGCGGGCCCCGGTGGGGGCGTGGGCGCGGGTGTTGCGGCGGGTGCCTCGACCGTCTCTGCGGCCTCCCCGGCCAGTTTCTCCTCCATCTCGTAGGCGGCTTTATGGAACGGCTCTTTCACGAGTTCCGGCGGGATGCCCGGGCGCGGGTCCGCGGGCCTGGCGTTCATGTTCAACTGGCAACTGGTGCAGAAGGTCTCTTCGGGCTTGGCCTTGGCGAAGCAGTGGGGGCACATGCCCAGATACTTGGCGAGGCGTGGCGTTTCGCCGGCATACGTCCAGTCGTGGTGGCTGGGCGGGCCGCGAACGATGGAATCGGCCTTGAGGCGGCCCTTCTCGATCATCTTGATGAGGGTGTCGAACGTCACCCCGCGGCCGCTCGGGTTCCGCGGGTCGAGGTAATACCAGTCGCCGACGGTCTCGCGGGAGGCTTGGCGGACGGCAAAGGAAAACGACGTGAGGCAGTGCGGACAGCGATCGCTGGACCGTTCGATCACCTGGCCGCAGTAGACGCACGGCGCCTGGTCGCCCTTCCAGGCGGGCTGGTCGCTGGATGAATCGTCTGTCTCAGCCATCTGAGCCCTTGCCGTACATGCCGGTAGTGAGCCGCGGCGGTCGCACGGGCCTCGCTGCCAAGCAAAAACGATTATAAGGCTTGGCTCCGGCCGTGTCAATCAGCCTTGTAGGGTCTGTATATTGGATACCTCATCGGCGAGACAGGTCACGGGAATTGTGATTTTTTTGCCCGCGTTTTTGCTTTTGGCCGAAAAATGTGGTATACTCTGGGCAAGTAGAAGGGGGGAGTGTCGGGCAAAGGGCCTGTAGCCCACCCGGTGCCGGCTCCCAACCACAGGTGCAGTACAGCCGTAAGTGCCTGCGGAGATAGGGGTTGTGGGGGGTTCCCCGCGGCCGTGTGTGTTTTCGGAGGGGTATCTGTCGCTTCGTGAGGAGGGATCACGATGAAGCGTTCGTGTGGGATTGGACTGTGTGCGGTGGCCGTGGTGGCGCTGCTGGCATCTGCAACTCCGGGGGCCACCATTAAGGAAGTTCTCGCCCACCCCTTTGACCCGACGGTGGGGAATTTCGACGATTACTTCACCTTCTACTTCGGCACGACGCCAGCCATTTACTGGCTGACGTGGGATCCTGCGCTCGACCCCAACCACTATGCCCCCGGCGGCCATAGCCCGCCGGGCGCACCCGACTATGGCCCTCCCGGCGGGAACCCCGCCTGGCTGAGGTTCAACGACGTCAGCACCAGCGGGCCCGGTCACCTCGGCAACACGGTCTCCACCTTCAAACTCGGCAATAAAGACGGCGGAACCTGGGGAATGCGCTTCTCCGTCCTGCTCTATGACGCCTCTTTTGCGGGCACCGCGATCAGTATTAGCCTTCTCGGGAACGATCCCGATGACCCCCAGAACTACCGACAACAGACGCTCGAAGCCGCCCAGGTTATCTCCGGCATCATGCTGAACTGGTGGATCGACGCGGACGAGGGCGAGGATGTGACCGTATACATCGAGTCACAGGGAGACGAAAGTTACGCCGCCGGCTTCTTCATGACCGGCGAGTACCACAACCACGCGCCCGAACCCGCCACCATGGCGCTGGTGGCCGCAGGCTTGGCCTGTCTGGTCGCGCGCCGCCGGAAACGGTAGCGCCCGACGCCGATTCGAGGAAACGCCAGGGGCGGTCCGTTGAGCCGCCCCTGTTCCATGCGCTGCCCCCGCCTGTGCTTGCAGCCTGTCCGCCCGGCCGCTATCATGCTCGCCGACCGTAAGTACGGGGAGGAGCCATGGGCACCGAACGACGGGGTATCGCCGGCGCGGGAAACTGGATCATCGATCACCTTTTTATCTGCGACCGATGGCCGAGGGAGGAGACCCTCTCGAACATCCTGGAGCAAGACCGCGGCACCGGCGGCGCGCCCTACAACTGCCTCCTGGACCTGGCGAAGTTCGGCCCGGCCCCCGGCGCCGAGGCCATTCCACTGGAGGCCATTGGACTGACCGGAAACGATGCCGACGGCGAGTTCATCCGCGCCGACATGGCGCGGCACGGCATCGACGCCTCGGCGCTGGCGGCCACCGACGACGCGCCCACCTCTTACACCAACGTCATGGTCGTCAAAGAGACCGGCCGCCGCACGTTTTTCCACAACCGCGGCGCCAACGCGCGCTTTGGCCCCGACAACGTGCCGGTCGAGACGGTCCGCGCCCGCCTGTTCCACATGGGCTACCTGCTGCTGCTCGATAAGATGGACGAGCCGGACGATGCGTTCGGCACGGCGGCCGCGCGGCTGCTGGCACGACTTCAGGACGCCGGCATCGAGACCTCGATCGACGTTGTCAGCGAAGACAGCGACCGCTTCGGCAAGATCGTCCGGCCCGCCCTCCGATACGTCGATTATGCCATCCTGAACGAGTTCGAGGCCGGACGCACGACCGGCCATGACCTCAAGCCCGGCGGGGTGCCCGACGCGGCGGCCATCCGGGCCTCGGCCGAGGCGCTCCTGGCGCTCGGCGTCAAGCGGCTCGTCTGCATCCACATGCCGGAAGGCGCCTGCGCCCGGACCGCGGGCGGCCGGGAGGTCTGGCAGCCGTCGCTCGCGCTTCCCGAAGGTTACATCCGCGGCGCCGCCGGCGCGGGCGACGCCTTCTGCGCGGGGATCCTCTACGGCGTCCACGAGGGCTGGGACATCCGGCAAAGCCTCCGGTTGGCCGTCTGCGCCGCCGCCATGAGCCTCTCCCACCCCGGCTGCACCGCCGCCTGCACCACCCTGGCCGAGACGCTGGAACTCGCCGAGGCGTACCCGCTCCAGACTTCGATTATGTAGGCGCGACACGTTCTGCCAACTAGCCGCGAACGTGAGTGAGCGGCCGCGTCCGAGGGTGCTGCCGCACCGAGTGACGCAGGGGACGCCGATTTGACGCGTGTGCGACCCTACCCATGCGGCAGGATGACGACCTTGAGTTGCTTGCCGCCGGGCGTGGACATCAGCCGGAAGCCTTGCGGCGTTTCCTCCAGCGGCAGGCGGTGGGTGATCATCTCGGCCACCGGCACGCGGCGTGCGGCAATCAGTTCCAGCGCCACCGACGCATCGTACGGCGAGTTGCCGTACGACGGCTTGAGCGTAATGTCGTTACGCCAGAAGTCGTTCAGGGGAACCGGCAGCAGCACGCCCGGATCGGTCGTCGCGAAACACAGGACCGTCCCGCCGCGGTCCACCGACGCCAGCGCCTGCTCGAACGCCGCCGGCGCGCCCGCGCAGACGATCACCAGGTCGGCCGGCCGCCCGAGGGCGTCGCGGACGAACGCCGGCACGTCTTCGCGGGCGTCGCACACGGCGTCGGCGCCGAACCGCTTCGCAAACTCCATCCGGTGCGGCGTGATGTCGGTCGCGACGATCCGCCCGGCGCCGAGAGCCTTGGCCAGCGCGACGTGCAGCACCCCCGAGATGCCCGCCCCCAGGACCGCCACCGACTGCCCGGGCCTCAGGTTCGCCGACCGCTGCCCGCGCACGACGCACGCCAGCGGCTCGACGAACGAACCCTCATCAAACGTCACGCCGTCCGGCAGCGGGTAGACGCCCCGGTCCACCTGGAGCGGCGGCACCCGGACGTACTCGCAGAAGCCGCCGGGGTCGAAGTGCGTCGTGTGCAGCGTCTCGCACGCCGTGTGCTTGCCGGCCAGGCACCAGTGACACGTGTTGCACGGCACGTGATGGTTGAAGGCGATCCGCTGTCCAACGGTGTATCGGGTCACGCCCTCGCCCACCGCCACGATCTCGCCCGCCACCTCGTGCCCCAGGACGATGGGCGCCTTCTTCATGCGGTACCATTCGAGCACGTCGCTGCCGCAGATGCCGGAGGCCCGGATCTTCACGAGCACTTCCCCCGGCCCGATCTCCGGGACCGGCCGCTTCTCGATCCGCACGTCGGCGTTTCGGTAGTAGACGGCGGCGCGTTGCGTTTTCGGGATATCGGTCATGGCCTCACGATGATACCCACGGCCAAGGCGGGGTCAACGCCGACCCCGAGTTAGCGTTGTAGCACTAGCCGCGCACGTAAGTAAGCGGCGCGCGTGGAAGCCCGCCTTTGAACCTTGAACCTTGAACTTTGAACTTTGAACTCTACTCCGGCCGGACGACCTCGTAGCCGTGTTCGATGAGCCAGTGGTGAAACTCGTAGGTTGTGTGGAGGCACTTGGTTTTGCAGATGCCGCGGACCTGCTCGTACTCCTCGGACCCCTCGTCGCACTTATCGAGTTGCCGCTGGATCGGGCACCGGATGTCCTTGCAGTACTCGCGGCGCTCGTAGGGGACGAAACCGGGGATGATCATGGCCTTGCTCCCTTCCATGAGCGTCGGCCATGATAGACGAGCGGCGCGCGCCTCGCCATACAAAAGCCGCCGTGCGGCGATGGGGGAAATCGCTTGATTTTGGTTGCTGGATTTGCCGTATTGCTTTATGGGTAAGGGCACGCCGTTAGGCACGGTTCGCTACCTGCGGCCCCCGTGTAACTTAGACGGCAATAGCGTGAGAGAGAAAGCAGGACTGTGAAGGGGTTCGTATGCCCGCCAGGAGTCCAGTCGTCGAGATAAGCCCTGCCGTCTTGAGGTGGGCCAGGGAGAGCGCCGGCGTTGCCCTGGACCAGGTTGCGAAAAGGCTGAACACCAGTGTGGAAACGGTCAAGAGATGGGAAACCGGTGAGAAACGCCCTACTCTTCGCACGCTGGAGGACTTGGCCGCGTTCTTCAAGCGCCCTCTGGCGGCCTTCTTCTTACCAGAGCCCCCACAGGAACCGCCCGTCCCGACAGACTTCCGTGTCCTTCCCGAAAAGCAGCGTGTGCCCTTGTCGAGAAAAACGCGCCTCGCGATACGGAGGACCCAGAGGCTGCAGAGACTGGCTGGCGATTTGCTGGAGGAGATGGACCTCGCAAAGGAGCCTCGTATCGGGCGGGCGAATCTTCGCGCCAGTCCCGATCGACTGGCAGAGAGAGAACGGAAGCGGCTTGGGATAAGCCTGCAGCAGCAGTCCAGGTGGAGAGACCGGCGCGAAGCCTTTCGGACATGGCGGCTTGCCCTCGAAGGCCTGGGCCTGCTTGTGTTCCGCTTCCGCATGCCTCTAGCGGAAACCAGGGGTTTCTCCCTGACGGACAACGAGCCGCAGGCCATCGTCGTCAACAGCCAGGATCGCCTCAACCCACAGATCTTCACTCTATTCCATGAATACGCGCACGTGTTGCTCCACAACGGCGGGCTGTGCCTCTGGCATGAGGCGTTGGGTGCAGACACCACACCAACCGAGACGTTCTGCAACCATTTTGCCGGAGCGCTGTTGGTGCCCGCGGACGCTCTATCGAAACATGAGGCGGTTAGAGGCTGCCGCGACACTGCCACCATCAGTGAAGAACACCTGTCAGACATAGGGGCCACGTTCGGTGTGAGCAAACACGTCATCTGGCGACGCATGCAGGTAACGGGTTTGGTTTCACTGAGAGTCTACAGGGCTAGGTTGGCGCGTTGGGAGCGAATGCCGACGAGACCGCCGCCAAGGGGCAGGGGTGGTCCCTCTCCTGCCCAGCGCTCCGTCAGCGAGAGAGGACACAGATTCAGCGCCCTGGTTCTGGACGCCAGGGATCGCGGAATCATCACCTACAGGGACGTTTCCGACTACCTCTCCGTGAGGCTACGACATCTCAAGAAAGTGGAGTCCCTGGTCGCAGGAAGAAGCACTCGATGACCGAATCGACAGTATACTGCATCGATTCGAGCGCACTGATCGACCTTAAGCAGCTCTATCCGGTCGGGACCTTCCCAGGACTCTGGCACGAGATGAGCAACATGGTGAAGGAGGGAAGGCTGATCGCGCCCAGAGAGGTCTTGAAGGAGGTAGAAGGCGACACCGACCTTAAGCCGTGGCTCAGGCAAAACAAGAGGATGTTCGTTACTCTGAGCGCCGAGCAACTTGCCATCGTCAGGGATGTCCTCCGGCAGTTCCCCCGTCTCGTGGATGCGGCCAAAGAGACTCCGGACGCCGACCCGTTTATCATAACCCTTGCCATATCGAAGAACCGCGAGCCTCCAGATCTTCTTGGTGTCCGCAAGTGCGTTGTACTCACTTGCGAGAAACTGAGCAATACGCCCACCCCAAAGATTCCCAACGTGTGCCAGCACTACCAAGTGGAGTGCCTTGCAGGTTCGACTGCCCTAACGGAGTTCTTCCGTGCGGAAGGATGGGAGTTCTGGAACACACCTCAAGGTCGGACGTGACGGCTCGTTGTCTTTCGTGAAAATCGCTTGCATTCCCCCGCCGGCTGTGGCGTACTGCACGTGCTGTGAACGCCTGAGCCGCGAAAGGATATGCACGATGGCCATTCCAATTGGACTCCAACTGTACTCCGTGCGCGCCGACTGCGAGAAGGGCCTGGCGGCCGTCCTCGACGCCGTCGCGGAGATGGGGTACGAGGGCGTTGAGTTCGCCGGGTACTACGACCGGGGCGCCGAGGAACTGCGGCAGATGCTCGATGCGCGCGGCCTCCTTTGCTGCGGCACGCACACGCGGATCGACACGCTCCTGGGCGATGCGCTGGCCGAGACGATCGCCTTCAACAAGACCCTCGGCAACCCGTACCTCATCGTGCCGGGTCTCACTGAGGAGTGGCGGAGCAGCCGCCGCGCCTGGCTCGAGACGGCCGATCTGTTCAACGACCTGGCCGAGCAGGTCGCACCGGAGGGCATGAAGGTCGGTTACCACAACCACACCGTCGAGTTCACCGAGATGGACGGCCAGCTGCCGTGGGCCATGTTCTTCGGCAACACCCTCCCCGAGGTCATCATGCAGTTGGACGTGGGCAACGCCGCTCACGGCGGCGGCGACGCGCCGACGTTGCTCAAAAAGTACCCCGGCCGCGCGACCACCGTTCACCTCAAGCCCTACTGCGCCACCAACCCGCACGCCCTCATCGGCGAAGACGACCTGCCGTGGCAGGAGATCTTCGACCTGTGCGCGGGCGTCGGCGGCACCGAGTGGTACATCGTCGAATGCGAGGAGTCGGGCGCGGCGGCCCTGGAGGCCGTCGAGAAGTGCCTGAAGGCCCTCCGCAACATGGGCCAATAGCCAAGTTCGCCGGCGGGCCTGCCCGCCGCGCGACCCGCCGCGCGACCCGTTGGCACACTCAACCGCCAACTGCTCTAACCGCCCAACATCTGGCTGAGCACCTGCGGAACCTGGAAAACGCAGAAGTACCCGAACACCAGGAACGCCACCACCAGCCCGGCCGCATGGTACCATCGCGGCCGCAGCAGCGCCCAGGCCTCCGGCGACAGCAACTTCCGCTGCACGACGAACAGCCCGTACACAACGGCCAGTGCCTGAAGGGGCACGAGGAGCAGGCCGTCGCAGATCGCCCCGACCTTCACCAGGGCCACCGGGTTGGTTCCGAACAGGGCGCAGATGCCGAGGTTCGTCAGCAGGAAGAGGCAGAGGAAGAGGCGGAACTGCCTCTTGGGCCTGATGGCGGCAAAGCGCTGGCAGACGTTGCGGCAGCAGTCGGCGAGCAGTCGCGGCCAGCCGGCCAGTTGCCCGAGTTGCGTGCTGATCATGGCCGCCGCACCCGCCGCGATAAAGAGCACACCGCCCACGCCGCTCCATCGATCCGAGAACACCCGCGACAGTTCCAGCGCCACGTCGGCGCCCTTGGGCACCAACTGCCGCGGCCGCAGCACACCCGAACCGGCCAGCAGAAACGCCGACGTCACGACAACCCCGATAACAAGGGCCACCGTGGCGTCCCACGCCACGACGCGAAGCCACGGCCGGACGCCCCGGGCCTCCTCCGCCGACAGGCGGCCGAGGCGCTCCTCGTCGGCCCGCTGTCCCCAGGTGCGCTCCCGGGCCATGCCGTAGCCGGCGCCAAGGACCCAGTAGGAGTACCAGACCTGGCTGGCAAAGCCGCCCGCCGACCAGCCGACAAGCGGCAGGATCTCGCTCCATGCCGTTCGGATGGTCGGGTCCGCCTCGTGTGCCCATGGCGGCACCCCCGGCACCTGGAAGCCGAACAGCCCAACGAGCATCTCTCGCACGCTCGGCAGACTTTGCAGCGCCACGTACAGGACGCCCACGACGATCACCGCCACGAACAGCGCCATGACGTGCTTCAGGAGGTTGAACCGTCCGGTCCAGGCGACCGCGAAGGCAAAGCCCGTCACGACGGCGCCCCAAATGAGTCGTGTGTGCGCGCCGAGAGGAAACAGGCTTCCCATGAACGTTGCCGCCGCCACCGCCAGGGCGCCCACCGCGCAGATGCCCGACGCGATCTGGCCGAGGAACACAACCCACACGAGCCAGTTCCTGGGCCCGGGCGCGCGGCTGAAGCAGTCGATCATGCCCTCGCCGGTGGCGACGGTGTACCGGGCGCCGCACAGGCCGATCCAGTATTTCAGGAAGATCCCCAGGACGATCGCCCACAGGACCGCCGGGCCCAGGACGGCCCCGGTCCGTGTGGCGATGATGACCTCGCCGGACCCGATGTACTCGCCGCACCAGACGAGCGACGGGCCGAGCACCAGCAACAACCCCCACATGCCCGACGGCGCCTTGGCGGCCTTCCGGTCATCCATGTCGTTCTCCCGTCACCGGCAGCGTTGGCTGCCGCACGGTTCACCGTCCGAGGACAGGCCAGATGGCTGCGCGGGTCGGCGCCATCGGCGCCGTGGCGAACGGTCCGGGCGCGACGGGGCCGGGCTCGCGGGGCGCGCCCGGGAAATCGTGCGTCACGGCCGCGTAGTAGGGCTAGATTACGCACTCGCCCTTGTGAAGACGCTTGGACTCCTCCGGCTTGGCGCTGCAGACGGTCGTACCTTTGCGCAATCGGACGAGACCGTTGTGGTGGTACACATCCCTCCTATTCCACGGCGGCACAATGATAACAAGAACGTCGCTGCCCAGAACTTTTACTGAATGCAACCCGACCGTTGCGGCGGGTTCGATCAGGTCTTTCAGCGAATTCTGCAAGGGCGGGTCGAACTTCTGACGAGCAACGCCAGCTCCTTCAATGGTGCCCTCGTCATCCACGCCGTAGAGAATCATTCCTCCTCTTTCGGTGTTAAGCATGGCGCCTATCTCGCGCACGATGTTGCTAACATTCGTGCCTTGCCCCTTAAACTCATGGGCCTGGTCTTCGCCTTCCTTACAAATATCCAAGATCTCTTGTCCGGTAGGAAGGGGCAAGGGCTGATACTTCAGGCTTCTCGCGGACTTGGGAGGCCGCGACACACGGATCGCCCCCCTCGCCTTGGCCGGACGCTCTGCCGAAGGCTCAAAATACTTGGGCGGTACGGTGCGGGCCAGAGGAATCTTGTCGTACAGTGCGAAGCCATCTTTCTTGACAGGATTTCCGCCAGCATCTGTCTTGGGGACAATCAAGCCAGCATCTGTCATCATCTTGAGATCCCGACGGACATTGTTGACATGACGCTTGGTCTTCTTGGCAATATCAGCCGCAGTGTTCTTTCCGTTAACGAGCCGATACACCTCACGCCGGCCGGGTGCCGTAGACATAACATGTCGGGCACGAGTAATCAGCTCCTGAAGATCCATGGATTGAGCCCCTCTAGCAGCCGTTCTTCCAGCTCTTGCGCTGGCGCACCGCGTCAGGCTTCATTCCGACAAGCGCTCCAACAAAACGCGAATCAAAACCTAGCCCACGGAGGATTTGAATCTGCTCGTCCTGCCCCTTCCCCTGGATCGCGGCCAAGGCAATGAGGCGGTCCAGTTTCGCACCGATCTCCTCAAGCAGTGCCAGTTCGCTCTTGTCTGTTGGCATCAGACCACCCTCCTGTATTGCGCGCCCTCTTTGACGAGCAGCCCTTGCTGCTGCCACTTCTGCAACGTGCGCGAAACTTGGCCTGCGGAGATCCGCGCTTCCTTGGCGAGTTCGCTGCCGTTCATTCTGCCCACATTGTCGTAGATTACGCGTTCCCGGTCATCTTGGCGTGCCTCATCAATCGCCGGACGCAATTGAATCTTCACAAGCGCCGTAAGCAGTTCCTCTATGCGCTCCAGAGAGGAAAGAACTTCACTACATTGCGTTCCATCTTTCTCGGCCATCGTTAGACCTCCTCGGGGTCTATCCCCGTCCCTAAGAGTTGTGCGTGCATTCCCGCCGTCAAATCACTTTTTTCCGAGGCGATGCCTCGTGATTTTTACGGTTGCAGCGGTAGTACCAAGAACATCAGCGATTTCCTGGTTGCTCGCGCCGGTGGATACAAGTAGTTGAACGATCTGGTTTTGGCGCATCGTACTTCTGAGCTGTGCCGCAAGCAGCCTGTTCGTGAGGCGCATCTGCATCAGCAGATCATCTATCGTAGCTTCTGGCGCCTTAGCCATCATACGCTCCTTCCCGGACTAAACCCACTTGGATTAGCAAGCGCAAACACCATGCTACTTGGCCCGGCTAACGGCTTTCGCAACCGCCATGTACTTCTTGCCGAGTAGATCGGCAATCTCTTTGTGCGATAGCCCCGCCCTGAAGAGAAGAACCTCCGGCTTGAGGCCGTCATCTGTCCCGAGCAGGCATTGTGCCTGAAGATACGTTAGCGCCTTGAGCCACTTCACCACCTCTTCCACCGTGCACCTCCTATAGCCCCCAAACTCCTGACCGCGCTGACTACGGACAATACGCTACCACAGATAGCAGGCCTTGACAAGGGTTTTTCTCGCGTGAAGCAGAATTTCCATAAGTGCTTAAAGGAGAGGAAGTTACGCCGTTAGGGATTTGTCTGGAAAGCGATTTGTCCTACGTTGTTTACGTAGCAGCGAGGGCCGGGCGCGACGGGGCCGGGCGGACGGTGTTGGCAGCCGTACAGATCGCGTGCCGGCGAGATGCGGGTCTCATTGCTTCGCCTCGGGTTCGCCGGCCATGTCCTTGCGTTTGCCTTTCTTCGGCGTCTGCTTCTTCTGCCCCTGCTTTTCGGGCGGCTTCTTTTCGGGGAACCGGCCCTTGTCGCCGGTCTTCTTGATCCACGCTTCCAGCCGGCCGCGCATCGTCTTCAGCGCGTCCTGGTGCTTGTCGGCGCCGGCGAGGTTCTTGACCTCCCAGGGATCGTCCCGGATGTCGTAGAGTTCCTCCTCCGGTCGGCGGTCGGCCATGAAGAGTTCCTGTTCGGGCGTTAGTTTTCCCTCGGCGTGCAGTTCCTTCAAGAGGGCGAGCATCGGATACGCCCGCTCCTTGTACCGGTTCTGCTGGGTGTACGGCCGCTCGGGCATGAAGTTGCGGATGTACTTGTACCGCTTGTCGCGGACGCAGCGGATGCGGTCCATGGTCTCATCGCAGCGGTCGCGTGCGGCAAAGATACACTCGCGCGGCCCGGCGCGGTCGGGCCCGAGAAAGATGCGGCCCTCCATGTGCTTGGGCGGAGCCACGCCGGCCAGGTTGAGGCACGTCGGAGCGAAGTCGATCGCGCTGGTGAGTTCGTCGGTGACCGTCCCCGGTTTGATGTGCCCCGGCCAGCGGATGACCAGCGGAATGTGGATGCCCCCGTCGTACAGCCACTGCTTGCCGCGCACGTGCGCCCGGCCGTGGTCGCCGAAGTAGAAGACGATGGTATGGTCGGCCAGGCCGTCGGCCTCCAGGCGCTGGAGCACCTGGCCGATCTTCTCGTCCAGCACGTTAATCGTCTCCAGGTACAGCGCCCAGTCCTGGCGCGCTACGGGGTGGTCGGGGTAGTAGGGCGGCAGGGTGACCTTGGCGGGATCGACCGGATGGGCCTTGCAGTGCTTGAACTTCCGGTGCGTCTCGGAGAACTGGGCCTGGGCGAAGAACGGCTGATGCGTCTTCAGGTCGTCCCACTTGTTCGAGTCGTACGGTTTGACGTGTGGCGTGAAGTTGAAGTCGGTCTTGCGGCCGTAAGGGATGACGCTCGTGTAGCCCGCGTCGCGGAGGTACTTGGTGAAGACGTGCACGCCTTCGGGCGGCTGGAACCCGTCGCCGCGGTGGCTGCGGTGGTGGTGCGCCCCGATGCTCGTCTGGTACATGCCGGTCATGAAGCCCGACCGGCTGGCGGAACAGACGGGCGCGGCGGTGAAGGCGTTGGTGTAGACGGCGCCCTGGCGTGCCAGGCGGTCGACGTTCGGCGTGTGGACGAGCGGGTAGCCGTAGCAGCCGAACTCGGGCCCCGTGTCCTCGGAGATGATCCAGAGGATGTTCGGCCGCTGCCTTGCCGCACCCTTCGCGGCAGCGCCCGCCTTGGCAGCCGCCATCCCCACCGCAAGCCCCGTGGCCGCCTTGGCAAAGAAATCCCTTCGGTTCAGGTTATGGCTCATCTCTCAACTCCTTCGTAGCGGTCTATTACTACAACGCTATGTCAGTCTTTTGCGCGGTGGGTGTCCTGACCCACCGCGCTCGAAAGCCCGTTTTCGCCGTTGCGCGGCGGGTCGGGAAACCCGCCGCGCGGTAAGTGGCGCTGTAGTACTGAACACGTACGGTCATTTCCTACGGTTCCCGCCCGGCGCCGGCCAGGTCGCGCACGTACACGTTCGCGAAGTCGATCGGGCCGCTGGGGACGATGCGGATCGGGCCGCGGGCCGGGACGCCCGCGACGGGCCGCTCCTTGAACAGTTCGTGCCCGTTGAGGCTGAGCGTGAGCCGGTCGCCGCGCAGCGTGCCCTCGAAGCGGTTCCACTTGCCGGTCTTGCCCAGGTGCTTGGCCAGGAGCGAATCGTCGGGGTCGATAACGACCGCCGCCTCCTCCGAGCCGCGCAGGAGAACGCGGGTGGTCTTCGACCCGTCGCGCCGGCGGACGTCGAAGAGGAAGCCGAAGTCACCGAAGGCCCGCTCGGTCGCAATCGAGGTGTCGGCCGCAGACGACTTGCCGTCGTAGCGGAAGGTCCAGTTGGCGGCCTTCCAGTGGGCCTGGTTTTCCTTGGCGGTGACCCAGCCGGACAGATCGACGCCCGTGTAGAGGCAGCGGAATCCGCGGTCGGCGGTGGCGACGTGCTTCGGGTCGACGGGCGTCGCCGGCAGTTCCTTGATGCGCAGGTTGCGGTAGTGGGCGAGCCCGCCCTCGGACTCCAGGCAGACGTACCCCTTGCGAGGGATGCAATCCTTGCCGCGCGTCACCACCTTGCCGTTGACGGCCAGCGAGACGGCCCCGTCCTGGCAGGTGATGCGGTAGTGGTTCCACTCGGGGCAGGGCTTGGAGCGTTCTTCGGTGGGGAACGCGCGGCTGCCTCCGCGGCCGTTGATGGGCGTCATCTTCGCTCCGTGGATGGGGAAGATGTCGCCGTGCGTGGTGAACCAGTTGGCCTTGCCGTAGGCGTTCTCCAGGACCTGTACCTCGATGCCGCGATGAAACGGCACGCCGCGGGCGGTGATGTCGTCGGCCCATACGAACACGCCCGCGTTGCCCTTCGGCCGCATGTGCCGCCACTCCAATTCAAGGATGAAGTTCTGGTACATGCGGTCAGTTCGGAGTTCGCCGGTGGGCTTGCCCGAACAGATGATCATGGCGTCCCGGACCGTCCAGGTGGACGGGGCGGTGTTGACGGGGACCCATCCGGCCAGGTCTTTGCCGTTGAACAGGGGGCGGAATCCCTCTTCGCCCTTCTCGGCCCCCGCGGCAACGAGGGGAAGGGCCAGAAGCAGCATCAGGATCCGGCACGCCTTAACAAGCGGCCCCTGGCTCGTCCGGAGCCGGGCAGGAAACGCAAACAGGCCCCGCGCCGTCCCGCCGGCGATGTCTAAAAATGATGTTGTCATGTCTGCTCCTTGCCTTTGTGATTGGGTTTCTTTGCGCCATCCGCGAGCGGTCCTGCGCGACATGCCGGCAAGAAACCCGCTGCGGCAGACCGCGATACCGGCCCTCTTGTAGCATCAAACCCGGCCACTTCGCAAGCCTCCTCGCCGCCGGCTCATCTCGCCTGGTCAATCAGCACGGCGATGCGAGCGGGGCTCAGTTCACGCAGCGAATCGACGACCAGGACGGCATGGCCGATGAACCGCTCGCGCGGGGCGGTGCCGGTCAGCGCGATGGGCGCCATGGCGGCGCGTGCGGCCGCCTCGACGCCGGCCGGGGAGTCCTCGACCACCGCACAGCGCGCGGGCTCGATGCCCAACTTCTCGGCCGCCTTCAGAAAGACTTCCGGATGCGGCTTGCCGCGCGCCACTTCCGAACCGTTCACGGTGGCGTCGAACGCGCTGCCGCGCCCCAGACCCTCGAGGGCACACGCGACGTTCTCGGGCGGGCCGGAAGAACCGACCGCCAGGCGAAAGCGGGCGGCCTTCAGGGCGTCGATCAGGTCCGGCGCCCCGTCCATGGCGTGGAAATCGCGCAA
The DNA here is from genome assembly GCA_964539385.1 of uncultured Anaerolineales bacterium. Taxonomy (GTDB): domain Bacteria; phylum Planctomycetota; class Phycisphaerae; order FEN-1346; family FEN-1346; genus JAUVZF01. Next base: position 17,603 of record CAZIJC010000031.1, on the reverse strand, counting down.
GAGGATCTCGCGGTACGCGACCTCTTTCCAGTCGCCCCAGTCATCGATCTGGTCCTCGGGGACCGCGCCGCCCCAGAGGTCGTGCATGAGTTCGGCGTTGCGTCGGCCGAAGGAGGCGGCAAAGCGCTGCTCGGTCAGGTCCTGGCCCAGTTCGTGGCCCAGACGCCGCCACGCCTCGAAGTGGGCGTGGTAACTGTCAACCAGCACGCCGTCGACGTCGAAGATGACGGCCCGCGTGTCGGTTTCGTCTTGCGGCAACGGCGGTCTCCTTTTGCGTGTCCAAAACGGGGCGATAGCGTAGCAGGTTCGCCGGCGCGGGGCAAAAAGGTTCCAGGAACCTTTTCTGCGTAGCACCCTTCGGGCCCTTCAGGGAAAAGGATCCTGGAACCTTTTAGCCTGACGCACGGCTGTCCGGGGCGGGCTTTTGCTTGACGCTGTGCGCGGCGGGGTTCTAGAATCGCGCGACGCGAAGTGCCTTTCAACTTGTATCTCTTGCCTCGACCGGGAGGCTGACATGAGCCAGACGCCCCCGCAGTCCGAGCCCCGCGACCGCTGGGACAGCCGCACCGCCTTCATCATGGCCGCCATCGGCAGCGCCGTCGGCCTGGGCAACGTCTGGCGGTTCCCCGGCAAGGTGTACGAGGGTGGCGGCGGCGCGTTCTTCATCCCGTACATCGTTGCGCTGATCACGGCGGGGATTCCGCTGATGATTCTGGAGTACGGTATCGGCCAGTTGTTCCAGGGGTCGGCCCCGAAGGCGCTGGCGCGTGTGAACAAGAACTACGAGTGGGTCGGCTGGTTTTCGCTGTGCGTTGGCGCCGTCATTTCGTTCTTCTACGCCGTGGTCATGGCCTGGGCGCTGGTTTTCCTGGTCGACTCGGTCTGGTGCGCCTTTTCGGGGGCGGTGCCGTGGGGCGATGCGCCGGCGGTTTACTTCAAGGAGCACGTGCTGGCGGCGTCCCGGGCCCCCGGCGAGCGATGGGATCTGCACTGGCCGCTGGTGGCCTGTCTGGCGGCCATCTGGGTGGCCGTCTTCCTCATCATCTACAAGGGAGTTCGCCGCGTGGGGCGCGTGGTGCTGATTACCGTGCCGCTGCCGGTCATTCTGCTGGGTGTTCTGGCGATTCGCGGCCTGGGGCTCGACGGAGCCATCGCCGGCGTCGAGTATTACCTGAACCCTGATTTTTCGAAGTTGGGCGACCCGGATGTGTGGATCTCGGCGTACGGTCAGATATTCTTCAGCCTGTCGCTGGGTTTCGGCATCCTGATCGCCTACGCCAGTTACAACAAGCGCCGCGGTGACGTGACAAACAACGCCTTCATCACCAGTTTGGCGAACTGTACGACCAGTTTCCTTGCAGGGTTCGTCGTGTTCAGCGTCCTTGGGTTCCTCGCCTTCAAGGAGGGGTGCCCCGTCGGAGACGTCACGGTTGACACGGGTGGCGGCGGGCTGGCGTTCATCACGTATCCGACGGCCATCGCCAAGTTGGGCGAATACGGGGCGTTCTGGCCGCCGCTGGTCGCCATTCTGTTTTTCCTGATGCTCTTGAGCCTGGGCATTGACTCGTTGTTTTCGATTGTGGAAGGCGTCGTCGCCGGGCTGCATGATCGGTTCCGTTTTCTGACCCGCGGCCGCGTGACGGCGATCATGTGCGGTGGAGGTTTCCTGACCGGGCTGCTGTTTGCCACGCGGGCCGGCGGAGACTGGGTCGATCAGTTCAACGCGTGGGCCGACTACGGACTCGTTTTCGTCGGGCTGATGGAGTGCCTGGTGGTAGGCTACTTCTTCCGGACCGCCCGTTTGGAGCACTACATCAACCAGGTTTCGGAGATTCATCTGGGCGGCTGGTGGAAACTGTGCATTCGCCTCATTGTGCCGCTTACGTTGGTTGTCATCCTTGCCGCGGCGCTGCTTGAGAAGATTGAGGAGCAGCCCGCGAGTAAGCCGCCGCCGGCGCAGGCCGCTTCGGCCGAAAGCACGCCCGGCGCCGTCAAAGCGACCCGGGCCGAAGAGGTGCCCACCGGACAGCAAGAGGACGAGGAGACGAAGGCGTGGTTGGAGTTCGCCGGTTACGTCAGCGTTGCGGTGTTCTTCGGCCTGTTCGTCCTGTCGTTTCTCCTCGGCCGCCGATGGGGGCTGTTGTGCATCGTGGGACTCGGCCTGGTCTCGTACTGCCTTTTCAGCATCTGGCTCACCCGTCCGGCGTCGTTGGCCGGAGCGGTGGCGCTGATGATCCTGTTCGGTGGCCTGGGTGTCTGCGTCGCCATCGCCGTGCGCGGCAAGGACGTGGAGCACCACGAGCGGACGCACGGCTGGCCGGAGCGGGAGAAACGCCCGCACCTCGCGCCCGACGACGCCGACGACGAGTAGAGAACACGGGCCGCCATGCCTGCCGGCGGCGTAGAGCAATTCACCATTGCTTGTAGCACAGTGCGCGGCAGCGGGAAGGTCACCACTCGCGCGCGGTGGGTCGGAAGACCCCCTTGGCCGCGCGAAGCGATACACGCAAGCGTGAGCCGCTCGAAACGGCCGGACGCTACACGTTGAGTTCGGCCGACACCTCCGCGACGAAGCCGGGCAGATCTTCCCCGGATTCGGCGATGGCCTGACACAACCGGGCGTGCAGTTCGCGCTGCCGGTCGGTCGCCTCGGGCCGGCCGAACAGGTTGTTCAGTTGATACGCATCCTCCTGGTTATCGAACAGGAGACGAAAGACGCCGCCGTTGCGCTCGTCCACCTCGCGGGAACTGACGCAGTAGGTCCATCGCGTCGTGCGGATGGCACGGTAGGGGTAATCTCCCCAGCCGTACCGCGTCTCGCCGAACCACTGAATGAGGGCCTCCGCCCGCCGCGGGCCCTCTCGACCGCAGACGGCCGCAGACTGGTCCAACCCCTGGACGTCGCCCGGCAGGGGGACGCCGCAGAACCCGGCGCAGGTCGGGTAGATGTCGATGCCGCTCACGACGCCGCCGTAGCGGTCGCCGGCGGGAATCACGCCGGGCCGGCGCATGATGAGCGGGATGCGGATGGATTCGTCGTAGGCGACTTCCTTGTTAAAGCGGCCGTGGCTTCCGAGCATCTCGCCGTGGTCGGAGAAGAAGACGACCAGCGTGTTGTCCTTCTGTCCGGCCTGCTCCAGGAGGTCCAGCACGCGTCCCACGTTGTGGTCGAGTTGGGCGATCATGGCGTAATAGCCGGCCGTCTTCCGGCGCAATTCGTCATCCTGCGGATCGGGCACGTTGCCGCGTAGTTGAAGGTCGCGGGGGTCGAACCGGGCCTCGTATTCGGGAGGCGACGGAAAAGGCATGTACGCATTTCTGCCGTTTCCCGCGCCGGGATGGGGGGCCTCGTAACTGAGCACGTGGAACCACGGCCCTTCCGACGGGAAGGCCGTCTCGGAAAGATACCGCAGCGCAAGGTCCGTCAGGCCGTCCGTCTGGTGCCCCTCGATCCGGATGCCTTTACACGTTCCGCCGGTACAGTAGTGCGTGTTGTAGTAGTGGTTCGAGATGTCGAAGCCGAAGAAATCCTCGAACCCCGCGCGCATGGCCGGGTGAACCCAGAACTCCTCGCCGGTTGTCCAGTGGCTGTTCGTGCTGGCCAGGTGAAGTTTGCCGACGTAGGAGGTCCGGTAACCGGCCTCGCGGTAGGCGTGCGCCACCGTGCGGCGGTCGGGCCTCAGAAGGTCGCCGTGCACGCGGAGGCCGTGCACGTGTCCGTACTGCCCCGTGACCAGTCCCCCTCGGAACGGCATGCAGACGGGGCACTGGCTGACTGCCATGTCGCAGGTGACGCCCTCGGCCGCCAGGGCGTCGATGTTGGGCGTCCGGGCGTTGGGATTGCCGCTGGAGGCAAGCGCCTGGTGGCGAAGTTGATCGGACATGATCCAGAGGACGTTGGGTTTTTCGGGAGCCATCCGTAAGGCCTTTCTCCGTCGCGCCGAGCGCTCAGACGGATCCCTCCGCCGGGTGCCCGTCATCGTCCCAGACGGGCAGGTTGCTCGGCTCGCGCATCATGGCCTCGATGTCGTCGAGTTCCAGCGGTGCGGCGGCGGTGAGGTTCTCGACGCCGGAGTCGGTCACGGCAACCGTGTCCTCGACCCGAATGTAGAGTTCCTCCTCGGGGATCCACATCTGGGGATCCACGGCGAAGACGAGTCCCGGCACGAGCGGCGCCTCGCGGTACGGGCCGACATCGTGCACGGCCATGCCGACCGGATGCGACAGGTGCCCCTTGTACTCGAGTGTGCGAGAGGCGGCCGCCTTGTAGGTCCTCTTGGAGAAGGCGGTCTCTTGGATCACCTCGGCCATCCTGGCGGCGGCCTCGGCGTGAATCTGCTCCGCCGTCACGCCGGGCCGGATGCGCTCAAGCAGCGTCTTGTGGTACCGGACGATGTAGCCGACCAGTTCCCTCTGCCACTGGTTGTAAACGCCGCCCACCGGCCACATGCGTCCGATGTCGCTGGTGTAGTTTCCGAGGTCGGGGGCCGTGTCCATGAGGACCAAGTCGCCGTCTTTCATCGCGGAGTTGTTCCGGAAGTAGTGGGCGAACCACGCATTTCTGCCGCTGGCGATGATCGACCGATACCCTTCCCCCCGCGCGCCGCGGGCGTGATAGACGTATTTGGCCACCGCCCCCAACTGGTACTCGATCATGCCCGGGCGTGTCGCGCGCATGGCCTCGGTCAGCGCCATGGCCGACAGGCGGCCGGCGCGGCGAAGGACGTCGACCTCGCGCGGACTCTTGACCGCGCGAAGACGATCGAGCACCGGCGAGAGGTCGCGGACCTGGAGGCGGGTGAACCGCGCCTTGAGCAGGCCGATGAAGCGTTGCTCTCGCGGCGCGTGCCCGTCCCACGGGTCGTCAATCGCCAGTTTGTCGGCCTGCGCGACCTCAAAGCGGCTGGCCTTGGCGCCCTCGGCCGGTTGGTGCGGCGTGTAGAGCGTCCGCACGGCCGAGAGGTGGTCGGAGAGCGACTCCAGGCCGTAGACCGCATCGACGCCGGTCATCTGCCGGATGAGGTCCGCATCCTCGGCCGACAGCGATTCGCCCTCGGCCTTGCGTCCTTGCGGGCGGTGCGGCAGGTAGAGCGCGGCCGTGCGATCCGCACCCGACAGCAGAAGGCACGCCTGGGGGACCTCCAGGCCGCAGCAGTAGTAGAACTGGTTCGTCTGACGGAACACCTCGAAGCCTCGCACGGGCGGCGCGCCCTGGAGGAGCGCATGTGCCCCCGGGCCGATCGCCTCGAAGATTTTCGCGCGGCGGGCCTGGAACTCCTCGGGAGGAAAGTCCGTCTGGAACAGCGACCGCCGCTTCGTGTCCCACGACGCGTCGCGCGCCTTTGCCTCACCCGTCTCGGCCTCGGCAAACGTCAGGTCGTAGGACTGCGCTGCCCGGACGTCGATCTCGGCGGCGCCGTCCGGGCGCAGCGTCACCGGCACCTCTTCGCCGCCGGACGTGACCGTATCGACGCGCTGACCCGGCGGCGGGCTGATGCCGTGGCGTCCGTCGCGTGCGGCCCGGATCGTCGCCGAGTGCACCTTGCCGCCTCGCCACGCCATATCGATCTGGAGTCCGCCGCGCGCCCGCAGCCCCTTCAGTGCCCCGTCGGCCCAGGCGCGGGGCAGCGCCGGCAGCAACCGCACCACGCCGCCGTGCGACTGGAGCAGCATCTCGGCGATGGCAGCCGTGCCGCCGAACGTCCCGTCCACCTGCGGCGCCTTGAAGCAGATGGAGAACCCGTTCGGGCACGTGTTCTTCGTGATGAGGTTGGCCAGGCACACGAGCGCGCGCTCGCCGTTTCGCAGGCGGGCCCAGAGCGCCGTCTTCCACGCCATCGAGAACCCCGTGCCGCCGTCGCCACGCTGGTCGAGCGACCGCTTGACGGCGCGGGCAAGGTCGGGCGTCTCCTCCGGCGTGATCTGGTCGCTCGGGAAGGCCCCGTACAGGTGCGAGAGGTGACGGTGCTGGTATTCGAGGTCGTCCCAGTCTTCGAGCCATTCCTGGAGGTTCCCTTTTCGGCCGACCTGCATCGGCGCGAGCCGGTCGCGGGTGTCTGCCCATTGCGGCCGCAGAGGTTCATCCACGCCGAGCACCTCGGACGCGACGAGCAATGAGGCGAACAGGTCCCGCAGGATCTGCATGTCCATCGTGGGGCCGGCGCAGATGCTCGTGCCGGGCAGGTGGAACTCCAGCACCTTGTCGAAGTACTTGGCGTTGCCCGGCGAGGCCGGGAAGTTCTCCGGCGAACTCGACGGGCAGGTGACCAGCCAACCGCGCGCGGGGTGCTCGACGAGCGTGTCGAGGAAGAACGCGGCGGCGCCTTTCAGCAGGGGGTATAGGCGCTCGAGGAACTCGCGGTCGCCGCCGTACAGGTAATGCTCCCACAGGTGCCGGCACAGCCAGGCACCGCCGGTTGGCCAGGTGCCCCACGTGGGCCCGTCCATCGGCGCCGCTGCCCGCCACAGGTCCGTGTTCTGATGGAAGACCCATCCGGCGGCCCCGTAATGCACTTCGGCGACGCGCCTGCCGGTCTGGGCCAGGTCTTCGACCAGCGCCACGAGCGGCTGGGCGCACTCCGGGAGGTTGGCGACCTCCGCCGGCCAGTAGTTCATTTCCAGGTTGATGTTGCTCGTGAACTTGCACTCCCAGGCGGGGTCCAGGTCCTCGTTCCAGATGCCCTGGAGGTTGGCCGGCTGGCATCCCGGGCGGCTGCTGGAGATGAGCAGGTAGCGTCCGAACTGGAAGAGCAGCGCCGCCAGTTGCGGGTCGCTGCCTGCGGTATGCTGCCGGATCCGCTCGTCGGTCGGCAGGCCGGACGCTTCAGACGCCCGCAGGTCGAGCGTCACGCGCCCGAACAGCCGCCCGTGCTCGGCGACGTGGGCCTGGCGGAGTTCCTGAAACGGCTTCTCGCCCGCCCGGTCGAGGTCCGACCGGACGCGCGCCGCCGGGTCGCCGTCGAGACGATCGTACCTGGTGACGTTCGTCGCGGCAGCGACGAGCAGCGTGACGGCGTCGGCGCCGGCAACCGTGAGCGTGCCTTCTCGCGCGGCCACCTCGCCGCCTTCGGCTACAGCCTTGACGCGGGCCTCGTACGCGACGCGCCCCTCGATGCCGAGATAACTGGCCGTGCGGCCGGTGAGCACCAGTTCGTCCGGACCGGCGCTCGTGACCTGCCAGACGGCGTCGCCCTGCGGCTTGCCGTCCTGCCCGCCCGAGATATCGGCCGTAAACGACACGGCGCCGGGTGCGTCGGCCGAGAGCCGAACGCAGAGCACATCGTCAACCGGGCTGGCAAAGACCTCGCGCGTGAAGGTCACCTCGCCGACTCGATACGAGACGGTGGCGACGGCCGTGGCGAGGTCCAACTCGCGCCGGTAGTCGGCCGGTTCGTCGTGTCCCGGGAACGTCAGGCGCAGATTGCCCAGAGGCTGGTACTTCATCTGCTCGACGGGGCGGCCCATCATCGTCTCGCCGAACAGGTAATGGGCCTGGCGGTGCTTGCCCTCGAACACGAGGCGGCGGATTTCGGGCAGCGCCTCGGGGCCGCCCGCACGCGTCGGATCGTACGGTCCGCCGGTCCAGACGGTCTCCTCGTTGAGTTGAATCCGTTCGGTCGGGGTGGACCCGAAGACCATGGCGCCCAGGCGTCCGTTGCCGACCGGCAGGGCCTCCCTCCACTCTTTGGCAGGGCGTGCGTACCACAGGATCATCGGTGCCGCGCTATCATCAGCCATGTCAAAACGTCTCCTATACCACGGGCGCAGGCGCGCCGGCGCGAAGGTTGCAGCGCCGCCTGCGTTACACTTTGACGGTAAACCGGTCTGTGGGCTTCAGGTCGTGGCAGAAAGCCGCCACGAGTTTGACCACCCGCTCCAGGTCGCGCAGGTCCACCGTCTCGACGGTGCTGTGCATGTATCGGTCGGGCACGCCGATGACGGCCGAGGGCACGCCGCCGTGACGGATCCACACCGAGAGGGCGTCGGTGCCGCCGATGAGGCTGAACGTCTCGACCTGCAGGGGAATCTTCTTCGACTTGGCAATCTTGCGGAGCCGCTGAACGACCGCCGGATGGTTCTCGCGGCCGATGCTCACCGTCGGGCCGGCGCCGAGTTTGACCTGGCCGTACCGTTTCGGGTCGACGCCGGGCATGTCGGTTGCGTGCGTAACCTCCAGAGCCAGGGCAACGTCGGGCTTGAACGTCTCGATGGTCATCTTGGCGCCGTGGCAGCCGGTCTCTTCCTGAATGCTGCTGCACGCATGGATGGCACAGGCGGGCGAACCCTCCGCCGCAAGCCGAAGCGCCTCGGCCACCACCCACACGCCGACCCGGTCGTCGCAGGCACGGGCAACGGCCACGTGGCGGCTCAGCATCTCGAACGCGTCGATGAAGGTGACGGGGTCGCCGACCGCCACGCGCCGCCCGGCCTCTTTGCCGTCCCGGGCGCCGATGTCGATCCAGCATTCGTGGACCTTCGGTCCCTTGTCCTCTTTGTCTTCGAGGTCGGCCTTGCGAATCCAACTGGGCACGGACCCGAACACGCCGCGCACGGCGCCCTTGGCCGTATGGATATCGACCCGCTTGGTGCGAAGCGCCGCCGGGTCGATGCCGCCGACGGGCTGCACGTAGATGAAGCCGTCGTCGTCGACGTGCTTGACCATCAGTGCGATCTCGTCGCAGTGTCCGTCGAGCATGACCCGCGGGCTGCCGCCTGCGTTCAGCACCGCCACGGCGTTGCCGTAACTGTCGGTGCGGATCTCGTCGGCGAACGGCCGCAGGTAGTCGCACCACACCTTCTGGATTCTCGACTCGTACCCGCCGGGCGACGGCGTGGTCAGAAGGGTTTTGAGAAACTCGAGCGATTCTTTTCGCATGGGCAGATCTCCGATCTATGTGTGCGTTGTCCGTGCTCCGCGAGCGTTCGGTGAGGCGCCGTCCGGGTACAGGTGGCAGCGGACCATTCCGCCCGCCTCCAGCCGCAGGGCGGGCGGGTATTCCTTCTTGCAGACGTCCATGGCGTGGCGGCAGCGGGGATGAAAATGGCATCCCGGCGGCGGGGCGCTCGGCGACGGAACGTCGCCTTCCAGCCGGATGCGCTCGCGCTCCTGCGACGCGTCGGCGCTCGGTATCGCCGACAGCAGCGCCTGCGTGTAGGGATGGCGCGGCCCATCGAAGAGGGATTCCGTGTCGCGCTGCTCCACGATGCGGCCAAGGTACATGACCGCGACCTCGTCGGCCACGTACTCGACGACGCCGAGGTCGTGGGTGATGAACAGGTAGGTCAGATGGAACTGGTCCTGGAGGTTGCTCAGGAGATTCAGGATCTGCGCCTGGATCGACACGTCCAGCGCGCTGGTGGGCTCGTCGCAGACGACGAAATCCGGCTCCACGGCCAGGACCCGCGCGATGCCGATACGCTGACGCTGGCCGCCCGAAAACTCGTGCGGGTACGACGTGGCCGCCCCCGCCGGCAGCCCCACGCGGTCGAGCAGCCGATCCACTCGCTGCCGGCGCTCTGCGGCGTCTGCGCCGATGCCGTGGACGCGCATGCCTTCCTCGACGATTTCTCGGACCATCATCCGCGGGTTGAGCGACGAAAACGGGTCCTGAAAGACGATCTGTGCACGGCGGCGGAGGCTGCGGAGTTCGGACTCGCCGAGCGCCGTCAGGTCGGCCCCATCGAAGCGGACGGTCCCCGCGGTGGCAGGGAGCAGGCGGATGAGCGTCTTGCCGAAGGTCGTCTTGCCGCAGCCCGATTCGCCGACCAACGCCACGGTGGTGCCCCGGCGGATCGTCAGGTCCACGCCGTCGACGGCCTTGACGTGGCCCACCACGCGCTTCAAGACGCCCTTTCGGATGGGGAAGTACTTGGCGACGCCTCGCGCATCGAGAAGCAGGTCGTCGGTCGGCGCCGCGTCGGGGCGGGCCTGCTCCGCTGCCGCAGGCCGGACGCTTACGGCGGGACGAAAACGCTCGTCGTACAGATGGCACGCAACGTGGTGGTCCGGCTCGATCCGGACGAGTTCCGGCTCGGTCTCCCGGCACGGACCGAATACGTGGGGACAGCGATCGTAGAACCGGCATCCCGGCGGGTAGTCGGACGGGCTGGGCACCACGCCGCGAATACTCTCGAGGCGCCGCCGCCGCTTCGCCCGGCTCGGCCGGCACCGCAGGAGCAACTGCGTGTAGGGATGGCGCGGCCCTTCCGGCGTGAACAGGGCGTCGGCCGGGGCCGTCTCGACGATCTTGCCGGCATACATGACCGCCAGGCGGTGGGCCATCTCCGCCACCACCGCCAGGTCGTGCGTGATGAAGAGGATGGCCATGCCGAGCGTGGCTTGCAGGTCGCGGAGGAGGTCGAGAATGCGGGCCTGGACCGTGGCATCGAGCGCCGTGGTGGGTTCATCGGCGATGAGCAAGTCCGGCTCGCACGCCAGTGCCATCGCAATCATCACCCGCTGCTGCATTCCGCCGGAGAGTTGATGGGGGTATTCCCGCAGGCGCATGGCGGGGTCCGGCATGCGAACGAGGCGCAGCGCCTCCAGGGCCCGCTGGAGGGCCTTGGGCCCGGACAGGCGCTGGTGGCGCCGGATGGCTTCAAGGAGTTGCGTTCGGACGCTCAGGACGGGGTTGAGGCTGGTCATCGGCTCCTGGAAGATCATGGCGACCTTCCCGCCGCGAAGCGCCCGCCGCTCGGCCCCTGTCATGGCGAGCACGTCCTTGCCGTCGAAGTGAATCGTACCGCCCGCAATGTACCCGGTCGGCTGCGGGACGAGTTGTATGATCGAGAGTCCCGTCAGTGATTTGCCGCACCCCGATTCGCCGACCAGGCCGAGCGTCTCGCCGCGGTTGACGGTGAGCGAGACGCCGTCGACCGGCTTGAGCGGTTCGGCGGACGTGCGGAAATAGGTTCTGAGGTTCCGAACCCGCAGGAGCGGCTCGCTCATTTCAGTTCCTCTCGAACGCGAAGCCGCGGGTCGAGGGCGTCGCGAAGCGCGTCGCCGAACAGGTTGGCAGCAAGCACCAGAACGAACATCGCGACGAACGCGCCGGCAAGGCTCCACCAGACGACGGGGTCCCGGCCGAGTTCGGTGCGGGCCTGGTCGATCATGGAACCCCAACTGCTGGTGTCCGGTCCGACGCCCACGCCGATGTAACTCAGGACCGCCTCGGCCAGCACCAGGCCGCTGAACCGCAGCACCACGCTGATGAGCACCAGGTGCATCAGGTTGGGTATGACGTGCCGGCGGATGACGCGAAACCGCGAGACGCCCAGCGCCAGCGCCGCCTGAACGTACTGCTTCTCGCGCAGTTTCAGCGCTTCGCCGCGAAGGATGCGGCAGAGCGATACCCACCCCGTCAGGCCCATCACGATGCAGAGTTGCGGCAGGCCGCGCCCGAACACCAGCATGAACGCAACCACCAGCAGCACCCACGGGATGGAGGCCAGGGTGCTGTAGAGGTACTGGACGGCATCGTCGATCCACCCGCCGAAGAAACCGGCCAGAACGCCGAAGAAGACGGCGAACGGCACCGCGATGAGCGTGGTAAGGCCCCCGATGATAAGACCCGTCCGCACACTCTTGATGGCCTTGACGAAGACGTCCTGGCCGACCTTGTCGGTCCCCAGCAGGTGCCTGCCGGGGTACTTCAGGGGAGGGCGGATCGTGACGACCTGCCCGTCCGCTTCTCCCTTGACGGTCTCCTTCATCAGCGAGCGTCGCGCCAGCGGCGCCGAGTACGTCTTCTCCTGTACGGCAAGGGGCGCCAGGAGCCGATCGAGGGCCGACCGCGCCGGCGCGAGCACCGGGTGTCCGGCCGCCGTCACGCGCGGCGAACCGGCCGCATCGCGTTCGACGTCCCGCCACGACGCGCTGTCCAGGAGTGCAACGGCAACGTAGACCGCCAGGACGGCCAGCGAGATCATGGCCAACCGGCTTTTTCGGACTTCCTGCCACGCCCGCTGCCATAGCAGAGTACGCCGCGCGTGAAGCCAGAACGCCAGTGCCCCGAGTACGGTGGCGGCCGCCGCCGCGTTCGAGACGAGCGGCACGCGCAGATTGGCAACGGCCGGTTCCTGCAACAGGCGCCGCACGCCGAAGTACAGACCGGCCGCCAGGGACGCAAGGATCGCGAAACTCACGAGGAACTTGGCAAGGTCGCGCACCGACGGTCCGCCGTAGATGTTGCGGGTGTCGCCGGCGCCCAGCGTAATCCGCGGGTCAACGAGCGTGTAAGAGATGTCGGTCAGCAGCAGGCCGACGATGAAGAGGATGGCGCTGATGTAAACCATGGACCGGACCACGGCGAAGTCGCTGGTGTGGATGGCGGTGATCGTCATGCTGCCCAGCCCCGGGATGGCGAAGAACGATTCCATGATCAGGCTGCCCATGAACAGAAACGGGATGGCCGTCACGGCGCGGGTCAGGATGGGGATCATGGCATTCTTCAGGACGTGCCGGAACAGGACGGCGGCCTCGCCGAGCCCTTTGGCCCGGGCGGTCCGCACGTAGTCCCGGCCGACCTCTTCCAGCATGACGGTGCGGTAGAAGCGGACCGACCCTCCGACGCCGGCCACCACGCCGATCAGGACGGGCAGAAAGACGAACTTCGGCATGGCCGCGCTCCAGTCGAAGCCGGAGATGGGAAACAGCCGAAGCCACCCCGCGAAAACGAACTGCCCCACGATGATGTAAAACAGCGACGAGATCGACATCATGAGAACGCAGACAACCGTCCCCCACCGGTCGAGATACGTGCCGCGGCAGAAGGCGATGACCAGCGCCGTCGAGACGTAAACAACCATGCCAAGCAGAAACGTGGGCGCCGCGATGGCCAGGCTCGGCCACATGCGCCGACGAATCTCGGCGGCGATGTCGCGCCCGGTCACGTCGGAGCGGCCCAGGTCGAACACCGCCAGCCGCGCACACTTCCGATAGAAGAGCGTGGCCGTGACCTTCCGAACGCCCGTCTCGTCGCGGTTGAAGAACGGGGGCAGGTGGTAGCCGTGCGCGCGTTTCCAACTCTCGATGGCCTCGGGGGTGGCGTGTTTCTCGCCGAGGATGCGGCGTGCCATGTCGTCGGGCTTGTTGACGACGAAGAAGACGAGGAACGTCAGGACCACGACGCCCGCAACGATGGGCACGGCGTAGAGCAGGCGTCGGAGAAGATAGGCGATCATGCGGCTAGGCCTCTCGTGCGTGTCGGACGGCCGCCCGGATGGCCGGAATGCTGGCGATCGCCAGCAGCGCAACGACAACGAGCACCGGCGTCCATCGGGGTGCGTTCCAGGCCCGCCGCCGCTCGGCCCTGGCGCCGGCGTCGATCTTTCGGTACTTGAGCGTGTTGGTACTCATGGCGTGCGGATACGAGTTGCCGTACCACTGGTGGACGAGCCAATAGGTGACGGGGTGCAAGCCGAAGATCCACGGCGCGTCTTGCTGGGCGATGCGGTTCATCCGGCGGATGATGGTGAGGCGATGGGGCGTGTTCTCGATGTTCCGCATATCTCGGAAGCGCCGGTCGAACTCGGGATTGGCGTAGTTGGCGTTGTTCTCGCTGCCCCCTTTGCTCCTGGAGTTGGGGCCGTACAGCAGGAACAGATAGTTCTCCGGGTCGGGGTAGTCGGCAAGCCAGCCCCATGCCAGCAACTGGTAATTGCCGTCCAGCACCTTTTCCCAGAGGCGGTTGTTGTCGGTGGTCCGGATGTCGAGGCGAATGCCGAGTTTGCCGAACTGCTTGGCGACGAACCGGAGTCGCGGCCGATGCGCCGTGGCGACCCACGCATTGTCGAAGCGGATGGTCAGCGGTTGGCCGTCGGGGCCAAAGCCGTCGGCGTAGCCCGCCTCGGCGAGCAGGCGTTTGGCCTCATCCAGCGACCGGCGGACGGGGCGCTTGCGCTGCGCGTCCCAACGGTAGACGACGGCGTTCATCGCCGCCTCGCCTTCCTCGTAGCCGAAGACCTCGGGCGGGATGGGGCTGTGGGCGGGCGTGCCGCAGCCGTTCTCGAAGATGGTGATCTCCTCCTCGACGTCGTAAGCGATGCTGATGGCCTGCCGCAACTTCCGCTGCTTCTCGCTGTAGCCCCCGACGACGGGGTCATTCATGTTGAAGGCGAGGTAACGGACGATCAGCGCCGGCGTTGTCAGCAGGCGAATGCCCCGGCGGGCCATCTCGTCCGACAGGATGGCGTCGCCCTGCGAGGTCAGCGAGACGGCCTGGTCGAAGACGTCGCCGCCGATCTCCGACACGTCGTAATAGCCCTGGAGGAACTTGTTCCACCGCGGAATCCACTCCTTGTCCATCCGGTACACCGCCCGGTCGATCATGGGCAGGGGCTTGCCGGCGTCCTGGAGCATGCCCTCGTCCCGCATGGTCTTATAGAGCGCGCATGCCTTCGTGTCGTCGGCCGGCGGCTGGGGCAGGCCGGGGTATCGTTCGTCGCGGAAGTTCTCGTTGCGCGCCAGGACGATCTGATTGGCCGGGTCGTATTCGACCATCTTGTAGGGGCCCGTGCCGACCGGGTTTCGGTCGAAGATGATGGACCGCTCGAGCAGTACCCGCTGGTCGAAGAACTCGAGCGCCTCGGTCGGGATTGGGGCAAAGAAGGGCAGGATCATCCAGTAGAGGATCTGCGGGTACGGGTGGGGCAAAACCACCTCGAAGGTGTGGGAATCGACGGCGCGGACGCCCGGGCACGCATAGGCGCCGTAGTCCAGCCGGATCGGGTTGACTTTTTCGTCCTGCTCCTCGTTGTAGAACGGCCCGCTGGCCTCCCGTCGCCGTTTGCGCTCGGCTTCGAGCGCCGCCTCCAGGGCGTCGCCGTACTGGCCGAGGCCCAGTATATTCTGCTCCATCGTGGGCAGGACGGGACACGCCAGCCTTGGGTCTGCGAGCCGCCGGATGGCCAGCACGTAGTCGGCCGCCACGAGTTCGCTCGTGGCCGTCTCGGTGAAGTCATAGACCGAGCGGATGTGCCGGGCGTCGGAGTCCGAGAGCCGCCGGTTCGCCTCGACAAAACACGGGTGGTTCTGGTACCGGATGCCCGGCTTGATGCGAATCGTGTAGACCGTTGCCTCGACGGTC
Organism: uncultured Anaerolineales bacterium; assembly: GCA_964539385.1. GTDB lineage: Bacteria > Planctomycetota > Phycisphaerae > FEN-1346 > FEN-1346 > JAUVZF01. The sequence goes on along the minus strand of CAZIJC010000031.1, from coordinate 2,517 downwards.
TTGCCCTGCCAGGCGACCGTCCGCTTCTCGGGCCTGGGCACCTCCGCCGCCGTCAGGGGCGAGATCGTGTAGGGACGCTTGAGGAAGTGGTACTGAAACGGCGGCTCAAGAATCTGGTAGAGCAGCGGGTACGCCTGGCCGCCGTACGCCTGGGCCGGGTCGAGATGGTTGGGCTCTTCGAGAAGAAAGGTGTAGGTGATGTTCCGGCCTTCGTCCGAATCGGGATAGGGCGAGTTGCAGCCGGCGGCCGCGAGGACGCCGAGAGACAGGGCGGCCCATACCGCCCCGTGCCGGATGGCCCTCGGACACACCATCGCGCTGCTCCTGCCTTCCAGGTATGCGCTGCCCCCATCAGGCGCTTTCACCGGAGAACACGCCGGCCCCGGTGCGCCCGGAGGCGCCGGACCACGATGGTACCAACCACGGCCAGCGGCGGCAAGTCCCGCCCGGCCCCCGCATCGTCTGCTTGCGGCGGCGCCGGCCGCCCGCTAGAATGACGCCGGGTCGCGCGGCGGGCAGTCTTGCCCACCGCGCGAGATTGGCCGCACTCAATCTTCACCTGCAATGCTTGCACCGGCGCCCGCGCGGGTGTCTAATACGGCGGCCGACATGGAAGAAGCCCTGTTTCCGACCCAGTCAGGAGGACGCGTGATGAGATCCACGAGGTCCGGGTTGCTTCTCTTGAGCGTTGCCCTCTGCTGTGCGTTTCTTGTGTCCTGCGAGAGTGCCCCGCCTCCGGCAGGCGGGCCAGAGAAGGGTGAAACCAAAATGAGCGTCGAGAAAGCGCCTTACGGCAAACTGCCGGACGGCAGGCAGGTGGACATCTTCACCTTGACCAACTCCGGCGGCATGAAGGTGAAACTGACCAACTACGGAGCGATTACCGTCAGCCTGGAGGTCCCGGACGCCGACGGCAACCTGGCCGACGTGACACTCGGCCACGACACACTCGAAGGGTGGCTGGGGAGCACGTCCTACTTCGGCGCCACCGTCGGACGGTACGCCAACCGCATCGCCAAGGGCAAGTTTGCCCTCGACGGCAAGACCTACACGCTGGCCATCAACAACGGCGAGAACCACCTGCACGGCGGCATCAAGGGCTTCAACAAGGTCCTATGGGACGCCGCGCCTTTCGAGGGCGAGGGCAACGTCGGCGTCACGTTCACCTACCTCAGCAAGGACGGCGAGGAGGGATACCCGGGCAACCTGAAGGTGACGGCTGCCTACAGCCTGGACGAGCAGAACGCTTTCAGGGTCGAGTTCTCCGCCACCACCGACAAGCCGACCATCGTGAACCTGGCCCATCACACGTACTGGAACCTGGCGGGCCCGGCGGCCGGCGACGTCCTCGGTCACGAACTGATGCTTGCCGCCGACAAGTACACCCCCGTTGACGCCGGCCTGATACCGACCGGCGAACTCAAAGACGTGAAAGGCACGCCGATGGATTTCACGACGCCGACGGCCATCGGGGCCCGCATCGACCAGGTGGAGGGCGGCTACGACCACAACTTCGTCCTGCGCAACCAGGACAGCAGCAAGATCGCTCTGGCGGCCCGCGTTCTGGAGCCCAAGAGCGGCCGCGTCATGGAAATCCACACCGACCAGCCGGGCATCCAGTTCTACTCCGGCAACTTCCTGGACGGCACCGTCACGGGCAAGGGCGGCGTGGCGTACAAGAAGCACGGCGGCTTCTGCCTCGAGACGCAGCACTACCCGGATTCGCCGAACCAGCCGGACTTCCCGCCGGTGGTCCTTCGCCCCGGCGAGACGTACCGGCACACGATGATCCACACGTTCTCGACGAAGTAGAACGGCAGCGTCGGACGCAACTTCGCGCGGCGGGTCTCCGCACCCGCCGCGCGATTAGTACTACTACGCTACCTCGTGCGCGGCGGGTCTCCGCACCCGCCGCGCGGCCCGTTGGCACACTCAAGCGCGAACTGCCCTATCTCACGCCGAGCGCAAACAGCGTCACGCTGCACGGTGCGACCGGGAGCGCGTCGGAGATGCCTTTGACGGCTTGCTCTTCAATCGTGACGCGGGGCGCTTTGCCCGGCTCGTTGTAGGCCATGGGGTCCCCTCCGGCGATCTGCCAGCGCGTGCCCGTTCCGGCCAGTTTCACGCCCTTGACTTCCAGAGGGACCTCCAGTTGCTTCATGGTCGGGTTGACAACGGCGATGGTGAAGGTTTTTCGGTCCTCGCTCCATGCGGCCGCAACGTCGAGCGGTGGTTCGCTCGTCACGGCCACGGGCACCACGCCGAAGTGCTTGCGGTACAGTTTCAGGGCGAGGCCCGTGGTGGCGAACGCCGCGTCGGTCTTGGAGGTCTTGATGCAGCCGATGACGTTCACGGTCTGGGCGTAGTTGGCCATGAAGAACATCTCGCTGTTGCGGGCGTACTCGTTGAGCCCCGCGGCGATGCCCAGGGCGTCCTTCAGGAAGTACCGTGTGCCGAGTTCGCCGTAGACGTGCGGCCCGTACCAGTAGTTCCACTCGTCCAGGGCGATGCGGATGT
>CAZIJC010000030.1:0-36278 GCA_964539385.1 uncultured Anaerolineales bacterium | reverse complement strand
TCACGGCACGCGTGTAGGCGTCGATAGCCATGTAGCAGATGTCGTGCGGGTTGATAAACGAGGCGACCAGCAGGAACGGCTTGGCGTGTTCCTTCTTGAGGAACTCGGCGCACGCGTCGGCCAGCCCGTCGCGTTGGTTCGGCGTGAGCGGGTCGAAACCGATGGACGGGACGCTCATCCCCCTGGGCCAGTGCGTCTTGCCGCCGTAGAGCACGTCGTACCCGGCTCGGCGGAAGAGCCAGCCCATCGCCTGCTGGAGCATGGCCTCGGGCACGGGTTTGCGGTCGGGGATGCCGGCGTTTTCGCGAATCAGAAGTTCGCTCGGCATGCGGCCGGTCATCATGCTGAACCGCGCCGGCAGGCACACGGGGTTGCTGGCGTAGGCCCGCTCAAAACGGGCGCCCGTCGCGGCGAGGCTGTCCATGGCAGGGGTCTTGACGTACCGGTTGCCCGTGCAGCCCATCATGTGGGCGCTCTGCTGGTCGGTGATGATGTAGAGGATGTTCGGCGGCCGCTTGCGCGAGGCCGCGCGGACGCGGGCCATGCCCGCCAGCGTCACAGCGCCCGCCCCCGCCGTCGCCTGCAGAAAGCGGCGACGGTCGATCTTGCCAACACTGCCGCTACCTGTGTCACGTCGGTTGCTCACGGCTCGTCCCCTTTTCAGAGTGCGGCGGCGCGTCGGGCCGCTCACGCACGTTCGCGGCCAGTACGGAATCCAGAATCGCCAATCCGAAATCTCAAATCTGAGATTGCGGATCACCCCTTAATCCCCGTCATCGCGATGCCGCGGATAAACGTTTTCATCGTCGCGAAGAACAGGATGATGAGCGGCAGGCTGAACACCGTGCTGGCTGCCATCAGCAGGTGCCACGGCGTGCCGCCGTGCTCGGACTGAAACGCATGCAGCGACAAACTCAGCGTGAACTGCGACGGATGGTTCAGGTAAATGAGCGGGCCCAAAAAGTCCTTCCAGACGAACAGAAAGTGGAACAGCGCCACCATCGCGATGGCCGGCCGCGCGAGCGGCACCACCACGTTCCACAGGATCTCGAGTTCCGTGCACCCGTCGATCCGGGCGGCGTCCAGCAGGTCCTTGGGCAGCCCCAGGAAAAACTGCCGCAGCAGAAAAATGAAGAACGCGTTCCCGAACCACGCCGCCACCCACAGCGGCTTGAACGTCCCCACCCACCCGAGGTTACGGTACAGCAGATACAGCGGAACCAGCGTGATGACGAACGGAATCATCATCGTCGCAACCGTCAGGCCGAACAGCAGCGAGCGGCCCCTGAAGTCGATGAACGCAAAGCCGTACGCCACCAAAACCGACGAGCACACCGTGCCGGCGACGCACATCGCGCACAGGAACAGCGTGTTGGCGAGGCTGCGGCCGAATCCGACCCGCGCGAGCGCCGCCGGGTAGTTGTACGGAATGACGCGGCGGGTCGTCGTGACGGCCCTTTCGGGCAGAACGTCCCAGGCCCGTGTGACCTCGATGCCGGTCGAGCCGACGCCCTTCGTGTCGGTGTCCTCAGGCCGCCACTGGCGGACGAGCCAGAGGGCCTCGCCCTGCGGGTCGGGCTTGATTTCGCGGACGAGTTCGGCGTGGACCTTGCGGCCGGAATAGAGCGTCAGGATGCCGGTGGCCGGGTCAAACCGGTTCTTGTCGTCGCCCAGGACCTTCACGTCGGGGGTGACGCGGGCGTTCATTCGCTGGAGTTCCTGCTTGTTGAAGACGGCGAACTTCTCCCACGTCTCGCGTCCGAACGGTTTCCACAATTCGCCGGCCGCGAACGGCTCCTTCGGCCGCACGATGGTAAACGGCTGCTCGGCGGTGGGCCGGATCCGGCGCTCCAGGACCACCTCGTACTCGGCGCCGTCGACACGAGCGCGGTGGCCCTCGCCGAGGAAGACGTCCGTGAGGCTGCGCGGGTACTTCATGGTTTCGCTCAGCGGCTTCAGCGAGATCCCGATCATCCAGACCAGCGGCAGCAGGAAGAAGACGGCGCCCGCGGCGAGGATGGCGTGGATGCCGCCTCGCAGATACCACGGGGGTCGTCTGTCGCTATAGCCGGCCATGTTCACCTCGGGAACGGTACGCGCGGGGCAAGCCCCGCGGCTAACTCGGGCACAACAGCCCACCCGTCGCGCACGGCGCGCTGATCAGCGCCCTGCGTAATACACCCGCTTGTGCAGGGCCTTGAACGCCAGGACCGTCAGCGCCACGATCACCAGGAACAGCACCCACGCCACGGCCGAAGCGTATCCCACCCGCTGGTACTGGAACGCGTGGTCGTAGATAAACATCGCCGCGAAGCGGGTCTTATCCTCCGGGCCGCCCTGCGTCATGATGTACGGGGCGGCAAAGATCTGGAACGTCCCTATGATGGCCATCACCACGTTAAACAGGATGACCGGCGAGATCATCGGGATGGTGACGTTGAACGTCTTGCTCCACCAGTTTGCGCCGTCAATGTCGGCGGCCTCGTAGAGTTCGACCGGCACGTCCTGGAGTTTCGCCAGGTAGATGACGGCCATCTGGCCGACGCTCCACATCCCCATTACGATAATGGCCCACAGGGCCATCGACGGCGCGAAGTCCATTCCCTTCCACGTCATGAACGACGGCAGCAAGTTGCTGTCGGTCAGCCACGACGGCGCCCGCAGGCGGGCCATGTCCTCCGGCGCCAGGTACGTGAGCGACGCATTCAGCGCCGGCGCCGCCGCCAGGATGAGTCCTGCCGCCACGAGCGTGAGCAGCAGCCGCCTGAGGGCCGAGTTCTCGGCCACCGCCCGCGGCGCAGCGCGGCTGGCCGTCAACACGAGCGCTGCGGGCGGCAGAAACAGCAGCAGCGCCGGCCAACGGCCGAAACCCTGCTCCGCCCGCGCGGCCGCAAGGTCGAAGAACAGGTCGGTCCATGCGTCCGCAACCGTCACGATCCGGGCCAGGATGATGTTGATGAGGCCGAACTTCGGGTTGAAGATCCACAGCCACAGGATCGCCACCACCACCGTCGGCACCAGGTGCGGTATGTAGTAGATGACCCGGTAGAACGATTGCCCCCGGATGCGGGCGTTCAGAAACATCGCCAGCGCCAGCGCCAGCACCACGCCGATGGGGATCGCCGCGGCCGCGTAGATGAGCGTTACGCCCATCGACGTGTGAAAGCGCGTATCGTGAAGGAGTTCCGCGTAGTTGCCCAGGCCGATGAAGACCGGCCCTTTGAGCGGCGGGTAATCGCAAAACGAGAAGTAGAACGCCGCCAGAAACGGGTACCCGATGAAGACAGCGAGCGCAATCAGCCACGGCGAGACGAAGGCGTAGCCCGCCAGGGCTTTGCGGAGGTCGGCCCACATTACTCGCGGGTTCCTTTCTGAAGGCTGCGGCGCTGCCGCCGCATATCGACCTTGCGCTGGATGTCCTTGCAGACCGCGCCCAGCGTCCTGGCGACCTCGGCTCGGCAGAGGTCGTCGATCTTCTTCCTGCGTGCCTCGCCCGAGAGCCCTTCGAGTTGGTCCTCCGGCACGGGCCAGTTCCACACGTGCTCGAAGGCGCTTTCCATCGCGTCCTCGTACTCGCGTTGAATGGCCACCGTCGGCAGGATGAACGAGCCGGGCGCCCGGGCCAGCATCTCGAACATCTTGATCTCCGGGTTCGGGTGGCCGTCGTGGAAGTGGGCCGGCGGCGTCCGCACGGGCATGTGTTTGCCCTGGAGACGGCACAGGATCGCCAGGCCCTCGCGCTGGACCCAGCGGACGAACTCCCACGCCTCCTTCGGATGCTTGCAGCCGCGCGGAATACCCATGACGTCGGCCTGGAGCAGCGACCGCGGGTACAGCAGGCCCTCGACGCTCGGAAACGGCGCCACGCCAAAATCCATCTGCGGACGGTGACGACGGATGAACATGGGGAACCAGACGCCCTGCAGCTCCATCGAGACCTTCCCCTCGATGAACGCGTTGAACGGCGAATCGAACGTTCCGAAGCCCGAGCGGAACTGGAGCAGTCTCTCGCGGCCGTACGCCTCGGCGTACCGTTTGGCCCAGAGAAAGGCCTCCACGTTCTTCGGCTCGTCGGAGGAAATCTTCCCCGTCTTCGGGTCCACAAGCTGGCCGCCGAAGAAGTACCCCCACGAGTAGTTCCACCAACCGGGTTCGGTCGGCAGGAACCCCATGATGCGCGGGCTGCCGTCGGGCTCGAACTCGTTCAGAACGTCGGCGTACCGGTCGAGTTCCTCGATGGTTCGCGGGGCGCGGTCGGGGTCGAGGCCGGCGGCGCGCAACTCCTTGGCCTTCCGGCGGAAATGGTCCTTGTTGTAGAACAGCGCCATCGACACCGGACAGGTCGGCAGCGCGTACACCTTGCCCGCGTGCATGCCGAGCGCGAGGTAGTTGTCGATGTAGTAGTCGCGCGGCAGGTCCGACTCGCGCATCCGGTCATCGAGCGGCAGCAGCGCCCCGCCGTCGGCAAACGGCACCACGTCCTGGTTCCACAGGCCGCACACGTCCGGCGGGTCGTGGCCGATGGCCGCCAGCATCGCCTTCCGGTTCACCTCCGAGGTCCGAAGGTAGTGGACGAACAGCCGGTCCTGGCTGCGGTTGAAGGCATCGCACATCGCCTGGCAGGCGTCGGCCTCGAAACTGCCCCATTTCTCCCAGTACGACAGGTGCAGCCGCTGGCCCCACGTGTCCTTCCACTCGCCGTGAACCCGGGGATCGAAATCCTCCAGGGCCGGCTTGACCTCGAAGACGCCGATCAGGACGACCACCGCGATGAGTGTCAACAGGCCGAAATGGACAGGACGCATATCGCTTCCGATCACCCACCGAGGTCGGTCTCGCCCGGCGCAGCGAAACGCGCCGGGCAAGCCCGGCGGCTAACTTCCCGTCACTTGGCGCCGGGCACTGCCAGGTCCACCGCCCAGACGCCGCTTCGGGCCGTGATGAAGAGCGTCTTGAAATCCGGCCCGCCGAACGCACAGTTGGCGGCCGCGAGCGGCGTCACGATGCGGCCGATCAGTTTCCCCTCGGAACTGAACACCTGGACGCCGTCGCCGGCGGAACTGAAGATGCGGCCATCGCGGTCGCAGCGGATGCCGTCCGGCCCGCCCGGCCGGATCGTGCAGAACACCTCGCCGCCCTCAAGCGTCTTGTCTGCCCTGATGCGGAAGCGGCGGATGTGATGGAACTTGCCATCGCTGTTGGCGACGTAAAGGTACTTGCCGTCGGGCGAGAAGCAGATGCCGTTCGGCCGCGTGAAATCCGACGCCACCGCCACCGGCTCCTTCGCGCCGGGGTCCAGGCGGAACACGTAGTTCGCCTCTTGTTCGCTCTGCTGCGGCCGGATGCCGTACGGCGGATCGGTGAACCAGACCGTGCCGTCCTTCGCCACGCAGGCGTCGTTCGGCGAGTTCAGCCGCTTGCCCTTGTACGTCGAGCAGAGGACCTCGACCACCCCGTCCTTGCCCGTCCGGGTGACCGTGCGGCTGCCGTGCTCGCAGGAGACGAGGCGGCCGTCGGCGTCCACCGCGTTGCCGTTGGTGTTGCGGGAGGGCTTCCGCCAGACCTCCAGGCCGCCCTTCTCAGTCCACTTATAGATCGTGTCGGCGGGGATGTCGCTGAACAGAAGGCATGCCCCGGCCTCGTACCAGACGGGCCCTTCGGTGAACTTGAGTCCGTCTGCGATGCGGCGGACCTTCGAGTCCGCCCGCAGGACGGCCTTGAACGACTCGTCGACGACCTCGATGCCGGCTTGGCGCTTCGTTGGCGGCTGCTTCGCCTGGGAGACGGACGGCAGCGCCGCCAGCACCGCTGCCACGGCTACACACGTCATCAGTCTTACACGTCGCATAGCACGGGCTCCTTTCGAGAGACGACGCATTCTATCCAAGCATCCGGGCCGCCGCCAGAGTCCACCGGCCAGGTGAAAACCCCGGCGACACTACGCAATACCAGGCAAGTCTTGTCAACGTCGAGCGCGGCGGGTCTCCGGACCCGCCGCGCGAGTGCCATCTTTGCGCGGTGGGTGGGGACACCCACCGCGCAGGATTCGTTGGCGGGTTATGCTCGGCTCGCGCGGAGGTAGACGCTCACGCCCCCTCCTCGATGGCACGCCGAAGCGAGGCGCCGGCGTCGCGCAGAATCTGCTCCGCCTCCGCGAAGCCAACCTTACGGAAGTGCATGACGACGGCGGGCTTCAGGTCGCCGTGGGCTTTCTTCAGGAGTGCCCCGGCCCGCGTGCGGCCAAGGCCGGTGAGTTCCGCAACGATGCGCTCGGCCCGGTCCCTCAATTTCTCGTTCGTCGCTTTCAGGTCCACCATCAGGTTGCCGTGGACCTTGCCGAGTTGGATCATCGCCGTCGTGGTCAGCGCGTTGAGAACCAGTTTGGTGGCGGTTCCGGCCTTCATCCGCGTCGAGCCGGTCACGACCTCCGGGCCGATGTCCGGGTTGATGACCACGTCCACGTCAATGGAGCCTTTGACCTCGGGCGCGCAAGTGATAAAAACCGTCGCCGCACCCACCCGGCGAGCCCGCTCGATGGCGCCGCAGACGAACGGCGTCATGCCGCACGCCGCAATGCCCACAACCGCGTCACGCGGTTTCAGCCCTTTCCGGTCAAGGGCGGCAGCGCCGAACTCGGGATAATCCTCGGCCCCCTCGATGGCACGGACCAGCGCCCGCCGACCGCCCGCGATGATGCCCTGGACCAGCGACGGGGGCGTCCCGAAGGTCGGCGGACACTCCGAGGCATCCAGAACGCCAAGGCGTCCACTGGTCCCGGCGCCCACGTAGAAAAGGCGCCCGCCCCGTCGCAGACGCTCGACGATCAGGTCGGCGGCCGCCGCCATGGCTTTTCGCTCGCGGCCGACGGCGGCGGGAACCTTCCGATCCTCGGCGTTAATGATGTCAACGATCTGGAGCGTCGTCCGCCGGTCGATATCGCGGCTGCGGGGGTTCCGCTGCTCGGTCGTCAGTTTGGAGCGGTCGTCTATCACCGGCATCTCCTGACCTTCACCAGCGGAATTGTCTTGCCAGCATCCGCTTGGCTTTCCGCACGGCGCAGGGCGCTGCGCAGTCCCGGAATCGCCAACAGTTCTCGGGTCTCGGGGGCCTGTTCACTGGAACCTGGTACGATCTTGCCAAGAACGACGGGCCGGCTGGCCCCTGTCGCGGCGGGCACGTTGCCCGGACGGCCGCGCATCGTCTCGTACGCCAGGACGGCGAACGATACGGCCTCTTTCGCGTCGGCGTCGATGCCGAGGTCGTCCGTCGGCAACACCTTCGCCGGGGCGACGAGCGTCTGCAAGCGTTTGACGAGCGTGCGATTGCGCGCCCCGCCGCCGCAAAGAATCACCTCGTCCACGACTCCCGGCAGGTAGCGCCGGTAGGCGTCGGCGATGCTCCGTGCGGTAAAGGCCGTGAGCGTCGCGAGGATATCGCGCGGCGCGAACCCCTTTTCTCGGGCGCGCTCGAAAACGTCGTCCGCGAACCGGACACCAAACGTTTCGCGGCCGGTGGACTTGGGCGGCCGCCGCCCGAGATACGGATGCCGCGCGAGTTCCGCAAGCAGCGCCTCGCTGGCCGTGCCGCGCGCCGCCCGCCTTCCGCCGGCATCGTAGCGCGACTTGCCTCGCGTCACGCGCTGCGCCACGCGGTCGATCATCATGTTGCCGGGACCCGTGTCGAAGGCGACGACGTCGCCGAGGCCGCCGCCCGCCGGCAGATACGTCACGTTGGCGATGCCGCCGATGTTCTGGACCGCGCGGCTCTTGTGCTTATCGGCAAAGAGGAGGTAATCGACGTACGGCACGAGCGGCGCCCCCTCGCCGGCGGCGGCGACGTCGCGCGGCCGGAAATCGGCCACCGTCGTGATGCCCGTCCGCTCGGCGATGACACACGGCTCGCCGATCTGGAGCGTCGAACGCACCACGCGCTTGCCCCAGCGCCGCCCTTCGGGAATGTGCTGCACCGTCTGGCCGTGCGAGCCGATGAGGTCGAGCGACGCGGACGAAATCGCGCTTTTACCGCACACGCGCAGAAGCGCACCGGCAAACACCTCGCCCAGTACGAAGTTGAGGTGGCACAGGTCATCGATGCGAGCCGTCCCGGGATCAAAGAGGCGAAAGATCCGCCGCCGCAGCGACGCAGGATACGCCACCGTGCCGAACGCCACGACCTCGACGCCGCGCGGACCAATGTCGGTGATCGCGACGTCCACGCCGTCGGCCGACGTGCCGGACATCAGCCCCGCGACGCGGCGCTGCACCCGAAAGCGTCTTCTCGCTTTCACCACCAGTGTCTTGTCTCCTACAGCGCGGCGAGGATGCCGCCATCGACGTAGAGAATCTGGCCGTTGACGAAGTCCGACGCCGCCGATGCCAGAAAGACCGCCGCCCCGACGAGTTCCGCCGGGTCGCCCCACCGTCCGGCGGGTGTGCGGCGGCGAATCCAGGCGTCGAACCGGGGATCGTCGGCGAGATGGCGTGTCATGTCGGTCAGGAAATAGCCCGGCCCGATGCCGTTTGCCTGGATGTTGTGCCTCGCCCACTCGACGGCCATAGCCCGTGTGAGCATCTTGACGCCGCCCTTCGCCGCCGCATAGTTGCCCGTCGTTTCGCGGCCGAGTTCGCTCATGAGCGAGCAGATGTTGAGGATCTTCCCGCGCCGCCGCTCGATCATCCCGCGGACGACGCGGCGGCTCACGAGAAACACGCCCGTCAGGTTGGTGTCGATCACCTCGCGCCAGGCCGCCTCGTCGAGCGACTCCAGGGGACCCCGCCGCTGGATGCCCGCGTTGTTGACGAGGATGTCGATCGGGCCGACGCCGTCTTCGATATCGCCGACGCCGCGATCGATGGACGCCGCGTCGGTCACGTCGAAGGCGCAGCCGCTGACGGCCAGGCCGTCCGCCTCGACGGCCGCCACGGCCTTGGCGAGTTTCTCCTGGTTTCGCCCGTTCAGAACGATTCTCGCCCCGGCCTGCCCAAGGCCGCGAGCCAGCGTCAGGCCCAGGCCCTGGCTGGAGCCGGTGACGAGGGCAATCCGGTTGGTCAGGTCGAACAGGTCACGGCTCATTTGCCGGTTCCCCTTTTCTCGCCAAAGGCAATTGACACGGGCGGCATCAATTTGTAGTGTACCCGCCAACGAACCCGGGAGGAAGAAACTATGGACTACCGGCGCATCATTCCGTGCCTCGACGTCAAAGACGGCCGGCTCGTGAAGGGCGTCCATTTTGTTGACCTCGAGGAGGTCGGCGACCCTGCCGAAGCGGGCGCAGCCTACAGCGAGGCCGGAGCCGACGAACTGGTGTTCCTCGACATCACGGCGACCATTGAGAACCGCCAGACGATGCTCGATGCCGTCCAGCGCACCGCCAAGCGGATCACCGTGCCCCTGACGGTCGGCGGCGGCATCAAGAGCACGGACGACATTCAGGCTCTCCTTGCCGTCGGCGCCACGAAGGTGTCGATCAACACGGCCGCCGTCCTGAACCCCGACTTGGTGGCCGAGGCCGCCGACGAGTTCGGCAGCGAATGCATCACCATCGCCATCGACACGCGCGCCGGCGACGCGTTGCCGTCCGGCTTTGAAGTGATGATCAACGGCGGCCGCAAGGGGACCGGCATCGACGCCGTCGAGTGGGCCAAGAAGGTCGAGGACCTCGGCGCCGGGGCCATCCTGCCGACCAGCATGGACGCCGACGGGACACTGGCCGGATACGACCTGCCGATGACCCGCGCCATCGCCGACGCCGTGAGCCTGCCCGTCATCGCCTCCGGCGGCGCAGGGGCGCTGGAGCATCTGTACGACGCCATCGTCGAAGGCCACGTCGACGCCGTCCTGGTCGCCTCGATTGCGCACTTCGGGACGTTCACCATCGGCGAGATGAAGGAGTACCTGGCCGGCCGCGGGATTTCGGTACGGATGTAACGCCCTGTGCGCCGCTACGGCTCCGCGCCGTCCCAGCAATAGGTGCAGAGTTTCGCCTTGGGCAGGCCGATGGCGGCGACGAGGTCGTCGAGCCGCTGATATTGCAGGGTCGTCAGGTTGAGGCGTTTGCGGATGCCCTCGACCATGCGTTGGAAGTTCTCGGAGTCGGGATCGATGTAGGCTTCGGGGGAGGCGTTGTCGTCGCCTTCGATCCGGCAGAGGGACCGCCTGGCGGCCAAATCGAGTTCGCCGCGCGAGCGCGAGAAGTTGAGGAACTTGCACCCGTACACGAGCGGCGGGCAGGCCGGCCGCATGTGAACCTCCTTGGCGCCACAGTCGTAAAGCCGCTGGATCGTGTCCTTCAGTTGCGTTCCGCGGACGATCGAGTCCTCGCAGAACATCAACCGCTTGCCCTCGATGAGTTCGCGGATGGGAATGAGTTTCATCACCGCCACGAGGTCTCGGACTCTCTGGTTGTGCGGGATGAAACTTCGCGGCCAGGTGGGGGTGTACTTGACGAACGGCCGGGCGTACGGCAGGTGTTTCTCGTTGGCGTAGCCGATGGCATGGCCGGTGCCGGAATCGGGGATGCCCGCCACCAGGTCCACCTCGACGCTATCCCGCCGTGCCAGCGCGGCGCCGCACCGGTTCCGCACGACCTCCACGTTGATCCCCTCGTAGTGGGACGACGGATACCCGTAGTACACCCAGAGGAACGCGCAGACTTGCAAGCGGTCGCCGGGCGGCTGCTTCTGCTCGATGCCGTCTTCGGTGATCCAGACGATCTCGCCCGGGCCGAGGTACCGGTCGATTTCGTAGTCCATATTCGGCAGCGCGCACGTCTCGAGCGTGACGGCGGAGGCGCCGTCCTTGATGCCCGTGACGACCGGCGTTCGTCCGAGTTTGTCGCGGGCGGCGTAAATGCCTTTGTCGGTCAGCAAGAGGACCGAACAGGACCCCTCGATCACGTCCTGTGCATGCCGGATCCCGTCCTCGAAGGTGGGTTCCTGGTTGATGAGTGTGGCGACCAGTTCGGTGGGGTTGACTTCGCCGCCGCTCATCTCCGAGAAGTGTGTCGCCCGCTTGCCGAAGGCGTTTTTCGCGAGTTCGTCCAGGTTCTTGACGACGCCCACCGTAACGATGGCGTATACGCCGAGGTGCGATCCGATGATGAGCGGCTGGTCCTCGTAGTCGCTGATGACGCCGATGCCGAGGCGCCCGCGCATCTTCAGGATGTCGTCCTGGAGTTTCGAGCGGAACTGGGCGTTTTCGATATTGTGAATGAAGCGGATGAACTCGCCACGGTCGTGTGTGACCAGGCCGCCTCGCTTCGTTCCGAGGTGGGAATGATAGTCCGTCCCGTAAAACAGATCCTCAACGCAGTCGCTCTTGGAAACCACACCAAAGAATCCACCCATCTATCAACTCCCTTACGTGGCCGGCTGCCCGGAAGCGCTCCCAGCCGCAAGGCCGTGTCGCGGCCCGTGCAGGTTGCCGCACTCGCACCGACGCCGCCATCTTAATGGCCCGCTGCACGCCCTGCAAGGACTCGCGGGCCACGTTGCTCGGAAAAAGTTCGGTTGCCGCTCTCGGTGCAAGCATTGCGGCAATTAGCGGGGCCGTTTACCTGACCGCCGTCAGGACGGTCGTACCCGCGTACCGGGGCATGGGTTTGACCTGGAGGCCGGAGAAACCTGCGGCAGCGATGCGGTCGGCGAGTTCCGTCAGCGAGAAGGCGCCGACCATGACGTTGAACACTGCGGGAATCAGCGGGCCGGTCTTTTCGGCGTTCATCACAAAATCCTGAACGATCAAGAGGCCGCCCGGCTTCATCGACCGGCGCGCTTTTCGGAGTTTCATCTCGGCGGCGCTGGTCGGACCGTGCAAAACGCTCGACAGCAGCACGGCATCGTTGTCGGCCCCGAACTCGTCTTCGTTCCAGTCGCCGGCCACGGTGCGAACGCGATCCGACATGCCCAGTTTCTCGATAACGCCGCGTGCGATCTCAATCGTCTCCGGCAGGTCCATCACCGTGGCCGTCAAGTCCGGGTACCGCTCGCACAGGGCCGCGGCGTAAGTGCCCGGCCCGCCGCCCACGTCCATCAGCGTCAGGTGTCCCGTCGCGCAGCGGGTCCGGATTTCGGACAGGTCCACGCGTTCGGCGAGTTCGGCCGCACGCCCGGCCATCGCCAGGTTGTGCATGCCGAGGATAAAGTTGCGATGCGAGCGGACTGGCGGCCGCCCGGCCGGGTCGAACACCCATCCACCCTTGCCGCCGTGGAGCGCCGACTCCAGGTCGCTCCAAAACGCCCACACGTCGGCGGCATGTGCCAGCATGTTGCCCTGGTAGCACGGCGCCTCGGGCAGGAGTGTGGCTTCGGCTTTCGGCGTCAGGCGCCATGCGTGGCCGTCGCGGTCCACGAGCCCCATCGCCGCAAGGACGATGAGGACTTTCTCGGCCGCCGTCGGGTCGAGGCCCAGGTTCTCGGCCAGCCTGTCCGCCGCCGCGGGTTCCTTGGCGAGGCGCTCGAAGACGCCGGCGCCGTTGGCGGCCTCGATCGCCCGCTGCGCCCTGGCGTGCCACCCGTTTTCAAGCAGTTCGGCGGCCCAGCGAATCTCGTCACTGTCTTTTTCGAAGATCATGGTTCATCCTGCCGCTCAGAGCGTGTTCAATCTTCCCCGCAATTATACACCGCCACCGCGCTTGTTCTTGCACAATCTGCTCGTCATGAGTACATCGACAAGCCACTCGCAGCCCACCAACGCATTGACCACGCCCGAGCGGGCCGCTAGAGTAACCGCGTACGGCAAGTCACACCAACCGATTCATTGCTTGCGAAAGCGAGGTCGCCATGGAAATCGTTGCGTACAAAGGCTGGCAGCGGAACGTCCGCCTGGCCAACAAACACATCGAACTCATCGCCACGCTCGACGTCGGGCCGCGCATCATCCATCTCGCCGTGCCTGGCGGCAAAAACGTCATGAAGAACTACCCCGGCATGATGGGCAAGACGGGGGAACGCGAGTGGCAGATACGCGGCGGCCACCGTCTCTGGTTCGCACCGGAACACCCCGTCAAGACGTACTTCCCCGACAACGGGCCTGTGCGGATGAAGAAACTGCCCGGTGGCGGCGGCGTCCGCCTCGTCCCGGCGCCCGAAACGCCCAACGGCATCCAGAAAGAGATCGACATCGCCCTCCACCCCCGCCGGCCGCACGTACGGCTCGTCCACCGCATCCGCAACATCGGACGCAAGACCGTCGAACTCGCCCCGTGGGGCCTGACCGTCATGGCCCGCGGCGGAACGGCCGTCATCGGTCTGCCCAGGCGGGGCAGCCACCCGCGCGACCTGCTGCCCAACCAGCACCTAGTCCTGTGGCCCTACACCGACCTCGGCGACTCGCGGCTGACGATGGGCACCCGCGCCATCCTCCTGAGGCAGACCGCCAAGGCCCAGCCGCAAAAACTCGGCCTCGCCAACCCCGAAGGATGGGCCGCCTACGCCGTCCACCGATGCCTGTTCATCAAACGGTTCGCCTATGACCCGAGGGCAACGTACCCCGACACGGGGTGCAACACGGAACTCTTCACGAACGCCGATATGCTTGAGGTCGAGTCGCTCGGACCGCTCGTGGCGCTTGCGCCCGGCAAGAAGGTCGAGCACGTCGAGGACTGGCACTTGCTGGCGGGCGTGCCACCCATTGCGAATGAGGCGGCGGTGGACAAACACGTGCGGCCGCTCCTCGGGAAAGCCCGCTGCTGAGGCCCCCGTAACCAATGTCCCAGCGTGTGCCACGGCCGGTCTTGTCCGGCCGTGAGAATGCGCCGCCTCGCTTTGCGCGGCGGGTCTCCGGACCCGCCGCGCCATCGGCTCACCAGCGTGCTTCAACGCGCTTTGGTGCGCGGTGGGTCCGGAGACCCACCGCGCAAGGACTAAAAGCACTCAGCAGCGCATGAACGATAACGCTGACATCCAGATCCGAGCCGCGCGGCGGCGCGACACCGCGGCGCTGGTCGAGTTCCTCCAGAGTGCACCGCCCGCCCCGGGAACCACGCACGCCGCCGATGCCGCGCTCCTTGCGAACCTGCGCGACCGCATCGTGGCCGTCGGAGGCCGCCAGGTCGTCGGCGCCTGCCTCGTCATTCGCGGCGCCGGACGCTGTGCAGCGATTCGACCGCCGCGATTGCTCCAGTGGGACGTGGACCTGGCAGCGAGCCTCTTTCGCGCCGCCGCCGCACATGCAACGAAGAAGCACCACGCCCGGCTGATCCAGTCGCTCATCGAGCCCAGCGCGGCCGACACCCTCACCCCCGCCCTCGAGCGTGCGGGGCTCGAGCCGCTTGCCACGCTCTCCTACCTCCGCCGGCCCGTGCGGGGCACGGACTCCGCAACGGGACCGGCGGACCGCGAGGTGGAGCCGCTCGCGCCGCCCGTCCTCACATGGCAGCGCTTCTCGCGTCTCAGGCACCGCAGGTTCGCCGACACGATCGCGCGAACCTACGCCGACAGCCTCGACTGCCCGAAACTGGCGGGCCTTCGCACCATCGACGAGGTGATCGAGACGCACAAGCACACCGGCCGGTTCACCCCTCGTTCATGGCGCCTCGTTCTGGAGGGCGGGCGGCCGGTCGGCATCGCCATGGTCAACGACCTGAAGGGCCGCGGCGAGTTGGTTTATCTCGGCGTGGCGCCCGAAGCCCGCGGCCGCGGCATCGGACGGGCGCTGCTCGCCCGCGCCATCCGCGACACGGCCGAGAGGGGGCTCACACGCATGGGTTTGGCGGTGGACACCCATAACACACCGGCCATCCGGCTGTACGAGTGGGCCAACTTCCACGAGATCCACCGCCGCCTCGCCTGGTTCGTCCCCGCCGAGCGGCTCGACACGCTCGGCGCCTGACGAGGCGCCTACGCCAGCATCGACTTGGCGTCGTCGAGACGGTCGGGACGCAGGCGGGCACGGTCGGCGACCGTTTCGAGGAGCCCGTCGCTTTCCCACGCGAGGATGGCGTCGCGGACGTTCGTGGCGGTGTAGAACCGCCGCTTGCCCGGCCAGACCAGGAATCCCAGAACCGTCAGGCCGGGCCCCGCCGGCTCCGAGTCGGAGCGCTTTTCGGCAGCGTGGGCCACCAGGCAGCGCAGAAGGTCCTCGCGGCACATCCGTTCGATGCGGCCGGGCGGATCGTACAAACTGCCGATGAACCGCTCGACGCTCGTGTAATCGGGGTACCGGCCGGCCAAAACATCATGAATCTGAAGCACGCCTTCCTTATCGGGCTCCAGGTTGCCGCCCAGATGCGCTTCGATGCACAGCAGGCCAACGGTGCGCATGATGCGTTCGGCCAACTCGTCGGCATCGATGGCGGCATCGGCCGACCAGAGGAAGTTCACGCCCAGGGCGACGTGCACCCGGCGCACCTCGCCTGCCGGCGCCTGCTCGACCTCATACGCCCCGACAAACGGGGGCAGGTCCGCGCCGCCGCCCGCACCGAGAAAGCGGACGCGGTGCCGCGCGCCGCCGGCCTCCAGTGTCACCGTGTCGCGTCCGTTCATGCATGCTCCGTGCATTCCGCGCGGCGGTTGCACCACCCCGCGCGGTCAACGCCGTTCGAGCCCGCCGCGGAAGCAGCGGGTTATCCTCATCTGCCTTGGCCCGTGCCACGGCAGGCGGAGATGACCGGCCTCTCCCGCAGCCGGCTCGAAAAGCGCGGCGCCGCGCGCGGCTCGGGGTGCGGCACAATCATCGATTCCTCCTGATCTTTCTTGTCACGCTTGATTGATTGGTGCCACCGGCCAGATCGCGGCAGCGAACAGGCCGACAGGACATAGCCGTCGATTTGATGAGTTCATGATTATTCCACACGTTCCAGCACCAACACCCAGTCCTGGGGCGAAGGCACGTTCTTCTTGAAATCCACGGGGGCAGCCGCCTTCTCACCCGCTTTCGCAACGGCCTTGATCACGCCTTGGTCGAATTTCCGGCCGGTTGCCGGATCAAAATAGTAAGCGTGCCAATCGATATTCGGTTGCAGATTCTTGACCTTCGAGCCGCTCCAATTATAAATGTTGCGGCGCGGCAGATAAATGAAGCGCACCTCGCCCGGGATGCCCGCGGCAAAGCAGCCCTTTTCGACCCACTCGGGATGCGACTCGAATTGCCACCAGGGATACTGTTCGAGCAGCCGCTTGCCCAGGCCCAATTGGGTCGAGCCGGGAAAGTTCATGCCTTCTTTCCAGGTCGTCCAGTCGTAGACCCTCGCGATGCCGGGATCGCCTTCGACGCTGGCGTGCCAGACGCCCGCCGCGCCGTAGGTGTGGCCCGCCGAACCGCTGAGCATGCTGGACCAGAAGACGTGTCGCTGCACGTCGGCGAAGCCGGTCTGCATATGCCCCTCGTAGCTGTGCTCACCGATCACGACAGGCATAGCGGGCTGGCGATCGTAGGCGGCCTTGAGCTTGGGGATGACGGTCTTCGCGGCGGGCCAGCCGCCGTGCCCCGTCTGGAGCATATCAAAATTAATGACGGTCTCATCAGTCACCCGTTTCCGACCCGAGTCGAAGGGATGCATTGTGGCCGGGCGGCGATACGGACCGATCTTCTGAACGTAGCGTGCCACCTCGGTCCACTGCGGCCCGCCCGATTCACCTCCGATGATCCAGATCGTGGGATACGCGCCGTAGCGTGCGACCAGGTTCCGCCAATGCCGTTTCATGCCGGCGACACCGGCCATCGCCATGCCGTCGCAGTCGCCTCGCCCCCAGCCGCCGACGATTGCCGGGACGATGCCCGCCGCCACCAGGTGCTCGATGCGGCGGTCCGCATACTCGAAATACGCGGGATTGACCACCGTGAAATCCCTGGTCTCGTACGGCTTTCCGCCTTCGTTTTCCCATCGCGGCTCAAACATCCCTTCATCGGGATAGGGTCCGCAGACGATCTGCACGACACTGAATCCCTTGGCCTTGCGGTCGGCCGCGAGTTCCTGGAACCCTTCCCACGTGAGCCGTTTGCACAGGCACTTCCACCACGTATCGCCCAGCCAGAAGAACGGAGTGCCGTCGGCGTGCTCGAAATGCCGCTGGTTCGCGCTGACGCGGAGAAAGCCGTGCTTGAGCAGAGGGTTGTCGCCCCCGTAGGCCGCCACGCGCAGGGGCTGCTCGTGTCCGTTCAGGTCGGTGTTCGATTGGTCCGAGCACTGGACGCGGAACGTATACTCGCCCTGTACCGGGGGCGCGAAGCGAACGGTCCACTTGCCGCCGCCGGCCCAGAAGGCCGGGACAATCCATTGCTTGTCGCCAGTGCTGAAGATAACATCCACCTCGACCTCGGCAAACGGCTTGGCGTAAGTTGTCTTGGATTCGTAGGAAGCCTCAAAGACGTCCCATTGCCCGACCTCGGCCGCGCGTACCGAAACCTGTGCCAGCGCACACAGCGCCACTACTCCATACATCGTGCTTCTCATCGGTTTACTTTCTGAGAGTCGGGGGGGCAATTCACCCGAGATTTCCCAGATAGTCTGCAGCCCACGACCGCCCCAGGCCTTTCCGGCGATTCTGTCCCGGCCCCGAACGTCCGCAAGTCCTTATTGGCGCGGATGATCGTCCCCGGCCGGGCATGCCAGCCGGGCCAGACGCGGGCCAGCCAGGCCGCACGGCCGCGGCGCCCGCTCAGGCCACCGTCACCTCGTCGCAGAGGTAAACGTCCTGGACGGCGTTCAGGAGTTTGACGCCTTCCTCCATCGGCCGCTGGAAGGCCTTGCGTCCGGTAATGAGGCCCGTGCCGCCCGCCCGTTTGTTCACCACGGCCGTGCGGGTGACCTCGGCAAAGTCGTTCTGGCCGGAGGCGCCGCCGGAGTTGATCATCGGCACGCGGCCCATGTAGCAGTTGACGACCTGCCAGCGGGTCCACTCGATTGCGTGGTCCGTGCACAACTCCTCGTACACGCGATCGTGCGTGCGGCCGTACTTCTGCTCCTTGGACATGGCCTGGTACCCGCGGTTGCACTGGGGGGCCTTCTGCTTGACGATATCGGCCTCGATGGTGACGCCCAGGTGATTGGCCTGGCCGGTGAGGT
Source organism: uncultured Anaerolineales bacterium (assembly GCA_964539385.1). Classification (GTDB taxonomy): domain Bacteria; phylum Planctomycetota; class Phycisphaerae; order FEN-1346; family FEN-1346; genus JAUVZF01. Next base: position 18,274 of record CAZIJC010000030.1, on the reverse strand, counting down.
CGGCGGCCAGATGGTAATCGGGCTCCTCGGGGTTGAAGGCGTTATTGCGCAGGTAGCACCACAGGACGGTGAACAGGCCTCGCTCGTGGGCCTGTTTGAACGCTGCGCTCACTTCCTGGATCTGTCGCCGGCACTCGGGCGAGCCGTAGTAGATGGTTGCGCCGACGGCGGCAGCGCCCAGGTGGTAGGCCTGGTCCACGGAGGCGAACATCGTCTGGTCGTAGGAGTTCGGATACGTGAGCAGTTCGCTGTGGTTCAGTTTGACGATGAAGGGGATTTTGTGAGCGTACTTGCGTGAGACCGCCCCCAGGACGCCGAGCGTCGAGGCGCAGGCGTTGCACCCGCCCGCGATGGCCAGGCGGATGATATTCTCCGGGTCGAAGTACGCCGGGTTCGGCGCGAACGAGGCCGCACCCGAGTGCTCGATCCCCTGGTCCACCGGCAGGACCGAGACGTACCCGGTCCCTGCCAGGCGGCCGGTGTGGAAGAGGCGGTGCAACTGGGCCAGGACCGGCGAGGGACGGTCGCTCGCCGCAACCACCCGGTCCAGGAAGTCCGGCCCGGGCAGGTGCAGGTCCTCTTTCGGAATGCCCGTTGCCTTGTGGTTCAGCAGGTCGTCGGCCTCATCGCCGAGGTACTCCCGTATCGTGTCGATTGCAGCCATGGTTCTCCCCTGCGAATCCGGGCGTGCGGCACGCCTCGCGGCAACGGCCCACCGCACGCGGCCCTTGGATCATAGATGAACTATACCGCCCCCGCGAGCGGCCCGTCAACCGACTTTCGCAGAAGCACTGCGAACGCCGCGCGCGGGCCTCAACGATCCAGTCCCGAAACGTGGCGACTCACGGGGGCCGTGAGCAGCACCAGGCAAGACGACAGACGGTTCGGCTTCACGCCACGGCTCTCAGGACGCGTGGCTCACTTGGACTCAAGGGGCTTGTACGGCACGCGGTAATGTTTGCAGAAGAACTTGACTTGCAGGGAGAGCCAGGTCTCGCCCTCGGGCGGGGGCGGGATGTCGTTCTTGCCGCCGCCGACAAGTTGGGCGGGGATGCCCAGTTTGTCGGCCCGGGCCTTGATCATCTTGGCGTACTTGGGGTCGTGGACCTTGTCGCCGTTCGGGGCGCTGGTGTAGATGAACAGGGCCGGGCCGCCTTTGCGCATGTGCCGCATCACAAGGCCCTCGGTTCCCATCGGCTGCAAATGCGACCCGACGACCAGCAGTTGCGTCGTGATGCGTTCGACGGGGTTGCTGCTGCGCGGGTTGCGCAGGTCCGAGTGGTAGCCGATCCACTCGGAGATGAGGGCACCGGCCGATGGGCCGCAGGCGCCGACCCGCCGGGGGTCGATGTTCCACTGCTTGAACTTGGCCCGGATGAACTGGATCGCCCGGGCGCAGTGGTGCATGATCTGCTCGTACGAGGCGTCTTTGAGGAACGGGTAATTGCAACTGGCGACCGAGATGCCTTGCCTGAGGAACTCCTTCAGCAGGCCGCCCCTTCCGACACTGCCCTTGTCGCCGCCCTTGAAGCCGCCTCCATGGAACCAGACGAAGACCGCCGTGGGCTTGTCGGACTCGGCCTTCCAGAAATCGAGCACGTTCCGCTCGTGGCGGGTGTCGTACTTGACGTTTGCCTCGGTCGGCTCAAGCCCGGCAGCCACCGGTCCGGATGCGAACAGGGCCAACGCGATTGCGGCAAGCAGACTCGTTCGTTTCATGGTCGGGCTCCGTCCCTTCTTGTCGAACGTGGATAGACAGATGCCGCGGCACACGCCGGCGGCCATCCTAACCCATAACCGACATTTCGCTTCGCGGCGCCTTCGGCGTCCTGGATGGCCTGTCGACCCGCGACCGCCGCAGGGCATCTGCAGTGATTGTATCCGATGCGGTGCGTCAGGCAAGCCGAACCCGGGGTTCGGACGGCGGATCAACGACGCGGGCATCCTGCCGCCGCGCCAGGCCGGCAAGCCGAGCAAGGCCGCCTGACCCGCCCTTGGCGGCCGGCGGCGCCGGAGCCGCAGGCGCGCAGCGCATTTTCAGCGAGCAGGGCGCCAAAACACACCGTCACCCGCCAAGACGCAGAAGAAGAGTGGGGAAAAAAGCAAGGCGCGCGGGGTCGTACAAACGCTACCCCTTGCGCGCACTTGCCGGCAAATGTCAATGGTACGCCCGGAGGGATTCGAACCCCCAACCCTCGGTTCCGTAGACCGATGCTCTATCCATTTGAGCTACGGGCGCTTGCGACCGGCGGAGTGTACCACGAGGCGAAGCGGTGTCAACCCTTCGGCCGGTTCGGCGCTGAGTCGCCCACGGCGGACTGCTCGCTCGCAACGCGGTCGAGCATCGCGTGCCGCGCCTCGTCCGGCTCGTAGGTGCCGGCCCGGTTGCGGTCGTGGGCGGCCGGCCGCAGGGCCTCCGCATCCACCGCTTGTCGTCGCTGGTGATCGAGATAGTGTCCGTCGTCCTTCACGGCGCGGTGTCCTCCCGATGCATCGGGACCGGGATGCACGCACCGCGCAGAGAGCCGCGTTCTCCCGCGCTGGAGAGCCCATAGCGCGGCCGGTACGGGCCGCGCAAAGTGGCGTTGTCGTATCAGGTCTTGTCTGGCTTGGTTCGGGCGGAGCGCCCGCCGGCGGTCTTTGTTGCGCGTTGGGCGGTCCAGCCCCGGCTCGCCTCTCCCTCGCCGATGACCGTTCCGACGATCCGATCCCCTTCGGCGACCCCTTCGTAAGTCTGCCGGATGTCGCGACCGACAACGAAGTAGACAGCGGATCCCCAGACGTAGAACTGCTTGAGGGGCATCCGACGTTTGCCGACCGCGAGCGTCGCATAGCGGCGGCCATCGCTGCTCTGGATGCGCAGCGTGGCGGGCGCCTCATTCAGGGTCCATCGCCAGGTGCCGACGAGATTGACCGGATCCCGCTTGGCCGCCCAGTCACGCTTGACGACCGCCGGACCGCTCTCGCTCCCGACGCTGCCGCGGAGGGCGTTGCCCACGATGCGCCCGGTGAAGGACATCCTGGCGGCCTTCTCCCGCTTGGTGTCGGGGACGAGGTTGAAGCTCAGCCGGTTGCCCATCACCTTTGCGTCGGCAATGGGCTGCTGCTTGCCGTCGATCTCCATGGTGCCGTTGATCGTCTGGAATCGCTGGCGAAGGCGCAACCGATAGTTCTGCTCGCCCTGCGCTCCTGAAAGCGTCCACCGCCAAGTGCCCGCCGCGCCACCAGGGAGCATCCAGTAATAGACTGTGCCTCCCCCGTCCGAGCCGGGCACCTCGACGGTCTTATCGGGCTGCCACTCCTCCATGTCAAACGCATGGGAGACGATACGATCCCCCGGCCTGAGCTGGCGGAAGAGCGCAGGCCGCAGGCGAATGTTCAACTTGGGCAGCAGGTAAAGGGTGACGACGGTGGCCTCGCTGAAATCGGTGTCGAAGAGATCCTGCTGGAGGAACGCCACCCGCTCTCTCACGGTCGTCTTCCGGGCGTTCTCGTTGCACTCCTTAATCCGCTCGGGGTCGATGTCAATGCCGACCCCCTTCTTCGCGCCGAACTTCTCGAGGGCCGTCAGGACGATGCGCCCGTCGCCGCAGCCGAGATCGTAGAGGATGTCGTCCTTGCCGACATGCGCCCTGTTGAGCATCTCGGCTACGACCTCAGGAGGGGTGGGCACATACCGAACGTCCGGCTTGCGCTCCCCGCCATAGGCTACGAGCTGCCCGGCCAGGATGACGATCACCCACAGGCCGCACAACCACACGTTACGCCGATGTGACATTTCTTCTCTCCTTGTCTGAACGAGCGCCCGCGCGCCGGCGGCGGTGCGCCACAGGCGCCATGGGCCTCACCCGTGTGACTCGAACGATAGTATGAACCCCAGAGCACCTTCCCAGGCGCCTTGTCGGCATCGCGCGACGCGCGCCGACCCGCTCCTGACAGGGGCGCGGCATGCGAAGCGCCGCTCGCCCCCGCCGCCAAGAAGCATCCCGTTCCGGCGCCATATTATGCACGAGTGGGGCCGCCGCCTTCAAGCGGGATTCGCTCCCAATCCCATCGCAGCATTGCCGGCGATCCGCGCTCCATGTGCCATTCCTTGCGCGATGACGGTACAGTCCGCGCGGCCGATGTAAAGGACTTTCACCCAGACCATCCTTGGGCGGCTCACGCTTTCCGTCTTGCGGCAGGCAACCTCCGGGGGGGGACAAGTTTTTCGGGCACGGCAGGATGGGGCGAGAGATTACGACGGGCGGCCGGAGGCGCCGGGCGGCACGATCGTGCCCTTGACGACGACCTTCTTCCGCTCACCGGCTTCGAGCAGCATCAGGCGTTTGCCCCGGCCGAAGTTCTGCGTCCACGTCGAGCCCCACTGGCCGACGCCGATGGCCTGGCTGCCGCCAGCGGCCATGTTCTTGTGGTGGCCCGGGCTGTCGAACCACATCCAGAAGACGCCGTCGCCGCCTGCGCGGCCGGCGGCGATGTTCTCGCTGCAGCCGCCGTCGTAGCCCGCGCTGCGCATCCGCATGGCGTGCGTCTTGTTCTCCGCTTTGGGCGATTCGTGGGCGAAGTACCCGAGCGCAACCATCTCCTTGCTGTGACGGCGGGCGCTCTGGAGCAGCCGCGCGTCGACCTCCAGCGGCAGAATGCCGAGCATCTCGCGGTACGTGTTGAGGATGCGGACGTTCTCGGCTTCGCCGGCGCTCATCTTGCCCTTCAGTCCGGAATTGTAGGCCTCGATGCGGCGGCAGGCGTCGTAGAACCACAACTGCCACGCGGTCGATCCCGCTTCCGGCACCTCGCCCTGGCCGAACTCAGGAACCTCGCCGACCGCCTCAACCGATACGCCGAGGATCGCCTCGGCGTCGGCCGTCAGCGCCTTCTCGTTGGCGGGCGAGAGCCGCCGATCCTCGCCGCCCAGTTCCTGCCACAGGGCGTACAGACCCGCCCGCCGCTTCATCACCCGGTAGACGGCGCGGCGGACCTCGTTCACCTTGCCGAGCAGGTCGAGCATCGGTTTGAGTTTCTCGTAGTACTCGTGGGCCAGTTCGACGGGCTTGCCCTTTTCAAGTACCGCGATGTTTGCCAGGGCCTCGGCCCGCGTCTTGCTGAGGTTCTCTTCGAGTTTCTTCGCCTTCGACGGGTCGCTTATCCGCCGCTTCGCCTGAAGGATGATCGTGCGACCGTGGGTCAGCAGTTGCTTCAGGACGTTCAGCAGCCGCGGCTTGGCCGCGTCGCCGCACGACTTGAGCGCCTCGATGCCCTTCTCAGAGGTGGCCACGTCGGTCGAGAGCGCCTGCTTCGCCAGCGCGCTCATCTCCTTACGCTGCTGCGGAGTCACCGACGCGGCATGCAGGGGCGCGGCAAGGGCTGCGCCGATCACGACCAGCATCGTCACCCGCCTCGTCGCTGCACCAGGCATATACGGCTCCTCGCTACGGATATCAGCAGAGGCTTCGCCGCTTCTGCATCGCTCCTCTTATACGCATCGGCAGCCGGTTTCAACAACCTTCGCTCGTCGGGGTTCGGCGGTCTCCGGGACGGACCAGTAGGCCATGCTGCCGGGCCGGGAGCACCTGCCGCGACAGTCCCGTCGGAAGCGCGGCGGGTCTCCGAACCCGCCGCGCGGGGCCCTCCCTGGGGCGAAAACGCAGCCTTGGGCGCGGTGGGTACGGAAACCCACCGCGCAATGCCCTGCTACGCTCGAACGTAGACTGCTGTAGCGTGTCGGCAGCACAACGGCCTGGGAAATCCGTAAGGCCCAAGCCATCGCGAGCAACAGAGCAGCCAAGCGATCCTACTTCTCCACCGGCCGCAGCAGCCGTGCCTCGCCCGACAGCATCTTCAGGCGGAACGCGGTGAAGGTCGCCGAGGACCCCCAGGTACCGATGCCGAGGCACCGAGGCTGCCCCGACCCGTTCCCGACCTGCTGGAGAGTGCCTTCCCAGACGAGCGGCGGCTGCCCGCCGAGCGATGCGGTGACGCGCACCACGTTTGCGGAGGTCCGCGTCACCCGCGTCACGAGCGTGTACTCGCGCCCAGGGACGAGTTTGTCCGGCAGGCAGGTAAACGCGCTGTTCTTGGTCCAGTGCTTGCCCTCAACTGTCGCGAGACCCATCGTGCCCTTCGGACAGAAAGCCACTACCGTCGTCGCCCGCCCGTCCGGCAGCGCGAGGGCCTGCCACACCTCGGGCAGGCCCTTGTCCGTCCGGAACATGACCGCGTAGATGTAATCTCCCTCCGGCCGGACGGGCAACTCGAGGCCGCGCCACCCCCCACCCTGGTCGAGGAGGATGGCCGAGGCGTCCCGCTTCCACTTACCGCTTTTGGCATCCCGTTCAACATCCACCAAAGGCAGAAGGTCAACCGATTGGCCGGCTTTGATGACGCCGTCCTGGATGCCACTCGCCATTTCGGCGGGCTTGGTGGGTCGGGTGGGCATGACGGCGGCGGTCGGTTTCCCCGCCGCTTCCTGGACCTTCTCCAGCGCCACCTGGCCGCGCGTGCGGTTCAGGTCTTTGGACGTGTGCATCTTGAGGAAACGGTCCAGGTAGGCCTTGGCGCGGGCGTACATAGCGGCCTTGGCATGAGCCGGGGCGTTGGCGGCCAGACGGGCGTACCATTCGCCCAGTTCCAGGCACGCAAACTCGGGCGCGGCTTCGACCGGCTTGGCGGCCGCCGCGACGTACTTCAGGAGGTCCTTGTCCTGGCAGCCTTTCAGGTGTTTCGCCGCTTCGGCGGGGTCATCGAGGTCCACGAGGTAGATCCGCACCAGACCTTCACGGGCCTTGACGTTCCCCGGATCCCTTTCGAGCAGCACCTTGACGTCGGCTACCCTGACGACGGTTTTCATCCGCCAGGCGAGTCGTGCGGCCCGCGATTTGATCTGGTCGGCCCTTGCGCTCCCCGCGGCGGCGATGGTCTTGGCCTTGCGGTACAGGGCGGCCGCCTCGGTCATGGCGCCGGCCTGCTCCTTGGCCTCAATCACGGGCAGAAGACAGTCGAGGAGGGCCTCGCCGGCGGCTTGTCTTTCGTCGCCGCGCGCGGCGTCGAATTGCTTCTGCCGGATCTCGATGAGCCTCTCGCGGCACGCGGCCGCCTTCTCAGGGACGCTCCGCGCGACCAGTTCCATCGCCTCCGCGGCCGCCGCGTAGCCGTCGGGATGGGCGAGGCCGAGGTCGGCGGCCGTCTCGCACACGAGCGCAAGGAACGCCGGCTGGTCGGTCGCCTTCTTCGCCGTTTCGAGAAGGCGTGCGGCCAGGGCGGCGTCGTCGCGGGCATCGCCCGTCTTGCGGACCCGTGCGAGGTCGGCACCGAACAGGGCGTTGAACGTCTCGGCGGCCTGCTCGCTATCGTCGGCGCGAACGGACCAAGCAAGCACACCGAGAAAGATGCAGACAAGCGGCAAGAGACGGCGCGGTCGGGCCATGGCGTTCCCCCTATCGCATGCACGCCCATCCTACCCGCCGATGACCGAAAAGACAACGTCCTTCAGAATGCCCTCTTCGACGAACCGCGCCAGAACGGGGTCGAGTTCGCTCGGCGACCCCGCGAGGAAGTACGTGTGCATGCCGCCCTTCTCCTCCATCAGTTCGCACGTCAGGAACGCCTCGCGGCCGGCCACGTCGTGCGGGGCCAGACGGCGGGAGACCCGAACCAGGCCACTCTTGCGAAGGCTCTCCGACTCGTACGGATGCTCCTCGAGCGACGTCACCTTCGAGAGGCGCTCGACCACCCGGACGATCTCGCGCTTCTTCCGCTGCGAACACCAGAACGTGACCACGACCGCCCCCCCGGGCGCCCCCGGATACGCCGAGCCGTGCCCGACGACCGTCTCGATCGAAATGCCGCGGTTCGAGAACGCCGACGCGATGCTCGTCAGCGCCCCCGCCCGGTCGGCTACGCCGACACGGAACACCCAGTGCCTGTTCTCCTCGTCGCTGGCCATACCGGACTCCTTCCTCCGCCCGGCGGCGTCTCAGGGCTCCTTCGCCGCCGACCTCTCCATGTTCAGCCACTCGCGGGCCATGCTGCACAGCGCAATCGAGTGGAGTTTCGTTTCCACGTTGTCGGAGCGCGACAGAATAACGTACGGCACCATCACGCCCACCGTCACGCCCGCAAACGTGCCCAGGCCGTACTTCACCATCTCCATGATGACCTTGTAGAGGATGTTGGCCGAATCCAGGCACGGGCAGACCAGGACGTCGGCCTTGCCGGCGACCTCGCGCGCGGCGCCGGCGAGCGACGAGCCCTTCAGCCGGACCGACTCCTCGCTCACCGCCAGGTCGAACGAGAGCGGACCGTACACCACGGCGTCCGGCCACCGGCGCTCGGCCAGGTTCCTGCCCATTTGCGTTGACGGCAAGGACTCGATGACCTTCTCGTTGGCGCTCAGGATGGCGACTCGCGGCCGGTCGATGCCCAGGATGGAGCGGGCCACGTCCACGGCGTTCTCCACCAGGCCGACCATCCGCTGCTCGCTGCACACGGTCGTGACGCCGGGGTCCGTCAAGAGCATCGGCCGCCCGTCGGCGATGGGGGCCGCGTCGAACACCGTCACGAGGCTGACCGTGTCGCGGACGCGGAGGCGAAGGATCGCGCGGTTCAGGATGGGCGTCGAGATGTTGCCCTTCAGAATCAGGTCCACCCCACCCGCCTTGACGCACTCAACCGTCCGGGCCGCCGTCTCCTCCTCGCCGGCCGTGGGAATGATGTCCTCGTCGGCCAAGTCGATGCCCACTCGGTCGGCCGCGCGCCGAACGGCCTGCTCGTCACCGGCCAGGATGATCCGCTCGACGATGCCGTGATCGCGCGCCGACTCCACCAGCCGCAGGTCGTCCTCGCGGTCGCCGCCCGCAACAATCACCGTCTTCGGCCGCAGCCGCCCGGCCACGAGCACCAAGTCAGAGACCGCCTCGATGTCGGCCGGACACGGCCCGGCGTCCGTCGCGTCGTTTGTCACGGCAATCGCTCTCCTCGCAGAAAGACTATCGCAACCACCGGCGCATTATGCCCGTCGGGCGGGCCCCTGTAAACAGGAAGGTAGAGCCGCACCGGGCCGCAGCAGCCGGGCCGCCGGGACGGCTGCCGGCACAAGCGAAAGAGCGGCAGCACGGGGTTTCATGGTTCCTTCTGTGCGATTGTGGGCGGCAGCAAACGTACCTGGCAGCGATGGAACACCACCGCCGTACTCCAGGCGCTGACCTCGAAGGGGACCTTCTCCACGGGCTTCTTCTCCATCCACGGCCGGAGCGACGCCTCCGGCCCCTCCCAATCGACGAACGGCTTGCCGTCGAGCGTCGCCGTGATGCGTGCCCTGCCCTTGTCGCGCCGCGCCTCGACAACGAGGGTGTGCCGCTGCTTGACGTTGAGTCGCACGGGTGCCGCGCGGCTGGCGTTGGTGCGGCAGTCCTTGCCGCCTATGTAGTTCAGCCCCCCGGCCGTGCCGTAATACTGCAGGAACAGCCGGACCCCCGCCGACCCGACCGGCAACTGGACACCCACCGCCGGGCTGCGCTCGCGGCACGTGAACTCCACCTCCAGCCGGTAACTGTGTGTCGTCGTGAACGGCGTCCGTGCCTCGCCATCATTGATAAACAGGCCGTCCTTCGTGAGCCGACACTCGCAACGGTGATCCTCGACACGGGGGAACGTCAGATTCAGCTTCAGCAGATCGACTGACCGGCGTTCGAGCCCTCCGCCGAGTCTCGCCAGTTCCTCGTCCACCTGCTTCAAGACCAGCGTGACGGCCGTGTGGTCGAGATCCTCGGCCGAGTGAAGCGACAGGAACCGCTCGTAGTACGCTTTGGCCCGCGCGTAGACACCCGCCTTCGCAGGATCGGGTGCGTCCTCGCCCAGACCGCGGAACCAATGGCCCAACTCCTTGCAGGCCAGTTCGGGGGCGGCGTCCACGCCCTTAGCGGCCGCCGGCACGTACTTGCGCAGCGACGGATCGGCAACACCATCGACGTACTCGGCCGCCTCGGCCGGACGGCCGAGGTCCACAAGATACAGGCGGACAAGTCTCTCGCGCGTCGCGACCTGCGTCGAATCCCGCTCCAGCTGCTTCCCGAGGGCATCGGCCTCTCGGCCCGCCTTCATGCGGTGCGCCAGATGCTGCGTGCGGGCCTCGATGGCCTTAAGCCGCTCGCTCCGGATGCTCCGCGCAACGTTGCGGGCTCGAACGCAGGCGGTCGTCGCCTGGGCCACCGCACCCGCCGACACCTTCGCATCGACCAGAACCAGCAGCGCATCGATCAGGGCCTCACCGGCTTCGGTCCGGTCGCCGCAGGCGGCCGAGAACTGCTTCTGCAGCAAGGCCACGGCCTGTTCCGCGTCCTCGGCTGTCTCGGCAGCACCTGCGGCAGCGGACAACGCGGCGAGCGCAAGACAAAAGCCCACACCAGATAGACACCGCACGCGAAGCATGACCTCCCCTGTTGACCGACGTGCAGAGGGAACCCAGGCTCCCTCACTCGCTTTTGACGTTGAGGCACACGAGCCGGTTCCCTATAATGCCATGTTCCGAGCGCCGGGTCCAGCAACGTCCCGGCGCGTGCGATATATCGTGGATCCGAGTATCCAGGAAATGTCGGGCACATCGATTCCATCACTCTTCCTGAATCTTCAGTTGCTGCGGCGTTCATCCTATCGCCACGGCCGATTCGCCACAAGCCGTCCCGAATGCACCGCGATCGGCCCTTGTCGGCCTCGCCCGTGGCGGTTAACATCGTCCGGACCGGACAGGAAACACCTCATGCGACGAATCCAGATCTCTCTGTGCCTTGCCGTCTGCTGCGTCCTGGGCGCGTGCGGGCGGGTCGAATCGGCCAAGCCCGACGCCGGGGCCGCGACCGGGCGCCTCTCGGACGACGCGGCCATGTCGTTCGACTACTTCACCAATTCGTGGAACGTCATCGCCCTGAAGGACTACAGGCACGGTGCACGCGTCACGCCGGCCAACGAGATCCTCCTGGCCGGCCGCCGCAGCGGCTCGCAGTTCATGAAGTACGGCAGCAGGCTGCGGCTGCGGTTCGGCCGGCAGTTGACACCGCTGAGCCGCCGGCAGACAAAGAGGGTCCTGGACGGCTGGATACCCGTCATTCTCCTGAGCGACACCGACGGCCACGTGCGATACGACTTCACGCTCTGGGCCACCCCCCTGCCGAACGTCAAGGACTGGCGAAAGGACTTCGACTGGCCCACCGAAGGCGAGAACTTCCTGGTGTGGGTCACGGTCAAGACGACCAACACGGGTCCCGCGGCGGCCGAAGCGAAGGTACAGCTTGAGCAGATCGGCCCTTCGGCCCCGACCCGTCCCACGTTGTCATGGAAACTGGCTCCCGGGCGCAGCGCCCGGGGCGTCTGGCGGGTGCCCTTCGACGCGGTCAAGGACTCCTCGGCGTGGGCCAAGGCAGACCCGGACCTGTGGCTGAAGCGCACGCTGGACTACTGGAAGGGCGTGATGGCCCCCGCCGCGCACATCGAAGTCCCCTGCCGAAAGGCCAACGAGTCGCTGCTGGCCGCCCACGTCTGCCAGCTCATCGCCAACGATCACGGCGAGGTGCACGGGGGCGAGGGGTTCTACGACACGTTCTACATTCGCGACGGGGCCTACCAAGTGCTGGAGCTGGCCGAGGCGGGTCTGACCGGCGCCGCCCGCAAGGCCCTGGGGCCCTACCTGAAACGCCAGCGCCCGGACGGGCGGTTCGAGTCGCAGCGGGGGCAGTTCGACGCCAACGGGCAGGCCGTCTGGCTCCTGTGGCACTACGTCAAGCTCACCGACGATCGGGCATTCCTGGCAAAGGCCTACCCCCAGATGCTCAAAGCCGTCCGGTGGACGATGCAGGCCCGCCGAAAGGCCCCCGCCGACTCGCCGTTTGCCGGTGTGCTGCCGGCCGCACCGGCCGACGGGGAACACCTTTGGAATGGCACGTATCACATCGTCGGCTACGACCTGTGGAACTTGCGCGGGATGCGCTGCACCGCCGACGCCGCGGCCTTCCTGGGCAAGACCGACGAGGCAGCCGAACTGCTCGCCGAGGCCAAGGCCTACCGCGCCGCGATTGACGCGGCGTGGAAACGGACGGGGCTGAAGCACTTCCCGCCGAGTTGGGAGAAGGCCGGCACGCACTGGGGCAACACCGAGACGCTCTGGCCGACCGAGCTGTTCGAGCGCGACGATCCCCGCGTGGCCGCACTGAGCCGGCACGTCCGCAATGACTTCGGCGGCGGATTCATCGAGGGGACGATTCAATGGCGAGGCCGGCCGGGGGCCATCCACCCGTACATGGGCGCCTACACGACGATGACCGACCTGGTCCGCGGGCGCCACGAGCAGGTCGTCGAGGACTTCTACTGGTATCTGCTGCACTCGACGGCCTCGCACGCCTTCCCCGAGGGCATCTACTACAAGCGGCGCTTCGCCTGGAGCAATACGATCCCCCACGTCACCGGGGCCTGCAACTACGCGATCATGCTGCGACACATGCTGGTCCACGAGGCCGGCGACGAGCTGCACCTGCTCCGCGCCGTGCCCGACTGGTGGCTCGGCAAGGGCCGGACGATCCGGGTCGAGCGCCTGCCCACGTGGTTCGGCACGATGGACCTGATGGTTCGAGGCACGGCCGAGGGGGTGAAGGTCACGTTCGAGAGGCCCAGGCGGCGGCCGCCGACGCGTGTGGTGTTGCACCTGCCCAAGTCGCGCCCGCTGGTCGGGTCGCTCGACGGCGTGGACGTCGTCGCCTGTCAACCGCAGGCCAAGCGTTGGGACTTCCCCACCGTGGTGGCCCTCTACAAGGACATGCAGCCCAAACCGAACGCCCCGAGCCTGACCACCGGCAAGCCCGTGTCCTGCTCGTTCGCCCTGGAGCCCCACCCGGCCCACCTGGCCAACGACGGCCACAGCGATTCCACCGATGCATACTGGGCCACCGACGTGACGAAGCAGAAGGACAAGAACGCCTGGTGGCAGGTCGACCTGGTCAAGCCGACTACCGTCGGCCGCGTTGGGGTGGTGGCCTACTACGGCGACAAGCGGTTCTACGGCTTCACGGTCGAGACGTCGTTGGACGGCAAGACGTGGCAGATGGCCGCCGACCGGCGCGACAACAAGGCCCCGTCCACCGCCAAGGGCACCACCTGCCGCTTCGCCCCGCGCAAGGTGCGATACATCCGCATCACGCAGACGCACAACTCGGCCAACACCGGTCGCCACCTGGTCGAGGTCATGGCGTACGAGAAGTAGCCTGCGAGGGCGGTGCACCGGCGTCTCGCCCGCCGTGGCCCGTCAGCCGCAAGCCGTCGCGCCAGAGGTCATCGCCCCGCGGTAGCGGCCCCCTGCTTTTGTAGCAGTTTCGCGTGGCCCGAGAGCATCTTCAGCCGCGCGCTGCGGAAAACGACGGTCGACCCGCTCGCCCCCAGGCCCAGACATCGGCGGTTGGGTACTCCCCAGTCCTGCCATTGGGAAAGCGCCGACTGTGGGCCGCGCCACTGGGTGAACGGTTTTCCATCCAACGCCACCGTAATGCGAGCCTGGGCGCGCTCAAGGAGTACTTTCACGTGGATGTGGTGTTCGCGCCCGTTCTGAAGGACACTGGGTTTTACAGCCGTTTCATTGTATCGATTGCCCTTGCCGCGGATCATCTCCAGTCCGCCCACCGTCCCGCCAAAGGCGCTTAACTGGAGGTTTATCGCGGTGGAGCCCACAGGCAGGATCACCCCGACCGCATTATCCCCCGAGGTGCGCACGAACTTGATGTGCGTTTCATAACCGCCATTGGGATCAACCGGGATCATGATGCGGCCAAAATGGGCCGGGCTGACAATCGCGAGCGTGGAGCCTTTCCGTTCCCACTTTCCCGCGACCGTTGCCTTCGCCGGGTCCACCAGGGCAAGCAGGTCAATCCACCCCTCGGCGCCCAGTTTTGCGAGCGCCTCTTGCACCTTCTTCAATGCCAGCGACGCCCTGGTGCGTTGGAGATCTTCGGGGGTGTGAAGTTCAAGAAAACGCTCGTAGTAGCCCTGGGCCCTGATATACAGACGCCGCTTGGCTCCGGCCAGCGCGCTTTGGGCGAGGCCGCCATACCAATCACCGAGTTCCAGGCAGGCCAGTTCGGGCGCCGCATCGAGGGGTTTGGCAGCAGCAGGAACGTACTTGAGGAGCGCCGCATCCTTGACGCCCGCGAGGTATTTCACGGCTTCGGCCGGATGGTCCATATCCACGAGGTACAGCCGGACGAGTTTCTCGCGCGTTGCCTGATTCTGCGGATTGCCTTCCAGTTGCTTCTTCAACAGTTCCGCTTCACGCGCGGCCCGCATCGCCGTGGCCACTTCCTTCTGCCGTATCTTGAGCCCCTCGGCGCGATCGCTCTTGATGGCATTGGCAACGGCCAGCATCTTTCGGCAAACGGCCCCTGCCTTGGGCAGGACGCCGGATCCCACCCTGGCGTCCACGATGGTCAGCATCGCGTCGATCAGCGCCTCGCCGGCCAGGCGCCGCTCGGCGCCCTTGGCGGCGTCGAACTGCTTCTGGCGGATCGCTACAATCCACTCCGCACACGCCCCGGCTTTCTCGGGAGACACGGACTCCAGACGCTCCGCCGCCTCGATGGCCGTCTCGTAACCGTCCGAACTGCCGCTCGCCAGTTCGTAGGCGCTCTGATAGAGCACCGCCAGGAGTCCCGAATTGCCCGTCAGCCCCTTCGCGTGAGCCAAGAGGCGGCGCGACAGTTGAAGATCGTCCCCCGTCGAACGGGTCGCTTTGGCGGCCTTCAGGTCGGCGCCGTAGAGGGACTGAAAGGTCTCGGCCGCCTCGTCGGCCTCGGCGGCAACCACGTCCGCTGCAAGGATCGGAAGCAACGCACCGATCGTAGCAAGAAGACACACGACACGCATCATCATTGCCCCCTTCCCGACGGAGCCTGACCGGAGTGGGCCGGTCCGAGCACCCGGACCGTTATATACCACGCCGGATACAGGCAATTCCACACGAAACCATCCTCCCTTCGCCTTCGGTCCCCAACATACACCGATCGCCCCCGGCCGGCCTGCGTGCTGAAAGGCCGCCGCGAACACGACCGCACCGCTCTCCCCGCAGCCGTTCGTCGGCTTTTGACGTTGAGGGGCGCCGGTCGGTTCCCTATAATGCCTTGTTCGCGGCGCCGTATCCAACAAGGTTACGGCTCGCGTGCTACATCATGGGGTCCGAGCGGAGCACGGAAATGGTATCTCTTGAGCGGCCCGGCGGGGCCGAACTGGTCGAGAAGATCAACCGTCTGCGCCGGGAGCGCCGCGCGGTGATCCTCGCGCACAATTACCAGATACCGGAGGTCCAGGATATAGCCGACATCGTCGGCGATTCGCTCGCCATGGCACGCGAGGCCGCCAAGGTCGAGGCCGACGTGATCGTTCTGTGCGGCGTCCGCTTCATGGCCGAGACCGCCAAACTCATCAACCCCGACCGGCCCGTCCTGATGCCCGACCCGAACGCCGGCTGTCCGATGGCCGACATGATCTCGCTGCGCGAACTCCAGCAAGCCAAACAGCGGCACCCCGACGCCACGGTCGTCACGTACGTCAACTCCTCCGCCGTCGTCAAGGCCGCCAGCGACATCTGCTGCACCAGCGCCAACGCCGTCCGCATCGTCGAGAGCGTCCCGAAGGAAAAGCCGATCCTCTTCGTGCCGGACCAGAGCCTCGGCGAGTACGCCGCAGACCAGACCGGCCGCGACAACATCATCCTCTACCCCGGCTTCTGCCCCACGCATCATCGGATCCTGGCCGAGCACGTCGAGGCCCGCCGCGCCCAATACCCCGACGCCGACGTGTGCGTGCACCCCGAATGCACGCGCGACGTGAGGCGGCTGGCCGATTGTATCGGCTCGACCAGCCAGATCATCCGTCACGTGGCCGCCTCCGACAAAAACGCCTTCATCATTGCAACCGAACTGGGCGTCTGCCACACCATCCGAAAACGGTGCCCCCACAAGACGATCGTCGAAATCACGGGCCTGGCCGATTGCCCCAACATGAAACTCAACACCCTCGAAAAGGTCCTCTGGTCGCTCGAAGACATGCAGCACGAGGTGACCGTGCCAAAGGAGGTCGCCGGCCCGGCACGCGAAGCGATCGAAAGGATGCTGGCAGTCGCCTGACGGCCTCGACGCCATCGGCCTTGCGAGCGGAAAGACCATGACCGATCCGCCCCCACCCCCGGTTACACAAACGCCGCTCGACGGCGGCCGTTCGCCGTCCATCCGCGCCGCAGGCAAGCCGCCACGCCTCCTGGACCTGATCGACGTCGAGACGCTCCAGGCCATCCAGGACGGCTTCGCCGAATTGGTTCAGATGGCGATGAGCATCCGCGACGAACAGGGACGACTGGTCACCCAACCGAGTCGTTCCAGCCGCTTCTGTAACCTTGTGGGCGGCCCGCTGCACGACAACGAGGCCTGCTGCATCTCGAACTACGCAGCGGCTGCGGCCGCCGCTTCCGAGGGCCGGTCCGCCCCCGTGCGTTACGTCTGCCACGCGGGTCTCGCGCAGTTTGCCGCCGCCATCCATCTGGACGGACGCATCCTGGGAACCGTCGTCCTGGGCGACGTTCCGCAGCGCCCGTTTCAGGCCGAAGAGGTGCGCCAACTTGCCCGCAAGTACGCTATCGACGAGACGGCACTCGTGGAGGCGGCCGCCGAACTCGAACCCGTTGACGAGCGGCAGATGCGCTCCGCCAGCGCGTTCCTCCAACTCCTGGCCAACACCATCACGCGCCTCTGCTGGCAGCAGGCGGTGCTGAGCGAACGCATCGACGAACTGACGCTGCTGGCCCAGACCAGCCACCTGCTCTCCTCGACGCTCGACCCCGACTCCGTGCTCGACAACATCGTCAAGACCATGGCCGAGGTCATGCACGTCAAGGCGTGCACGCTGCGGCTGTTGAACCCGAACGGCAAGGAACTCGTCGTGGAGGCCGCCTACGGCCTGTCGGGCTCGTATCTCGACAAAGGGCCCGTTCTGGTGACCGAGAACCCCAACGACCAGGCGGCGCTCGAAGGCAAGATCATCACCGTCCAGGACATGCGCACCGATCCCCATGTCCGCTACGGCGACGCCGCACGCACCGAAGGCATCGTCTCGAGCCTCTCGGTGGGCCTGATCGCCAAGGGCGAACCCCTCGGAACCCTCCACATCTACACCGCCCTGCCGCATACCTTCACCCCGGAAGAGATACGCCTGTTCCGCAGCGTGGCCGACCAGGCCGCCCTGACCGTCCACAACGCCCAACTTGTGGAAGAGTGCGTCATCGCTCGCCAGCAGCAACGCGAACTCGAGGTCGCCGCCAGGGTACAAGAGCGGATGCTCCCCGCCAAGGCGCCCGACATCCAGGGCTACGACTGCTACGGCGTCACCGTGCCGTCGCTGATGGTAGGCGGCGATTTTCACGACTGGATCCGCCTGCCCAGCAAGAACTGGGGCGTTGCCGTCGGCGACGTCGCCGGCAAGGGCGTCCCGGCGGCGATCCTGATGGCGAGTCTGCGTGCGGCACTGCGGGCCCAGGCCGAACACGTCTACGCCCTCAGCCACGTCATGGACCGCGTCAACCACAGTCTGACCGAGGAGACCGAACCCACCGAGTTCGCCACCCTCTTTTACGGCGTTCTGGACTCGCGCGGGCGGCGGCTCACCTACGCCAGCGCCGGCCACGAACCGGCCGTTCTCATCCGCGGACGCCAGGTTACACGTCTGACGGCCGGCGGGCCGCTTCTGGGCGTCATCCACGACGCCACCTACCAGTACGAGGCCGTCGAACTCCAGGCCGGCGACACGCTCGTCGTCTTCTCCGACGGTGCCTTCGATGCGGCCAACTATCAGGGCGAGCGGTTCGGACGCGATCAACTCATGGCGTCGATCCTGCGGCACGCCGGACACGGCGCACGGCGTATGGTCGAAGAGGTCCAGTGGGACATCCGGCGGTTTACGGGCCTCGCGCCGCGGGCCGACGACCTGACGCTGGTGGTCGTGAAGGTGCTCTAACGTCAGCGGCCGCGCGCAGCCTGCGCCTCTCTCAAGCGCCCCCGCCTTGCTCGAAGCCGCTTACCCCCGCCGGCGGCCTCGGCTGGTTGGCGACACATGGGGCTGGCTCCATAACACTTACGTCAATTTTGACCTTGCCAAAACGGCCAAATGCGCGTTTTTTTTGGCTCCGATCGTTGATTCTGGCCTGTGAGGAGCGATTTGGACCTCGAATGTTAAGATAGGCAAGGCAAAACGCGCTGGT
>CAZIJC010000029.1:0-37935 GCA_964539385.1 uncultured Anaerolineales bacterium | reverse complement strand
GTGTAACTAGCCGCGAGCGTAAGCGAGCGGGTGCCGTTCTCGCCGCAGCAAAAGAGTTACGTAAGACCGCATAGAGCGTTCTGACGAAAGTTTTGCGCGGTGGGTCCGGAGACCCACCGCGCAAAAGGCCTTCCTGGCGTTGCAGGGCCAAGCGTGTAGCAGCGGGTTCCTCGAAGTGGGCAACGTAGCATCTGAACCAGGAGAACGCGTATGTTCACCCGAGAGCAGGTAGCCAAAACCATCGACCACGCGGTCCTGAAACCGTTCGCCACCAGCCAGGACGTCATCGACGGGGCCAGGATGTGCAAAGCGCGCGGCGTGGGGAACTTCTGCGTCAGGCCGACCGACGTGGCGCTGGCGGCCGCCGAACTCAAGGACTGCGACACGACCGTGGCCTGTGTCATCGGCTTCCCGCACGGCAGCAACCGGTCCGAGACGAAGGCGCTCGAGGCCCGCCTTGCCATCGAGGACGGCGCGGACGAGTTGGACATGGTCATGAACGTCGGCCGGTTCCTCTCGGGCGACCACGAGGCCGTCCGGAAAGACATCGAGGCCGTCGTGGCCGAAGCGAAGCAGGCCGGGGCGCTTGTCAAGGTCATCCTGGAGATCTGCTGGCTCTCGCCCCCCCAGATTGCCCAGGCCTGCCGACTCGCCGAGGCCGCCGGCGCCGACTTCGTCAAGACCTCCACCGGCTTCGGCGACGGCCCGGCCACGCCCGAGGCCATCGACATCATGGTCAAGACCGTCGGCCCCGGCGTGGGCGTCAAGGCGTCGGGCGGTGTCCGCTCGTGGGAGACCGCCGTCGCCTACCTCGAGCAGGGCTGCAAGCGGCTCGGCGTGGCCTCCACCGAGAAGGTCCTCGACGGAGCCCCCCGGTGACCGACTCCATGAAGGCCGTCGTCTATCACGCGCCCGGCGACATCCGCGTCGAGACCGTCCCCGTGCCGTCCTGCGGCCGGGACGAACTGCGCGTGAAGATCGACGCCTGCGCCGTCTGCGGCACCGACCTGAAGACCTACGTGCATGGCAACCCACGCATCAAGGCCCCGATGGTCATGGGGCACGAGTTCACCGGCCTCGTCGAGACGGTGGGGGCCGCGGTCGAGGGTTTTTCGGTCGGCGACCGCATCGTCATGGCCACCTCGGTGTCGTGCGGCGAGTGCACCTACTGCCGCCGCGGATGGCGGAACCTCTGCACCGACCTCACGCCGATGGGCTTCAGTTACCCCGGCGGCATGGCCGAGTACACGACCATCCCCGCCCGGGCGATCGCCGGCGGCCACGTCGTCAAGGTGCCGCCCGGCGTGGCGGCCGAGCATGCCGCACTGGCCGAGCCACTCAGTTGCACCGTCAACGCCTGCGAGAACTGCGGTATCCAGGAAGGCGACACGGTCGTGGTCGTCGGCGCCGGCCCGATGGGCATCATGAACGCCTGCATGGCCCGCGAGTTCGGCGCCACGAAGGTCATCGTGGCCGAGATCAACCCGGCCCGATTGGCCATGTGCGGGCCGTTCGGATTCGACCTGCTCGTGAACCCGGCGACCCGGGACCTGGCCGAGGCGGTGATGAACGAGACCGGCGGCTTGGGCGCCGACGTCGCCATCGTGGCGGCCCCTGCCGCGCCGCCGCAGGAGGGGGCGCCGCTGCTCGTCAGGAAGCGCGGCACGGTATGCCTGTTCGCCTCGCTGCCCAAGGGCGCGAGCACGCTCTCGGTTGACAGCCGGCCCATCCACTACGGCGAGTTGAGGGTTGTTGGAACCAGCGATTCCACGCCCGCCCAGGTCGCCAGGGCCGTGGACCTCTTGAGCGGCGGCGCGATTGCGGCCGACCGAATCGTCACGCACGTCCTGGGCCTGGACGACCTGTTCAAGGCGTACGAACTGATGCAGAGCGGCGAAGCGCTCAGGGTCGTCCTGAAACCGTAGAAAGGGCGCGGGCCGGGGGGAATCCGTTCGAGCAGACAGGAGTCTTGCGGTGGACCTGAACCTCAAGGACAAGGTGGCTCTGGTGACCGGCGGCTCGCGCGGACTGGGCAAGGCCGTCTGCTTCGCTCTGGCGGCCGAGGGCGCCAAGGTGGCGGTCAACTACTTCCGCAGCGCCGACGGGAAGGTGGACCTGGCAGACGAGGCGACCGCCGTCGTCGAGGAAATCAAGACGACCCACGGCGCCCAAGCCCTGGCCGTGCCGGCCGACGTCTCCAGCGAGGCCGACATCATCGCGATGTTCGACCAGGCCCGGGAGGGGCTTGGCCCCGTCGACGTGCTCGTCAACAACGCCGCCTATTGCCCCGTGGTTCCCACCGCCGAGATCAGCGAGCAGGAGTGGAACTACGCCTTCCAGGTAAACATGACGGGCACGTTCCTCGGGTCGCGGGAACTCGTGCGCCGCCTGCTGGCCTCGGGGCGCACCGGCCGCATCGTCAACGTCTCGTCGCAGGCGGCGTTTCGCGGCTCGCGGTCGGGCAAGTCGGCCTACGACGCCTCGAAGGGCGCCATCGTGGCCTTCACGGTGTCGCTGGCCAGGGAGATGGCGCCCCACGGCATCGGCGTTAACGCGGTGGCCCCGGGGCTGATGTACACCGAGATGCTGGCGCCGTACGTCGATGCCGATCCCGAGAAGTTCGCCGCCCGGCTTCCGATCGGACGGCTCGGCAAACCCGAAGAGGTCGCGGGCGTCGTCGTGTTCCTCGCCAGCGACCGGTCGAGTTTCATGACCGGCGCCACGGTGGACGTGAGCGGCGGCATGCTGATGCGATAGCGGAATTGCGGCAGCCAATCGAGGGGTCAGGGCACAAGGGTCCGGCAGAACCGGCCCGCAAGAGGAGGCAGACAAGCCATGGCCAGAATGTCAATGGGCGTACGAATCCGGCTGAGCGGCATGATGTTCCTGCAGTACATGCTGATTGCGGTCTGGTTCGTTCAACTGACCGCGTACGTCAAAAAACTGGGGATGGGCGGGCTGGAGATGGCCCTGATCGGCAGTTCCATGGCGCTGGGCTGCCTTGCGTCACCGCTGATCGGCATGTTCGCCGACCGCAACTTCGCGTCGCAAAAGGTGCTGGCCGTGCTCAACCTGGCTACGGCCGCGTTGCTGCTTGCGTCAACGCAGGTCACGGCTCCCCTCCCCCTGTTCGTTCTGCTTCTGCTGTCCATGCTGTGCTACATGCCGACGTGGGGTCTGACCAGTTCCATCGCCATGAGCCACAGCCCGTCGGAGAAGTTTCCGCAGATTCGGGTTTTCGGGTCGATCGGATGGGTGGCCGCAGGCCTGTTCAGCATCGTGGCCAAGGGCCTGTGGGACGTCGCCATCGACGGGACGGCGATCCCGCTGTATTGCGGGGCGGGCGTGGCGCTGGCGGGGGCGGTGTTCGCCTTGGCGCTGCCGCATACGCCACCTCCGGCCAAGGGCCAGAAGACCTCCCTGATCGACGTGATGGGCCTTCGGTCGCTGGTGCTCCTGAAGGACTGGCACTTTGCGGTCCTGATCCTGGGCACCCTGATTGCCACGGTTCCCTTCTCGGCGCACTGGACCTACGGTTCGGCCTTCCTCGAGGCCAAGAACTTCGAGTACTTGACGGTGACCATGAACTGGGGACAGTTCGTTGAGATGTTCCTCATGCTGCTCGTGCCCATCGCGATTGTACGGGTGGGCCTGAAGTGGACCATGGTGATCGGCCTGTGCATGCTGCTGGTGCGCTATGCGGCGTACGCCCTCGGCGATGCCTATGACCAGGAACCCTTGTACTTCTCC
Source organism: uncultured Anaerolineales bacterium (assembly GCA_964539385.1). GTDB lineage: Bacteria > Planctomycetota > Phycisphaerae > FEN-1346 > FEN-1346 > JAUVZF01. The sequence goes on along the minus strand of CAZIJC010000029.1, from coordinate 34,185 downwards.
GCCATCCTGGTTCATGGCATCATCTTCGGCTTCTTCTACGTGGGCGGCCAGATCTACGCTGACCGTAAGGCGCCCAAGGAGATGAAGGCGCAGGCTCAGGGCCTCTTGTTCCTGATCTTCGGCGTCGGCCTTCTACTCGGGAACTTCGCGAACGGCTGGCTGATTGAGGCGAACACGGTGTTTGAAGGCGCCGAGAAAATCATCAACTGGCAGCCGATGTGGCTGACCAACACACTCATCTCGGCCGTCCTCCTGGTGTTGTTCGTGTTGCTGTTCCGTGACCCGGCGGCCGCCAAGGCGGCGGAAGCGGCAAAGGTGGAGGAGGCGGAGACCGAGATGGCGCCGGCGCCGGCTCCCCCCGCCGAAGAGCAGTAGAGGGCCGGCCGCGCGGCGGGTCTCCTGACCCGCCGCGCAACGGCGAAAACGGGCTTGCAAGCGCGGTCCGTCCATACGGACCCGTACTGGGTACCCACCGCGCGAAATGGCGAAGTAGCGGGGTAGCGTTAGGAGACACCGCCCATGGCCAAGTACCTGCTTGGCACCGACTCGGGCTGCACCATGTCAAAGGCCGCACTGTTCACACTCGACGGCAAGGAGGTCGCGGTCGCGTCGCGCAAGACCGAGACCCTGAGCCCTGAGCCGGGTCACCTGGAGCGCAACATCCCCCAGATGTGGAAGGCCACCTGCGAGGCCGTCCGCGAGGTCCTCGAGACGGCCGGCATCGACGCGGGCCAGATCGTCTGCGTCGCCTGCGCGGGGCACGGCAACGGCCTGTACCTGGTCGATAAGGCCGGCGTTCCCGTCCGCGACGCCATCATGTCCACCGACTCGCGCGCCCGCGGCATCATCGACAAATGGACCGCCGACGGCGTGGGCGAGGCCGTCCGCCCCAAGACGATGCAGAGCATCTGGCCCGCCCAGCCGGGCGCCCTGCTCGCGTGGCTCCGCGACAACGAGCCCGACGTCATGAAGCAGGCCGGCTGGGTCCTCATGTGCAAAGACTACCTTCGCTTCCGTCTCACGGGCAGAATCGAGGCCGAGTTGACCGACTTCTCCGGCACCGGCCTCTTGAACGTCGGGACGGCAGACTACGACGACGAGGTGCTCGAGGCCTTCGGCATCCCGGAGATGCGCCCTCTTCTGCCGCCGCTTGTCCGAACGGCCGACATCTGCGGCGAGGTCACCGCCGAGGCCGCCGCCGAAACCGGTCTGAAGGAAGGCACACCCGTGGCCGGCGGCATGTTCGACATCGACGCCTGCGCCCTCTCGTCCGGCATCATCGACGAGAGCCAACTGTGCATGATCGCCGGAACCTGGGGCAACAACCAGTACATCTCGCGGACCCCCGTCGTGGACCCGGACGTTTTCATGACCTCCTGCTTCAGCATCCCCGGCTTCTACCTCATGCTCGAGGGCAGCGCCACCTCCGCCTCGAACCTCGAGTGGTTCGTCACCGAGTTCTTCGGGACCGAGAAGGAGAAGGCCGAGGCCGAGGGGCGCTCCGTCTACGACGTCTGTAACGAACTGGTGGCTGCCACCAGGCCCGACGAGGCGCCCATCGTCTTCCTGCCGTTCCTCTATGGCTCGAACGCCGGGCCGGACGCGAAAGCGAGTTTCATCGGCATCAGCGGTTGGCACACGCGCGGCCACGTGCTCCGGGCCATTTACGAGGGCGTTGTCTTCGGGCACCGGGCCCACGTGGACCGGCTGCTGAAGTTCCGCCGGATGCCGGCCGTCATCCGTCTGACGGGCGGCGCGGCACGCAGCGAGGTCTGGGTGCAGATCTTCGCCGACATCTTCCAGACCCCCGTCCAGATCCCCGACGGGACGGAACTGGGCGCCCTCGGCGCCGCCATTGCCGCCGCCGTCGCCGCCGGCTGCTACCCCGGCTACAAGGAGGCGGTTGACGCCATGGTCCGCTTCGCGCGGATTCAGGAGCCCGACCCGGCGCAGGCGGACATCTACGCTACCAAGTATCAGAGGCACAAGAACGTTATCGCCGCGCTGGACACCGTCTGGAAGGACCTGGCCTGAGAATCGCAAGGAACTTCAGAGCGAGAGGGGAATGCCTCATGGCTTCCGAATCGGGCGACCCGGGCGCGGGCTCGCGCACCGGCGAGCGCGACGGCCGACGTCGCGACTTCCTGAAGAAGGCCGTCATGCTGCCGGCCGCCCTGATGGCAGCCAGGGCCGGGGCCGCCGCCCCGGCCGCCGAGCGGAAACTCCCGCAGATCCGACTCGGCAAGCACTCCGTCTCACGCCTCATTTGCGGCACCAACCCGTTCAACGCCGGGTCGCACCTCTCGGTCTTTGTCAACCACGCGATGAAGCACTACTACACGCCCGAGCAAATCCTGAAGACCCTGCGCCGGTGCCAGGAGGTGGGCATCAACTGCTGGCAGGCCGGCGTCACTGGCGCGGACCTGTACCGGCGGTTCACCGACTCGGGCGGCAAGATGCACTACATCGTCATCGCATCGGGCGACTCGGCCGGCATCAAGACCGTGGCCGACGCCGGCTGCATCGGCATCGCCCATCACGGCGAGACCACCGACAACCTGTTCAAGGGCGGCAAGATTGACCAGATGCACGATTACCTCAAACGGGTCCGCGACGCGGGGCTCCTGGTCGGCGTCTCGACGCACATGCCCGACGTGGTGGACGCCGTGGAATCGAAGGGGTGGGACGTCGATTACTACATGACCTGTGTGTACGAGCGGCACCGCGACGAGGCGGCGCTGCGCAAACTGCTCGGCGACGTGCCGCTTCCCCTGCGCGAGGTGTACCTGATGGGCGACCCGCCCCGCATGTTCAAGGCGATGCGGCAGACGAAGCGGCCGTGCCTGGCGTTCAAGATCCTGGCCGCCGGACGACTCTCCGAACGCCGCCAATGGGTCGAGCGGGCGTTCCGCGAGACCTTCACGTCCATCAAGCCGACCGACGCCGCCATCGTCGGCATCTATGACCGCTACAGCGACCAGCCCGCCGAGGACGCCGCCCTGGTCCGCCGCTACGGTTCCGGACGCGGATCACTCGCAGAAGCACAGCGATAAGGCGTGGCACGGCTGGCTTGTCCAGCCGTGTGCGCGGCGGCTCTCGGCGCCCGCCGCGTTACCTCGTCGAAAGCGCGGTGGTTCCGGAGAACCACCGCGCCGTATCGGTGTCGCGCTTGAGTCGGGCTGCTCAGAGGCTCTTGAGGGCGTCCTCTGCCTTCGCGGAATCCTCGGGCGAATCGAACGCCAGGTAGCATACGCACCGGTCGCCGATGGCCGCCGCCGAAATCCCCCTCAGGCTGATTCCAGCCGACGTCAGTGCGCCGGTGATTCGGGCGCCCAAACCCGCCTCGTCCGCCGCCGCGACCCGCAGCGAACGCAGGCTCTCGGCGATGGCAAAGCCTGCGGCGGTTGCGGCCTCCACGGCATCGCCTTCGATGGGCGTGACGAACACGACGCCTGCCCCCGGCTTGTCGGGCGTCCGCCGGGCGATGACGAACTCCAGGTTGGCCCCGGCCTTGGCGAGCGGGTCCAGTTTCTCGCCCAATCCGCCAGGCCGATCTTCGATCGTTGCCGCCCACACCTCGACCTGCGTTATCTCGAGTGCCATGGTTCGTCCTCCTTAACCGTGATGTGTTGGAGTCTTGCGGCCGGCCGTGTCGCCGAGCCGTCACATCACGATAATACCGCACGGGCGTGAAGAATGCGAGGCCGTATCCGCGCCGGCGCACCGTGGCAACACCACCCAAAAAGGTACCAGGTACCTTTTTTGATTCGCCGGCGCAGAGGGCGGTATCGCTCACGGCGGTCGGCCATTTTGCTTGAGTTCGGCGGCTGCCGGTGGTGAACTTGCCTCAGGCGTGAGTTCCCGTTGTGGTCCGACAAGCGAGAGGAGAAGCCCTCATGCGGCAGGTGGTGAACCTGTGTCTTGCTCTGGCGATGTGTGCCTGTCCGGCAGTCGCGGCCCGCGGCGCGGCGGCGCCGCCCGCTCCGGGCGCTCTCGGTACGCTGAAGGGGACGATTGCCTCGCCGTTCACGTCTCTGCAGGCCGCACGCGATGCCGCACGCGCCATCAAAAAGGAGCGGGGCGGTGTGCCCGCCGACGGCATCGACATCGCGCTGCGCGGCGGGGTGTACGTGCTGACCGAGCCGCTTGAACTGACGGCCGAGGACTCCGGCCTCAAGGACGCACCCGTCGTCTACCGCAACTACGTCGGCGAGAAGGTCCGGATCGTCGGCGGCAAGGAGGTCAGGGACTTCGTCCCCGTCCGCGACACGAAGGTCCTGGCGCGACTCGACGCCGCCGCACGCAGGAAGGTCTACCGTGCCGACCTGAAAGCACTGGGCATCACCGACTTCGGCCAACTGACCCGGCGCGGGTTCGGCGAGCCGGTCCGGTCCGCCCACATGGAACTGTTCTTCGACGACCGGCCGATGACCCTTGCCCGCTGGCCCAACGAAGGCTACGCCCGCATCGCCGGCCTGCCCGACGGCAAGGACGGGCGGCGCTTCCAGTACGACGGCGACCGGCCCGAACGCTGGGCCGACGAACCCGATGTCTGGATCTACGGATACTGGTATCACGACTGGGCCGACACCTACATGAAGGTCGAGTCGATCGATACCGGCGGGCGCACCATCACCACGGCGGGCAAGCACCGCTACGGCCTTCGCAAGGGCAACCGGTGGCACGCGCTGAACGTCCTGGCGGAACTCGATTCGCCCGGCGAGTACTACGTGGACCGCCGCACGGGCGTCCTGTATTTCTGGCCGCCCACCCCCATCGGTTCGGCCAGGGCGGTGGTCAGCGTGGCGGACTCGCTCCTCATTTTGAGAGACGTCTCGCACGTCGTCCTGCAGGGCCTTGTCCTGGAAGCCTGCCGCGGGACGGCCGTCAAGATCACCGGCGGCTCGCACAACCAGGTCCGCGGCTGCACCATACGCAACACGGGCAACCGGGCGGTGACCGTCGCGGGCGCTGACCACGCCGTCATCGGGTGCGACATCTACGAGACGGGCGACGGCGGCGTCACCCTCAGCGGCGGCGACCGCAAAACGCTCCAGCCCGGGCGACTCCTGGCCGAAAACAATCACATCCATCACTTCAGCCGGTGGTGCCACACCTACCGGCCGGCCGTCGCGGTCGGCGGGTGCGGCAACATCGTCCGCAGCAACCTCCTGCACCACGGGCCGCACAGCGCCATCCAACTCTCGGGCAACGACCACGTCATCGAATACAACGAGATTCACAGCGTTTGCCACGACACCGGCGACGTTGGCGCCTTCTATATGGGCCGCGACTGGACGGCGCGCGGCACGATTATCCGGTACAACTACTGGCACCACATCCAGGGCCCCGGCCGCCTCGGCGCCATGGGCGTGTACCTGGACGACCAGGCCGGCGGCATACACATCATCGGCAACATCTTCCACCGCGTCACGCGGGCGGTCTTTATCGGAGGGGGGTGCGATAACCTCGTCGAGAACAACGTGTTCGTGGACTGCAGCCCGTCGGTCCACATCGACGCCCGCGGCCTGGGGTGGCAGAAGAAGGCGACCGACGATGCGAAAGGCACGCTCCGCACGCGCCTGGCCGCCATGCCCTACACCAGCGAACTGTGGAGCAAGCGGTATCCGCAACTCGTGACCATCCTGGATGACGACCCAGGCACGCCCAAGCGGAATCGGATCGTCCGCAACATCAGCGTGGGCGGCAAGTGGGACGACATCGATCCGAAGACCCGCGCGCACCAGACGGTCGCGGACAACTTTGTGGACAAGGACCCGCACTTCGTCGATCGCCAGGGCGCGGACTTCCGGCTGCGGGCCGATTCGCCGGCGAAGGCGACGGGGTTCCGGCCGATCCCGGTCATTCGGATCGGCCTGTACCGCGACCGCCGCCGCGCCTCCTGGCCCGTCCGGCACGAGCCGCGCGATCTGTCGTTGCCGTGAGTGGCGATTGTAGCGCGCGTGTCAGCCGCGGCGCGCGGAGGCATGTTAGCCGCGGCGCTTGCGCCGCGCGTATTGGCCGTCAGAATCGGCGACAGCGAACCCCGAAACCCGGAGGCACCGAAACATGGCAGCGAAGAAGGCGAAGTCGAAGCCCTGGCCGCAGGCACGGCGCCTGAAATGGTGGCAGGAAGCACGGTTCGGCATGTTCATCCACTGGGGCCTGTATTCGCAACTCGGGCGGCACGAGTGGGTGATGAACCGCGAGCGGATCCCTCTGAAAGAGTACGAGAAACTCGCCGACACGTGGAAACCCAAACGCCGCCCGGCCCGCGAGTGGGCGCGGCTGGCAAAGCAGGCCGGCATGAAGTACATGGTCATGACCACCAAGCACCACGAGGGCTTCTGCCTCTGGGACACCGAGCAGACGGACTATAACGCCGCCCGGCGCGGCCCGGGCCGCGACCTGGTGCGCGAGTACGTCGAAGCCTGCCGCGAGGCGGGCCTCAAGATCGGCCTCTACTACTCGCTGATGGACTGGCATCACGCCGACGGCGCCCGGTGCGCCACCAACGAGAAGGCCCGCCGCCGCTTCCTCGACTTCACGCAGGGGTGCGTGCGGGAACTGATGAGCAACTATGGGAAGATCGACGTCCTATGGTACGACGTTTCGTGGCCGCTTCGCTCGCCCAGACGGTGGGAGAGCCGCAAGATGACCGCCATGGCCCGCCGCCTGCAGCCGCACATCCTCGTGAACAACCGGGCCCGGTTGCCGGAGGATTTCGGCACGCCCGAAGAGCACATCCGGGAGGCCGAGGAAGGCCGGGCCTGGGAAGCCTGCATGACCTTCAACGGGTCCTGGGGCTACATGCCGAGCGCCATCGACTGGCACTCGACGCGCGAGGTCCTGGCCATGCTCTGCCGGTGCGCGGGCGGCGGCGGGAACCTGCTGCTGAACGTCGGCCCGGCGCCCGACGGCTCCGTCCCGCCCGAAGCGCCCGAGCGGCTCATCCCCGTCGGCAAGTGGTTGGCGAAGAACGCCGAGGCCGTCTACGGACGGACCGAACGCGTCGGGGGACGCATGGAGTGGAACCCCTGCGGACGCGGGACGATCAAGGGCAGGAGCCTGTACTGGTGGGTCAGCCGATGGCCCGGCAGCAGGCTGACCCTGGCGGGCCTGAAGACGAAGGTGCTGAAGGCCTCGTACCTGGCGACCGGCAAACGCATCCGGTTCCGGCAGACCGGCGGCCGGGTTGTTCTTACGGGTCTGCCGCGCACCAGCCCCGACCGAATAGCGGGCGTGACGGTTATCAAACTCGAGTGCGCCTCGAAGCCGCGGCAGGAACTCGGCGCCGGGTGCGTGGTCTTGAAGAACCGATAGCCGCCTGCGCTTGGCATGGTGCGCGGTGTGCAGCCTTGCCCACCGCGCTTCCCGAAGGCCCGGCTCCGCGGCCCATACGGGCCGCGCGACGGAGGAAGGACGGGCTGCGCGGTCGCGCCCCCCCCCGGCCTCGGCTTGAATTCCTGCCGCCGTCTGTGCTATCTTACCCGCCATGCGAGAACGACTTCTTCCCCTGACACTGTTGGTGGCAGCCGCCGTGTTGCTGCCCCTCGTCCTGTCCGCCGCCACGGGCGAACCGTCGTCCGCTCCGGCCGAGACCGCCGCTCGCCCCGTCGAGCCGCCCCCGGCGCCCGGCGAGACGGCGCCGCCGCTGCCGGGCGCCGAAGCACCCGCGCCGGCGGAAGCGGTTCCTCAGCAGCCGGCCCCCGTCACCGACCTCGCAACCGCGATCGAGGAGGTCCTGCCCGAGAGCCCGAAACGTCTCGGCGACTCCCTGCCCGCCTGGGTCCGCTACGAGTTTCTCGGCGTGGCCCTCTGGCAGTTCATCGCGGCGTTCCTGCTCGTGCTGCTGGGGCTGGTCCTCAGGAAGGTCTCGGACTACGTCTTCGAGAAACGCATCATCCCGACGCTCCAAAAGACGCGCTTCGACATCGACCACTTGCTCTCTGGCGCGCTGGCCAAGCCCTTCGGGTGCGTGATCCTGCTGGGCGCCCTGGCGCTGGCGGTCTGGGCGCTGGCGCTTCCGACGGAGCCGACGAACGTCCGCGCCGGCGCCTTCGGCGCGGTGAAGGTCTTGCTGGTCGCCGACATCCTGTGGCTGCTCTTCCGGCTGGTCGACGTGCTGGCCGTGTATCTGACGCGGCTGGCCGGCCGCAGCGAGTCGGAACTCGACGACCAACTGGTACCGCTGGTCCGCAAGGCCCTGAAGGTGACCATCGGCCTGCTGCTGTCCGTGTGGGTGGTGCAACTGCTGGGGTACAGCGTCACGAGCCTCCTGGCGGGGATGGGCATCGGCGGGTTGGCCGTGGCGCTGGCGCTTCAGGACACGCTCGGCAACTTCTTCGGGTCGATCTTCATCTTCATGGACCGGCCGTTCACGATCGGCGACATGGTCAAGATCGGCGAGGTCGAAGGCACGGTCGAGCAGATCGGGTTCCGCTCGACGCGTATCCGAACGTGGCCGGCCACCCTCGTCTGCATCCCGAACAAGGCGGTGGCCGAGGCCACCATCGACAACTGGTCGAAGATGCCCAAACGCCGCGTCTTCCAAACCATCGGTGTTACCTACGAGACCACCGCCGACCAGATGCAGGAGGCCGTGGCCGCCATCCGCGAGGTCCTCGCCGGCGACGAGGGGGTGGACCAGGAATTCATCGTCGTCCGCTTCAGCGACTTTGGCACATCGAGCCTCGACATTACCATCTACTACTTTACCAAGGCCGTGGCCTACGCCGACCACCTGGAGACGCGGGAGCGTGTGAACTTGGCGATCATGCGAGCCGTGGCCGACCTGGGCCTCGCCATCGCCTTCCCGACCCAGACCGTGTACTTCGAGGGCAACCTCGCCAGGGGAATGGCCGGGCAGAAGGCGATCCATCCGAACATACGGTTCGGTACCGCGCCGAAGGGCCGCGAGAAGGGGGGCGAGAAGTAAGGTCCGCACCCGCTGTGCAGGAGGCGCATTGCCGATGGTGCGTCAGTCGCCCGAGGTGACGTCCTGGACGACGCGTTTGAACTGGTCGGGGTCGATCGGTTTTTCGACGTAGGCGTCGGGCTGGCGGCCGAGGAAGTTGCCCATGTCGTCGGCGGAGAACCGCATCCCGAGTTTGTCGGCCACGCCCGTCAGCATCACGATCTTCGTACCCGCGGTCTCGGGCAGTTTGATGAGTTCCGTAAAGACCTCGAAGCCGTTCACGTTGGGCATTTCGACGTCGAGGATCGCAAGGTCGGGTTGGATTTCCTTGGCTTTCTCGATACCGGCGGCGCCGTCCTCGGCCTCGATGACTTCCCAACCGTCGGGTTCGAGGATGGCCCGGACGAACTCCCTCGCGTCGCTTTCATCGTCCACTACGAGCGCTTTTCTCATCGGCTGCTCCTTGTTGTCCCCCGCCTCCGTGGGGTCGGTGGGTCACCGTGTGCCTGGCCGCCGCCTTCGCCGGCCGGTCCGGCCGGCAGGACGAGGGCGAACTCGGTACCCTCGCCGAGGACCGACTCGACGCGGATCTCGCCGCCGTGTTCCTCGACGATCTTTTGCGTGACGGCCAGGCCCAGCCCCGTACCCTTGCCTCCCTTGCTCGAGAAGAACGCATCGAAGATCTTCTCGCGTGCATCGGGTTCCATGCCGCAGCCGTTGTCGCGGACGCGTATGACGAACCGCTCGTCCGTTTCGGCGGCACCGACGTCAACTTTTACCAGACCGCCGCCGTCGCTGCAAGCGTCAATGGCGTTTCCGACGAGATTGATCAGGCATCGGCGGATGCCCGACTCGTCCACGCACACCTCCTGGAGGTCGCTGCTCGTCACGAGCGTCACGCCCTTCTCGGCGGCCTGTTGCCGGAGGAGGCCGACGACGTCCTCGCAAAGGTCGCCGATGCGGCACGGCTGGTAGAGCGGCTCGCGCTGCTTGGAGTAACTGAGCATGTCCATCACGATGTTCGAGAGGAGCATCATGTTCTTCTTGACGATCTTCCAGCCCCGCGCCACCTTCGACTCGGCCTCGTCGGTCATCTGCTGGTCGATGATGTAGGACCCGGCCCGCAGGCCGTTCAGGATGTTCTTGATGCAGTGGGCCATGCCGGCGATGGTCTGGCCGATCGTGGCCAGCCGCTCGGCCTTGATCCGCGCCTCGTGTTCCTCGGCGTTGTGGATGGCGACCGCGATGAGGCTGGCCACGGCCTGCGCCAGGACCAGGTCGTATCCGTCGAACGACTCACCGTCGCGCCGGTTCAGGATCTGCATGACGCCCACCTGCCGGTCTTGCGAGATGAGCGGCGCGCAGATGATCGACTTCGTCCGGAAGCCCGTCTTCAGGTCCCAGTCGCGGTTGAACCGCGCGTCGCGGTACGCGTCGGGAATCAGGACGGGCTCCTGATGGTTGGCGACCCAGCCGGCGATGCTGTGGTCGTCGATCGGCAGCGCCGCGCTGGTCAGGCCGCGCGTCTGCGGACCGTCCGCGATGTGGAACCGCAAGGCGTCGGCCGCGGTGTCCTTCAGCAGGATGGAGCAGGCCTCGGCGTTCATGGCTTCGGCTGCCGCGCGCATCGAAGACCGCAGCACGTCGGCCAGGTCGAGGCTGCCGGCGACCATCTGGCTGACCTGGACCAGCGCACGCAGGGCGCGATGCCCGTCGGAGGCCGCAGACTCAGACGACGTGATCCGGTCTTGACCGGGCTGGACCGCCTTGCGTTGCTTCGCTGCCATTGCGTACAACTTTCCCTTGGGCGCGGCCGGACCGCTGACGCAACCAAACTTCCCGCTTGGCGGAACAAAGACCCGCGTTTCGTTGTAGTACTAACCCCGGGCGGCCGTGAACCGCGCTTCCATGATATAAAATAGCGCTATGCAGCCACTTGTCAAACCCGTTTTCCGGACTGGGGTTCGAAAAGGCCGTTTTGGAGGCTCAGGTGGCCCCGAGGGGGCAAATTGCGGCCCTCCGGCGGGTCCTTCTTCGGCCGGACGCCGCATGCGGCCGGCGGTTAGTGCTACTTTGTCAACTTCGCATCGCGCCCCATCGGGATAGCGCGGTGGGCAATCCTGCCCACCGCGCGGCGGCCAAGATTGGCCGCCGCGCTATCACTTGCCTGGATCGGCGGGAAGTTGACGAAGTAGCGTTAGTACCACAACCCCGGATTTTCCGGATGACCATGACGTTCTCCATTTGCACTGCCCGATTCGTGGTCGTAGAATGCTGTTACTGGGGGGTTCCGGCCGCAGGCGCGGTAGGGGTTCCTGGAAACTCGGACCGGTTATGGAAGGAGAAAGACATGACTCGCATTCGCCTGATGATGATTGTAACTGTGGCTCTGATGGTCTCGATGTCGGCCTGCACGTGCCGAGCCGCCGAGAAGAAGGAAGACGCCGATGCAAAGGGCTTCGTCCCGCTCTTCAACGGCAAGGACCTTACCGGCTGGCAGACCACCGGCAATTGGGTCGTCGAGAAGGACGGCACGGTGACGCTGAAGCCCCGACCGGGCGAGCGGGGCTGGCAACGCTACGACGCCTACCTCACCACCCGGCGCACGTACCGCGACTTCATCCTCGACCTCGAGTTCAAGTTCGAGAAGGGCGGCAACTCGGGCGTGTTCCTGCGAGTGGCCGACCCGAAGAGCCAGGTCAAGACCGGCTTCGAGGTGCAGATCCTCGACACGCACGGCAAGAAACAGGTCGGCGCGCATGACTGCGGCGGCGTCATCGGCACGGCGGCTCCCTCGAAGAACATGGTCAAGCCCGCCGGCGAGTGGAACCGCTATACCATCACGTGCAAAGGCAGCAGCCTGAAGGTCGTGTTGAACGGCGAGCAGATCATCGACCTGGACTTGAGCAAGTCCGGGCTGAAGGACCGCCCGCCGGCCGGCACCATCGGGTTTCAGGATGAGGCCAAGCCCGTCTGGTATCGCAATGTCCGCATCAAGGAACTGAAGTGAGTGCGGCGATTCGCCGGGCACGGCGCCGACGGCGGCCGCGGGGATGAGTGTGTCTGGCAAACCGCAACCCGTTTCGCTCAGGCTTTCGGTCACCGACCGCTGCGACCTGCGGTGCATCTACTGCCTGCCGCCCGACGGCGCCACGCTTGCCGCACACGACGACGTCCTGCGCCTGGAAGAGATCGTCGAGTTCGTCGGCATCGTCCAGCGCCGGTTCGGCCTGACGAAGGTGCACCTGACGGGCGGCGAGCCGCTCGTGCGCCGCGGCATCGTCGACCTGGTCCGAATGCTGGCCGACGCCGGCGCACCCGACCTGGCGATGACGACCAATGGGCTGAACCTTCGCGAGATGGCCCTGCCGCTTCGGCAGGCCGGCCTCGGCCGGATCAACGTCAGCCTCGATTCGCTCCAGGCCGAAACGTACCGGACGCTGACGCGCGGCGGCGACCTGGGCCGCGTCCTCGATGGCATCGCGGCGGCCGGCCTCGTCGGGTTCGAACCCGTCAAGTTCAACACCGTCGTCCTGCGGGGGATCAACGACCGCGAGGTCGTCTCGATTGCGCGATTCGGGATGGAGCGAGGCTGCGCGGTCCGGTTCCTGGAACTGATGCCGATCGGCGTGGCGCAGGCCGGGTACGAGGACCGGTTCGTCTCCTCGGCCGAGGTCCGGGCGCAGATGGCGTCGGCGTTTGAACTTCGCGCCCTGCCGCCCGTGCCGGGAGGCTCGAGCCGCAACTATCGGGCCATAGACGCTGACGGCCGCCAGGGCGTCATCGGGTTCATCTCGCCGTGCACCGAACCGTTTTGCGCGGGCTGTCGGCGGCTGCGGCTGACCGCCACGGGCCGCCTGCTCGGGTGCCTCGCTCAGGCCGAAGGGCCGCAGGTGCGGCCGCTCCTGCCGGCCCGGACGCCCGAAGATGAAGAGCGCCTGGTCGAGGCCGTCGAGCAGGCGCTTCGCCTCAAACGCAGCGCCCGCCGCTTCGACGGGCAGCGCCTCATGGGCCGCGTCGGCGGGTAGGGCCGTGTGTTGAGGCGCCACCTTGCTGAACACGTGCTCAGGCTTCGTTAGCCGCAGGGCTTGCCCACGGCGCTTGGTTAGCCGCGGGGCTTCCCCCGCGCGTTGAGGGTTTTCGCATGGCCGAAGAGCCGAACTTGAGCCACCTCGCCCCCGACGGCAGGTCGGTGCTTGGTTAGCCGCGGGGCTTGCCCCGCGCGTTGAGGGTTTTCGCATGGTCGAAGAGCCGAACTTGAGCCACCTCGCCCCCGACGGCAGCCCGCGGATGGTGGACGTCGGCGCCAAAGGCCTCACGCGCCGCCGCGCCGTCGCCGAAGCATGGGTGACCGTCGGACCGGAGGTGGCCGGCCGCCTCCGCCGCGACGGGGGCATCGCGAAGGGCAACGTCTTCGAGACGGCCCGTCTCGCCGGCATCGCGGCGGCCAAGCAGACGCCCGCCCTGATTCCGCTGTGCCATCCGCTGCCGCTCGACCACGTGGACGTGGACGTGCGGCTTGACGGCGAGCGGGTTCGCATCCGCAGCCAGGCGTCGGCCGAGGCCAAGACGGGCGTCGAGATGGAGGCCATGACCGCCGCCGCCGTCGCCGCGCTCACCGTCTACGACATGGTCAAGTCGGCCGGCAAGGGTGCTGAGATCGGCCCCGTGCGGCTGCTGGAGAAGGAAGGCGGCAAGTCCGGGCGGTGGGCGCGTCAGGAGGAGACCGGTGCCGAAAGTTGAGGCCATCTGCACGAGCGAGAAGAAGGGCGAGCCGAAGCGGCCGCGCGAGGCGGCGGTCTTCCTCGCCGACCGCGGCATCGAGGGCGACGCACACGCCGGCCCGTGGCATCGGCAGGTCAGCCTGCTGGCGGCCGAGGACATCGAGACGGTCCGCCGGACGCTGCCCGACGTCGGGCCGGGGGCGTTTGCCGAGAACGTGGTCGCATCGGGCATCGACCTGGCGGCGCTCGGCCTCGGGTCGCGCCTGCGGCTGGGCGCGGAGGTGCTGGTCTCGATCACGCAGATCGGGAAGGTGTGTCATTCGCTTTGCGCCATCGGGCGTCTGACGGGCGACTGCATCATGCCGCGGCTCGGCCTGTTCGCCCGCGTGCTCGAGGGTGGCGAGGTCCGCGTCGGCGATGCGGCCGAGGTCGCCGCCCTCGTGCCGCGCGAGCGCTTCCAGGCGGTCGTCGTGACGGTCAGCGACCGCTGCGCGCGCGGGCTGGCGGAGGATACCGCCGGCCCGGCCGTCGCGCGGGTGCTGGAAGACGAACTCGACCTTCACATCTACCGCTACGCCCTCGTCCCGGACGAGCAGGACGAGATCGCCGAGCGACTCAGGCATTACGCCGACGGGCACTCGATCGACCTGGTCGTGACGGTCGGCGGCACGGGCCTCGCGCCGCGCGACGTCACGCCCGAGGCAACCCGCGCGGTCGTCCAGCGTCCGACGCCGGGTCTCGACGAGGCGATGCGGGCGGCGTCGCTCGCCAAGACGCCCCACGCGATGCTCTCACGCGGCGCGTCGGGCATCCGCGCCGCGACGCTCATCGTGAACCTGCCCGGCTCGAAACGCGGGGCCACCGAGAACCTGGAGGCGATTCTGCCCGCCCTGCCGCACGGTCTCAAGAAACTGCGCGGCGATCCGGCCGACTGCGGCCGGCCGGCGGACGAAGGCGATTCGGCCGAGCGAGCGCCGGGGGACGCCGGTGCGTGACGCGCTTCCCATCTTCGGCATCTTCGGGCACCACGAGTCCGGAAAGACCACGCTCATTGAACAACTCTTACCGCGGCTCTTTGCCAAGGGCATCTCGGTCGTCGTCGCCAAGGTGCACGGCTCGCACCTGGAGGTGGACACGCCCGGCAAAGACAGCCACCGGCTCTTTGAGGCGGGGGCCGATGTCTTCATGCAGGGCAAGACGCAGGGCTTTCTTCGCAAGCATACCGATGGGACCGTCGCCCTTGCCTCGGGCCTGGCGAACCTGGCCCGCCGGTACGACCTGGTCCTGGTCGAAGGGCGCAAGCGCGCCCGGTGCGAGACAATCTGGCTCCTCGGCGAGGGCGAGAACGGCCCGCCGCCCGAAGCCGCCGATGTCCTGAACGTGCTGCCGCGCGACGCCGGCCGCGCCGAGGCCGCGTGGCACATCCTGGACGATTGGCTCACGCGCTGCTGGCTCCGCGTGCCCGTCTATGGTTGCGTGCCCATCGGCGGCGAGAGCAGCCGCATGGGGACACCCAAGCATCTGATGCAAACCGGCGGTGTGACGTGGCTTGCGCGGACCGCCGAGTTGCTCGCCGGCGCGACCGAGCGGGTGGTCATCGCGGGCGAAGGGCGCGTGCCGGAAGCGTTCTCGGACGCGGCGTACCTTTCTGACGTCCCAGATGCCGCCGGTCCGATGGCGGGGCTCCTGGCGGCCATGCGCTGGGCGCCGCACGCCTCGTGGCTGGTGGCGGCGTGCGATCTGCCGAACCTCTCGGCCGAGGCGTTGGAGTGGTTGCTCTCGACCCGCTCGCCCGGCCTCTGGGCGACGCTGCCGCGACTGCCGGCCGATAAGGGCGTGGAGCCGCTTCTTGCGCACTACGATTTGCGTGCTCGCGGCGTGCTTGAAGACCTGGCGGCCCGGGGCCGCTTCTCGCTGTCGCTTCTGGCGGAGCATCCCAAGGTGGTGACGCCCACCCCGCCGGCCCACCTGCTCGACGCCTGGGCGAACGTCAACTCGCCTGCCGACCTGTAGCGTGTAAAAAAGGTACCAGGTACCTTTTTGCCAAAACAGCCTTCTTGCCGTCAAAAACGCCGAAATGACAAAAAAGGTACCTGGTACCTTTTCTGATCTGCCGACCTGTAGTCCGCCGTGCCGCGGCTTACCCCTAAAGTCCTTGACAAACGTCGCCGATGTGGTATAACATTGTTGTAACGCTAAAGGACGGGCCCGTGATCAAGAAACTGCGAAAGGTCGGCAACAGCAACGCGCTGCTTTTGGACAAGGCCATCATGGAACTGATGGGCCTGGACGAGGGCGGCGACGTGCAATTGACCGTCGATAACGGCTCGCTCATCGTCACGCCGGCGAATCCTCACCCGATCGACAAGAAACGCCTCGAGGCGTGCCTCGACCGGGTGGTGGCCGAGCGCCGCGCGGTCCTGAGGCGGCTGGCCCAATGAGCCGGCCGGCGACATTCCTGGCTGTCGATGACGTGGTGGCCATCCACGGCCGCATGATCCAACAGTTCGGAGGCGAGCCGGGGCTGCGAGATCGGGGCCTGCTGGAATCGGCGGTGGCCATGCCTGCGGCGCGCGTGGGCGGACGTTATTTGCACCGCGGCAACGCTGCCAAGGCCGCCACCTACCTCTTCCACCTGTGCGGGAACCACGCCTTTCTCGACGGGAACAAGCGGACCGCCCTGGCTGCGGCCGATGTGTTCCTGCGGCTGAACGGGGCCTCGCTGTCGGCGACCGACGATGAACTGGAGGAACTGACGGTCGGCGTGGCGACCGGCGCGGTTTCGAAGCATCAGGTCGTGCGGTTCTTTCGCGCCCACGTCCGCTCGTAGGCTGCGGCGCGGCCTACGGCTGGAGTTCAAGCGGCACGGCCTGTACCTCGGTCCGGGCCTCGTATGTCCCCGGTTCGAGGATGGCAAGGGCGTCGGCGCGCGAGAAGCCGACCAGGTCGGCCGAGCCGCGCGTCGCGACCGGTTCGATGCTCCTGACGCCGCGGTCCTCGTGAAGGCGCACCGGCATGAACGTGGTCCGCTTACCGCCCACCGTTACCGGGGCGGTCAATCTGCCGTGGACCGGCGGCGGCGCGGGGTCCGGGTGGCCCATCATCTTACGAATCGCCGGCCAGACGAACAGGCGCCATGCCACGAGCGTCGAGACGGGATTGCCCGGCAGGCCGAAGATGATCCCGCTGCCGTGCGTGGCGAAAACGGTCGGTTTGCCGGGTTTCATTCGGATGGTGGCGAAGTGGATCGTCACGCCGAACGCATCGAACACTTTGGGGACGAGGTCCCACTCGCCCATGCTGACGCCGCCGGACACGAGGAGGACGTCGCGCTCCAGACCCGCCCCGATCTTTTCGCGCAGGTCGGCTTCCTCGTCCTTTGCGACGCCCAGGAGATCGACCTCGACGCCTGCGCGCAGGCAGCAGGCGTTCAGGCTCCAGGAATTCGCGTCGCGGATCCGGCCCGGGCCGGGCGTCTCCGTGATGGGCACCAGTTCGTCGCCTGTGGCCAGGACGGCGACGTGCGGCCGGCGATAGACCTGGACGCGATCGCGCCCGACCGAGGCCAAGAGGCCCACCTCCGAGGGGCGCACGGCGTGGCCCGCCTCCAGGACGGTCCGGCCCTTGCGGATGTCCTCGCCGCAGGCGCAGATGTTGCGGCTCTTGGGGTCGGCCTGGAGGATCCGCACGCGCTCCTCGCCGGCCGTCTCGGTGTCCTCGACGATGACGACCATGTCGGCGCCCGCCGGGACGGGCGCCCCGGTCATGATCTTGGTGCACTGGCCGGGGCCGACCTCCTTCGTGGGCGCGACGCCGGCGGGGAGTTCTTCGATGACTTCAAGTTCAACGGGCGTAGCGTGGAGGTCCTCAGCGCGGGCGGCATATCCGTCCATGGCGCTCTTGTCGAACGGCGGCAGGTCGATGTCGCTTGCGACCGGCTCGGCCAGCCGCGCGCCGACGGCCTCGACGAGGGGCGCCTCGACGGCCTCGAGCCGTGGTGTGTTCTCCAGGACAATCGCCAGGGCCTCGTCGGGTGTGGTCACTGTGCCTCACCTCCCTCGAACCCCAGCCGCCACGGGGCGGTGTACACGTTCATCCGCCCGCGGCGAGCGAAACCGACGACCGTCACGTTGGCCGCACGGGCCAGTTCGATGGCCCGCGACGTGACGGCGCCGCGGCTGACGACAACCGGCAGACCGGCCCGGGCGGCCTTGGCAAGGATGTCGGCGCTCGCGCGGCCGGTGGTCAGGATGGCACGCTCGGCGAGCGACACGCCGTGCATCAGGCACAGGCCGACGGCCTTGTCCACGGCGTTGTGTCGGCCGATGTCCTCGGCAAACGAGGAGAGGTCGGAGCCGTCGGTGACGGCGGCGACGTGCACGCCGCCCGTGTCGCGAAAGAGCGTCGAGGCGGTCGCCATCTCCCGGATGCGGTCGGTCAGGTCGTCGGGCTGAAACCGCACGTTGCTCTCGCACGGCGGCAGCGCCTCCTCGGCGGCCGACGCCCCGCCGCCGCAGCCGGACGTGATCGAGAGATGCTCGCGGAACAGCACCAGGCGGTCGGGGTCCACGCTGCCGCGGACCTCGACGCGCGCCCGGTCCGGCGCGACGGTGATCGCGTCAATGGCCTCGGCCCCGTCGAGGAGTCCTTCCGACACGAGGAACCCGGCCGCCAGGTACTCGAGCGCCTCCGGCAGGCAGTTGATCCACAGGAGCGGCCGTGAGTTCAGGACGACCTGGACGCGGTGCTCGACGACGACGGCGTCGCGCGAGCCGTCGCCGGCGTCTGCCTTGCCGGGCCGGGGCGGGCCGACGCGCCGCACCGGTACGTTGCGGACGGGGTCGCGGTAGGCTGATGGTTCGGTCATCACCGGGTACCCGACGGCGGGTGGCATGGCCACGCTTGCGTGGCCATGTTCTCCAATAGAAGCGCATGGCCGCGGCCTCGCCGCTGCCATGCCACCCTGCTCTTTTGGCTTCCGGCACACGACACGCCGCGCCGTTCGTTAGAGGACGTCATCATGCCGTGGCGGGCGCGGCGGCTTCGATCCGCACGGCGCAGACCTTCAGTTCGGGGATCTTGGCGATGGGGTCGAGCGCGGCAATCGTGAGGCGGTTGGCCGGCGCCTCGCGGAAATGGAACGCCAGGAACGCCGTGCCGGGCGCCACGCGCTGGGTCACGCGGGCCGGCAGTTCAATCTGCCCCCGCCGCGAGGCGACGCGGACGGTCTCGGAGTCGGCGATGCCGAGGCGTGCGGCGTCGTCGGGGTGAATCTCGATCGTCCCGACCGAGACGAGTTTGTCGAGCACGTCCGACCGCCGCGACATCGTGCCCGTGTGGAAATGCTGGAGGACGCGTCCGGTCGAGAGCACGAACGGGTACGCGTCGTCGGGCAGTTCCCTGGGCGGAATAAACTCCACGGCGTGGAACTTGCCGAGGCCGCGCGCGAATCTACCCTTGTGCAGGTACGGCGTGCCGGGGTGCTCGCGGTCGGGGCAGGGCCACTGGAGGCCGCCTTCTTCGAGGCGGTCGTACGTGATGCCGCCGTAGGAGGGCGTGAGCGACGCGATCTCGTCCTGGATGGCGGACGGGTGGTCGTAGTGCATCTCGTAGCCCATGCGTTGGGCCAGCCGACACAGGATCTGCCAGTCGGGCAGCGCCTGTCCCGGCGCGTCGAGCGCCTTGCGGACGCGCTGGACCCGGCGCTCGGTGTTCGTGAAGGTGCCGTCCTTCTCGGCGAAGGAGGCGGCGGGCAGGACGACGTCGGCCAACTGGGCGGTTTCGGAGAGGAAGATGTCCTGGACGACGAGCAGGTCGAGGTTTTTGAGGGCCTCCTCGACGTGGTTGAGGTCGGGGTCGCTGAGCATGGGGTTTTCGCCCACGACATAGAGGGCCTTGAGCCGGCCGTCGGCGGCGGCGTCAATCATCTCGACGACCGTCAGGCCGACGTTGGGGCTGAGTTTGGCGCCCCAGGCCTTCTGGAACTTCTCGCGGCTGGCCTCGTCGTCCACCTTCTGGTAGCCGGGGTACACGTTGGGCAGGGCGCCGAGGTCGCAAGCGCCCTGGACGTTGTTCTGGCCGCGGAGCGGGTTCACGCCCGTGCCGGGGCGTCCGATATGGCCGGTCAGCATCGCCAGGTTCGCCAGGCTCAGGACGTTGTCGGTGCCGGTCGTGTGCTGGGTGATGCCCATCGAGAAGATGATGGAGGCGGCCTGGGCCTTGGCGTAGATGCGGGCAGACTCGGCGATGAGGGCGGCCGGCACGCCGGTGATCTTTGCGGCCATTTCGGGCGTGTACGGTTCGACGGCTTTCCTGAGGTCCTCGAAGCCTTCGGTCCGCTCGGCGATGAAAGAGTCGTCCTGGAGCCCCTCGGCCAGGATGACGTGCATCATGGCGTTTACGAGCGCCACGTCGGTGCCGCCCTTCTGCTGCATGTGGACGGCGGCGAACTCCGTGAGTTCGATGGCTCGCGGGTCGGCCACGATGAGCGTCGTCTTGCCCGAGAGGACCGCCCGCTTGATCGCGGCGCCGATGATGGGATGGCATTCGGTCGTGTTGGAGCCGATGACGAAGATGGCGTCGGCCAGTTCGAACTCGTCCATGGAGTTGGTCATGGCGCCGGAGCCGAAGGCCCGGGCCAGGCCCGCCACGGTCGAGGCGTGGCACAGCCGCGCGCAGTGGTCCACGTTGTTGGTGCCGACGATGGCCCGCATGAACTTCTGCATGAGGTAGTTCTCTTCGTTGGTGGTCTTGGCGGAGGAGAGGCCGGCGATGGAGTCGGGGCCGTGCGTGTCGCGGATCTCCGTGAGCCGCGCCGCCACCCGGTCGAGGGCCTCGTCCCACGTGGCGGGCACGAGTTCGCCGCCGGTCCGGATGAGCGGTCGGGTGAGGCGCTGCTCGTGGCCGACGAAGTCGGTGCCGAAGCGTCCCTTGACGCACAACAGGCCCTTCGAGACGCCGAGGCCGGGCTCGCCGGTGATGTGGACGATGCGGCCGTCGTGGATGTTCAGGACCAGCGTGCAGCCGCACCCGCAGTACGGGCAGATGGTACGGACCTGCTCGAATTCCCAGGTCCGCCCGCCGCCTTCGGCCCCAGCGTAGGTCAGGGCGCCGGTCGGGCAGACGTCGATACAGTTGCCGCACTCGGCACAGGTTGACTCGTCGCGGGTCTGGCCGGGCGGCAGGGAGATGCGGGTGTCGAAGCCGCGGCCGAGAAAATCGATGGCCCGGCTCGCCTGGACCTCGTGGCAGATCTGGACGCACCGGCCGCACAGGATGCACTTCGACCGGTCGTACACGATGGCGGGGCCGTCCTGAACGGGCTCACGCGGCATCTGCTCGCCGGCAAAGCGCGACTCCTTGACGCCGCAGGCGTAAGCGTATTTCTGGAGGTCGCAGGCCCCCGCCTTCTCGCACGTCAGGCAGTCGTGGGGATGGTCCGACAGGAGCAGTTCGATGATAAGGCGGCGTGTTTCGCGCAGGTGCGGCGTGTTGGTCTGCACGACCATGCCGGGCGCCACCGGATGCGAGCACGACGGCACCGGGCCTCGCCCGCCATCCACTTCCACCAGGCACAGGCGGCAGGAACTGGTCGGTGCAAGGCCCAGCGCGGGGTCGTAGCACAGGTGCGGGATATCGATGCCGAGGCGGCGGGCGGCGTTGAAAATGGTGGTGCCGGGCGGGACCGAAACCTCGCGGTTGTCGATGGTCAGTGTTACATCGTCGGCCATGCGATGGCCTTTCAAGATCGAGCGTCGCCGTGCCGGCGACGGCTGAACGGCAGTCCGATATGCCGGGGCGTGCCCCGGCCTACGTTATTCCAGGTCGCAGCGGAGGCAGCGGCGTGCCTCGGCGCAGGCGGCCTTGATGGAGTATCCCTTGGTGACCTCCTCGAAATCGCCACGGCGTTTCTTGGGCGATCGCGTACGGATAGGCATTCGCGGGGCGGCGTCCTCGTCTTCCGGTTCCGCCGGTTTGCCGGGCGAGGCGAAACCGTGATCGGGCGGCAGTTCGCCCGCCCCGCCGAGGAACACGTCGATGGCCTGGGCCGCACGCTGACCCGCCGCGATGGCCTCAACGATAGTCGCGGGCCCGGTGACGGCGTCGCCGCCCACGAAGATCCCGCCGCCGGCGTGCTGGGTGACCGGATCGGCCACCGCCCGGCTTCGCGCCACGACGAGGTGCCCGTCGTCTGCGGCGAAACTGAGTTCCGGGTGCTGCCCGACGGCGACGATCACCATGTCGGTCTCGAACGTCCGCTCGGCCCCCTCCTTGGGGATAGGCCGCCGGCGGCCGCTTTCGTCGGCGTCGCCGAGTTCCATCTCGGCGCAGCGGATGGCACGGACCCGTCGGCCGTCGGTCAGGATTTCAATCGGCGTGACGAGCAAGTGGAGATCGACGCCCTCGATGACGGCCTCCTCGATTTCCTCGCGGATGGCGGGCATCTCGTCTTGCGTGCGGCGGTAAAGAATCGTCACGGATTGGGCGCCGAGGCGAAGCGCCGTGCGCGCCGCGTCGATGGCTGCGTTGCCGCCGCCGATAACGACGACCCGTCCGGGCGTCTCATCGAGTTTGCCTAGAGCGGTCCTTCGCAGGAAGGCGATGGCGTCGTGCACGCCCAGGCTGTCTTCGCCTGGGATGTCCAGGCGATAACTGCTGTGTGCCCCTGCCGCAACGAAGACCGCGTCGTAGCCCTCCTGGCGGAGTCCCTGGATGGAATCGACCCACCGGCCGGTTTCGATCTCGACGCCGGCGCGGCGGATGTACTCGATGTCGCGCTCCAGCACCTCGCGGGGCAGGCGATACTCGGGAACGCCGACCGCCAGCATGCCGCCGACGGCGTCAAGGGCCTCGAGGACCTTGACCTCGCGGCCCATGATGGCGAGGAAGTAGGCGGCCGTCAGCCCGGCCGGGCCGGAGCCGATGACGGCCACACGCCCGCGCCTTGGTCCCTGCCACTGCGGGGGCGTGCCGATGTCCTTCGCGCGGTCGGTCACGAAGCGCTTGAGGTGGCGGATCGAGACGGGTTCGTCCACGTCGCCGCGGCGGCAGAACATCTCGCACGGGTGGTGGCATGCCCGGCCGCAGACCGAGGCAAAGGGGTTGCGCCGGCGGATGAGGTCGAGGGCGTCGGCGAAGCGGCCCTCGGCGATCATGGCGACGTATTCCGGCACGTTCACGTGGGCCGGGCACGCACTGGCGCACGAGACCGGGGCGAGCGCTTCACACGCGTGAGCCGGGCACCGCTTTTCCTTGATGTGGGCTTCATACTCGTGGCGGAAGTGACGGATGGTCGAGAGGACGGGGTTCGGGGCGGTCTGTCCCAGGCCGCAGAGCGACGCCTCTTTGATCACACGCCCGAGTTCTTCGAGGCGGTCGAGGTCGGCCATCTCGCCTTCGCCGCGGCAGATGCGCTCGAGGATTTCGAGCATCCGCTTGGTGCCCACGCGGCAGGGCGAGCACTTGCCGCACGATTCCTTCTGGCAGAAGTCCGTGAAGAACCGTGCGATGTCCACCATGCAGGTGGCCTCGTCCATGACGACCAGGCCGCCCGAGCCCATGATGGCACCGACCTCTTTGACGGAGTCGTAGTCGATGGGCAGGTCGAGGTAGCGCGCGGGGACGCATCCGCCGGACGGTCCGCCCATCTGTGCGGCCTTGAATTTGCGTCCGCGCGGGATGCCGCCGCCGATCTCGTAGACGATCTCGCGCAGCGTCGCGCCCATGGGCACTTCCACCAGGCCCGTGTTGAAGACCTTGCCGGCCAGGGCGAATATCTTGGTGCCTTTCGAGCCTTCGGTGCCGACGCGGGCGAAGGCTTCGGCGCCGTCGGCGAGGATGCGCGGCACGTTGGCCCAGGTCTCCACGTTGTTGATGTTGGTGGGCCTGGAGTACAGGCCGCTCGTGGCGGGGAAGGGCGGCCGAGGGCGCGGCACGCCGCGCTCGCCTTCGACCGAAGCGATGAGGGCCGTCTCTTCGCCGCAGACGAAGGCACCGGCGCCTTTACGGATTTCGATCCGGAAGTCGAGGCCTGTGCCGAGGATATTCTCGCCCAGAAGGCCCGCCTCTCGCGCCTGCGCCAGGGCGATCTCGGTGTGCTCGATGGCGATGGGGTACTCGGCCCGGACGTAGATGACGCCGCGGGAGGCGCCGATGGCGAAGGCGCCGATGATCATGCCTTCGATAACCAGGTGCGGGTCGCCCTCCAGGAGGGCGCGGTCCATGAAGGCCCCCGGGTCGCCCTCATCGGCGTTGCAGATGATGTACTTCTCATCGCCCGGTGCCCGGCGTGCGAACTGCCACTTGCGGCCGGTGGGGAACCCCGCCCCGCCGCGCCCGCGCAAGCCCGACCGCGTGACCTCGTCGATGACGGCTTCCGGATCTCTCGACGTGAGCACCTTGGCTGCCGTGGCGTAGGCGCCGTGGGCGACGGCGTCCTGAAGGCTGGTCGGGTCCACCGCGCCGCAGTTTGCGAGGACCCGTCGCAACTGGTGCTTGTAGAAGGGGATGTTCTTCCGGCGGGAAACGGTTCGGCCGTTTGCCGACCAGCACAGCCGGCGGATGACTTTGCCGCCGAGGACAGTCTTCTCGATAATCTCGGCGGCGTCTTCGGCCGTCACGCCCTGGTAGAAGATGCCCTTCGGGTCGATGAGCAACGTAACCGCCCCGGCGCAGAGGCCGTGGCATCCGACTCTCGCGATGCGGACGCGGTCGGCAAGGTTGCGCTTCTCGACCTCGGTCTCAAGGGCGTCGCAGACCTCGAGGGCGCCGAGGGCGCGGCAGCCGGTCGAGCAGACGCGGATGGTGGCGTCGGGCTTCGGGACCGACGCGAGATCGCGCTGGAGGGCTTTGAGGTCGCTGACGGACTCGAGACGCTTCATGCGTGTTCAGCCCTAAAGGAGCGCAGGATGCTCTGGACGCGCCGGGGCGTCAGTTTTCCGAAGTACTGGTTGTCGATCATCATGGCGGGCGCGAGGAAACAGGTTCCCAGGCACGCGACGGTTTCGAGTTGGAACATCAGGTCCTCGGTCATCTCGCCGTCTTGGATGTCGAGTTCGCGCTGGACGGCGTCCAGGACGCGCCCCGCACCCTTGACGTGACAGGCGGTGCCGCGGCAGCAGCGGATGGTATGCCGGCCGCGCGGTTCGGTGTAAAACTGGGCGTAAAACGAGACCACGCCGTAGATGCGGCTCAGGGGGATGCGCGTGCGTCGGCTTATCAGCCTCAGTGCGGCCGGCGGAAGGTAGCCGAAACACTCCTGCACGTCCTGGAGGACGCCGATGAGGTTTGATTCAGGCGAGACGCCGCGCGAATCCAGAAGCGACGCGATCTCGGCCTCGGGCGGCGGTGCGGGGGCGCTCTTGTCCTGGGTGGCGGATGTGTCGGCCATCGATATCGGGGCCTTACTTCGCGCGGCGGGTGGGGACACCCGCCGCGCACACTCTCGGATGCGGGCGCCGGCCTGCCAGAAGTATAGGGTCTGGCCGTGCGGGGGGCAAGAAAACGTATTCGCGAGTTCGCGTCAAGCCTTGTCCGCCGCCAATTCGGCAGTCTGCTTTACAGGCCGGCGCCAAGGTGCTATGGTTGGGGTACTGGCTTGGCGACCGGCGCCTCTTGTGTGAGGGCTTGGCGATGGACCTGGCTCGCGCCCTTCAATCGCACCCGTTGTTCGTGAACTTCTCACCGGAAACGCTGGCGGCGGCGGTCTGCGCAGCCGTGCCCGTCTCCTACAGGGCCGGCGACGTGTGCCTCCGCAGCGACGAGTCCGGCGACGTTTTCGGCGTGCTCATCTCCGGACGGTTGGAGGCCGTGCGCGGTCGCGGACCCCAGCGCCGGCATCTCGGATACATCGAGGCCGGCGAGTGTTTCGGCGAGATGTCGCTGCTCACGGGCAATCCCACCAGCGCCGAGGTCGTGGCGGTGGAGCAGAGCGAGGCCATCGTGTTTCTCCAGGAGGCCATCAGCCCTCTCATCGCCACAAGCCCCGAAGCGATCCGTTTCCTGGGGCGGATGTTGACCGGCCGCCTTGCGCCGAAGCGGCCGGAGTTGCCGCTGCCTGCGAGCCAAAGGCGGCAGTACCGCCTGGGGGCTGCCGGGCCGATGCAGGTCCTGGCCGTCTCCTGCAACTGGCAGGAGGTCCGGTACGCCTACTTCGACACCACCGGCGAGAAGGCCCGGGCGCACGGAAGAGCCACGGGCCTGGACACCGGCAAGGCGATCCATCGTCACGCGGGGCCGAAGGGCGAGCGCCAGAACGCTCTTGCGCCGGCGACGCATGACGCGGCGCTCGAGGCCGCCCTTGGCTTGCTGGGGGCGGACGGCCTGATCGGTTCGCCGTCGGACCTGTCGGCGATCGGCCACTGTGTGCGGCACGGGGGGATCGGGTTCAACGGGCCGGCGCTTGTGGACGAGGCCGTGAAGCAGGCGATCCGGCGCTTGTCGGACCTCATGCCGAGGGATAACCCGTACAACCTGAGCGGCATCGAGACGTGCCAGCGGTTGGCGCCCGGCGTGCCGCAGGTCGCCGTGTTCGACACGGCGTTTCATCTGACAATGCCGCCGGCCGCCCATCACTACGCCCTGCCGCAGGACTTGGCGCACGATGCCGACCTGCGGCGATTCGGCTTCCATGGCATTTCGCACGAGGGCGCGGTGCGTGCGGCGGCGGCCCATCTGGGACGGAAACGCAATACGCTGCAACTGGTCAGTTGCCACCTGGGTGTGGGGGCGTCGGTTGCGGCCATCGATCACGGGCGCAGCGTGGAAAACTCGATGGGCCTGACGCCGCTCGCGGGTCTTGTCATGGCGACGCGCCCCGGCGACGTGGACCCGGGACTGCTGCTGCACCTGATACGCGATCGCAAGATGGACCCGGACGAACTGTACCGGCGGCTGTTTGATGAAGCCGGCCTGCTGGGCGTCTCGGGCGTATCGGGCGACGTGCTGGAGGTGATGGAGGCCGCCGAGAGGGGACATGTCCGGGCGCTTCTTGCGCTTCAGATGTTCTGCCAGCGTGCCCGCAAGTACGTGAGCGGCTACATCGGCCTGCTGGGCGGTGTGGATGCCATCCTGTTCACGGGCGGCGTGGGGCAGAACTCGCCCGGCGTGCGGGCCCGCATCTGCCAGGGTCTCGGATGGATGGGCATCGTGCTCGACGATGCCCGCAACCGCGCCGCCGAGGTGGGCCGCAACGAGGTCGTGGACGTGGAGGCGCCGCAGTCGCGGGTCCGCATCCTGGTCGTGGGCGGCGACGAGGAGCACACGATTGCGCGGCACACGGTCCGGGCCCTGGCCCACGCCCGTGTGACGGAGGTGATGCGCGGCACAGAGCGTCCGATTCCGATAGGCATCTCGGTCCACCACGTCCACCTGACGCAGGAGCACGTTGAGGCCCTCTTCGGCCAGGGCCACACGCTGACCTGGCACTCGGACCTCTCGCAGTCGGGCGAGTTCGCGTGCAAGGAACAGGTCACCATCGTCGGGCCGAAGGGCCGGATCGATCGCGTTCGGGTCATCGGGCCGGCTCGTTCGGAGAGCCAGGCGGAGATCACGCGGACCGAGGAGTTCAAACTCGGCATCGACGCCCCGATCCGTCTCTCGGGCGACCTGGCGGGCACGCCGGGCATCACCCTGGAGGGCCCGGCCGGGCAGGTGCACCTGTCGCAGGGGGTGATCTGTGCCATGCGCCACATTCACATGGCCCCGGAAGACGCGATGGGGTTTGCGGTGCGTGACCGCGACGTGGTGCGCGTCCGCGTGCCGGGCGAGCGCGAACTGATTTTCGGCGACGTCGTGGTGCGCGTGGCCCCGAACTTCCGGCTCGAGATGCACGTGGACACCGACGAGGCGAACGCCGCCGAACTCGCCCCCGGAGCGGTGGGATACCTCGATTCGATCCAGCGGCGTGCGGCGGGGTAGGGTCCGCACTTGGCGGGGACAGCCGCGAAAGGCCTCAGACTGTCACCCCGAGCGACCCCGGCGCAGCCGGGGGAGCCGAGGGGTCTCGCCGTTTCTTTTTGTTTCTGTGGCTGTTACAATGCGGCGGCCATGGCGGAGTACTACGTGTACATCTTCAGCACGGGGTGGCGGGGTGAGGCGCCCTGTACCCACGAGTGACAGAAGGAGGTCCGAACGATGCGTCACTACAGGAATCTGGCAGGCGTTGCGGCGGTTGCGCTGGCGGCTGTGGCTGGTATCGCGCTGTTTGCTTCGGCCGCAGGGGCCCCGAGCGCGAAGACCCGCGTCTTCATGCTCCAGGGAGGCGGGCATGACTGGAAGAACCATCTGCCCATCCTCGGCGAGATCCTCACCAAGACAGGCGACTTCGAGGTCACCATCTCCGACGACATGGACCAACTGAAGGCCGAGAACATCAAGAAGTACCACGTGGTCCTCTTTTACGGATCGGGCCAGAACTTCAAGACGCCCGAGCAGGAAAAAGGTCTGTGCGACTTCGTCCGCGCCGGCGGGGGCTTTGCCGGCATCCACTCGGCCACCGACTCGTTCAAGAAGTCCGACGCCTACTGGGAAATGGTCGGCGGGCGGTTCGCCGGCCACGGCCACGGCACGTTCACCGTCCGCATCGAAGACAAGAACCACCCCATCACCAAGGGCCTTGAGGACTTCGAGATCACCGACGAGACTTACCGCCACAAGTACCATCCGAAGGCGAAGATGCACGACCTCATCCGCATCGACCGCGGAAAGGAACAGCAGAGCATGGCGTGGGTCCGGGATTACGGCAAAGGCCGCATGTTCTACACCGCGCTCGGCCACGGCCGACCGGCCTGGACGAACCCCCACTTCCAGCGCCTGGCCGTCCGCGGCATCTACTGGGCCGCCGGCCGCGACCCGAAAGACCCGTAGCGCCGTTGCCTACTGCTGGGGGGGACTCGGCTGCTACGCCTGCTTCGACTCTCGGAGCACGTAGCCTTCCAGGCCCGCGACGACCAGGAGCAGGCGTCCGGCCTCGTCCACCCAGTACACCCACGGCACGTTGGCGCGCCCGAACTGCTCGTAGGCATGCGTGGCAATCGTCCGGCCGCCCGCGACGGCGACGGTCGTCGGCTTGCGGTAGGCGAGCGTCGTCTCGGGCTTCGGCTGGTCGAAGTGGTCGATAAGGGTGAAGGCGAGGGGCTTGATCTTTTCGCGCGGCAGGTGCTGGACGGCGTCGAAGAGGCACCAGTTTACCGTGTACGGTCCCGCGACGGCGATGCGGCGCGTCTGGGCGGCGTCGCGAATCGTGATGGTTCCGTTCTCGGCGGCCGCACGCTTCCCGACGTGCGTGTGCGGCACGGGCTTTCCGGCGGTGTCAAGCACGTCGATCTGGAACGTCCAGCGGTCCGGCGTGGCGAGCGGGTCGCCGGCGCGGCCGTGGAGTGTGGCGGCGATCTTCTGGCGTCCGCCCGAGAGCATCTTGTCGTAAGCCACCTGGAGCGTCGTATCTTTGCCGCTCACGCGCCGGCGCAGTGTGAGCGACCCCACCGGCCGCACGGTCGCAACGCGTCCGGCCAGTGTGCACACGCTCCATGTCTGGTCCCACGAGCCGGCCGGGTCGAACGGGCCGGAGGGCGGGTCGTACTTGCGCAAGGTGGTGACGAGCGACCGCAGCGGGTACCACTCGAGCGAGTCGTTCGGATCGGGTTTCATGGTCACGTTCCTGCGGCCGGGCGTTTCGGCTTCGTCCTGCGGCGTCGCTCAATGGTGGGCGTCGGTTCGACGACGTCCAGCGTGGCCTGGTAGTCGGCGAGGAGTTTGCGGTGCCCGGCCAGGACGGCCGCCAGGGCCGGGTCCTTGTACAGGTTCTTCATCTCCCACGGGTCGGCCTTCATGTCGAAGAGCATCTCGACGGGGTCGCCCTGGAACATGGCGTACTTGTACTGGGGGGTTCTCAGGACGCGGCCCTTGGTCTGCCACTCGGACACGACGACCTTGCGCCACGGGGCCCCGCGTCCTTCGAGCAGCGGCCGCAGGCTCATGCCCCTGTGCCCCTCGGGCGGCTCGACGCCCGCGTAGTCGCACAGCGTCGGCATCACGTCCAGGCCCGAGACCAGGTGTGTCGTGTCGCGCTGCCCCGCTTTGATGCGGCGGGGGCACGAGACGATCATCGGCACCTTGACGGCCTCCTCGTACGGGTACCACTTGGAGACGTGCAGGTGCCGCGCGCGTCCGTCGCCGTGATCGGCGGTGAAGGCGATGACCGTGTTTTCAAGTTCGCCGGCGGCCTCAACGGCGTCGAGCAGTCGGCCGACGTCGGCGTCGAGCATCTCGACCTGCCGGGCGTAAAGGTAGAGGTAGTACCGCCACATGTCTTCGGAGTAAGTCCGGACGACGCGGCGCGCTAGGATCTTCGGCGCCTCGGGCTCGGAGGTGTGATTGGGCGGCAGGCCGGGCAGGCGGTCGCGCAGGCGCTCGAACGGCAGGCCCAAGTCAGGCGGCATCCGGTTGGCTCGGGCGTTGCCCCAATGGCAGATGTCGTGGGGCTGCATGAGCGAGGCGACCATCAGGTACGGCTTCTCTCTGGGGCGGTTCGTGATCCAAGCGGCGCAGGCGCTGGAGACGGCCGTGTCGACAAGGTCGCCCTGCCCCAGCCCGGCCGGAAGCACCGTGAAGCCGCCGATGGCCGCCTGATACGGGCCGGGCAGGTGCCACTTGCCGCAGTAGACCGTCTCGTAGCCGTGCGGCCGCAGCCACTGGCCCAGGTTGGGGCGGCTCGCGTGGATGGGCCGCCCGTTGGTGATGACGCCGGTTTCAACGGGCATGCGGCCGGTCATGATGGAACTTCGGGCCGGCGAGCAGACGGGGTTCGTGCTGTGCGACTCGATGAAGGTTGTGCCGCGCCGGACGAGGCGGTCGAGGTTCGGCGTCCTGACGTCGGTGCAGCCGTGGGCGGCAATGGCGTCGAGGCCGAGTTGGTCGCAGAGGATGAGGAGCAGGTTCGGCCGCTCGTGCGGTTGCCCGGCGTGGGGCGCATTGGCACCGCGTGCGCAGCCGGTCATGGCGGCGCCCAAGCCGACGGCGCCGGCCTTGAGGACGTCGCGGCGTGTCACGCGCCCGCGTTCGCCCGGTCGTCTCTTGCCGCTGACCTTCCGCATGGCCGGCGCATTATAGCAGCCGGCGCTCGTGAGGGAAGGCGCCGCTTCGCTGCGCCCTCGCTTTTGCCCTTGAGGCCGCGGAGCGCGCCGGCTAAGGTGGTCGCATCAAGGAGGATGGCTAGCGAGAGGAGACACACGATGGCGTCTGGCCGAGACCGTGAAGCGAGGCGGTCGTTTTTGAAGACGCTTGGGTTCGGCATTGCAGCGGCCGTAGGAGGATGCGGCCTTCGGGCTGCCACCAGGCCGCGCAAGCGGCCGAACATCCTGTTCCTCCTGAGCGACGATCAGCGGGCCGATACCATAGCCGCGCACGGCAACCCGCACATCCGGACGCCGAACCTCGACCACCTGGTGGGCAGGGGCTTCAGTTTCCGGCGGAACTACTGCTTCGGCGGCAACAGCGGGGCCGTGTGTGTGCCCAGCCGCGCCATGATCAACAGCGGCCGCACGTGGTTTGCCGTAGACAACAAACTGACGGGCGTCACGATCCTGCCGGAACTGCTGCGCGGGAACGGTTACACCACCTTCGGGACGGGCAAGTGGCACAACAGGGAGCCGTCGTTTCTGCGCGGATTCGAGAAGGGGAAGGCCGTCTTCTTCGGCGGCATGGCGGACCACACGAAGGTGCCTGTGTGCGACCTCTCGGCCGAGGGGCAGATCGTCAACAAGCGGACGGGCGAGACGTTTTCGAGCGACCTGTTTGCCGATGCGGTCATCGAGTTCCTCAAAGGTCACCGCGGCCCGAAACCGTTCTACGCGTACGTGGCGTTCACGGCGCCGCACGATCCGCGCCAACCGCCGCCGAAGTACCGCGAGATGTACTACAAGGCCCGGCCGCCGCTGCCGAAGAACTTCCTGCCCCAGCACCCGTTCAACAACGGTCACATGGCGGGCGGCCGCGACGAGAACCTCGCCCCCTGGCCGCGCACCAAAGAGACCATCAGCGACCAGTTGGCCGAGTACTACGGCCTCATCACGCACATGGACGAGCAGATCGGGCGGATCCTCAAGGCTCTCCGTGAGGCCGGGCACGCCGACGACACGGTCATCGTCTTCGCGTCGGACCAGGGGCTGGCCGTCGGCAGCCACGGCCTGTTGGGCAAGCAGAGCGTCTACGAGCACAGCATGCGGTGCCCGCTCATCTTCTGCGGGCCGGGCATCCCCGCGGGCCAGTCCACCGAGGCGTTCAGTTACCTGTTGGACATCTACGCCACGCTCTGCCGGATGGTGGGCATCGTGCCGCCCGCGAACCTCGACAGCCGGGACCTCTCGCCCATCTGGCGGGGCGAGGCCGCGAAGGTCCGCGACACGGTGTTCCTGCCTTTCACTCGGATCATGCGGGCCGTCCGCGACGAGCGGTGGAAACTGATCCGCTATCCCCAGATCGACCACACGCAACTGTTCGACCTTGCCAATGACCCCGACGAATCGCACGACCTGGCCGGCGATCCCAAACAGGCCGGCCGCGTCGCGAAGATGATGGACCTCGTGCGCACGTGGCAGAAGCGGGTGGGCGACGACCTGCCGCTCTCGGTCGCCAAGCCCAAGCCGAAAGAGATCGACCTGACGGGCCGCAAACGCAAATCCGACCGCTGGCAGCCGGCGTGGATCCGAAAGAAGTACTTCGGCGAGACGTAAGAACAAGAGGTGTTGGCGATCGGTTGCGTGGCATGGCCACGCCCGCCACGGCGGGTAAACCTGCGTGGCCAGGTGCTTCAGCGCAAGCAAGGTCCATCATGGCCACGCAAGCGTGGCCATGCCACCCGGCAAAGCGTAGTAGGATCAGCGCGGCTCCATCGGCGCCGCCAGGTCGCCGCACGCAAACTGGATGCCGGCCAGGTAGAACCGCAGGAGAGTCGGGTTCCAGAAGATCTCGGTCCGGTGACCGATGGCCGTGTAGAAGACGCGGCCGTTGCCGTACGGCTTGACCCAGGCCAGGGCGTAGTCATTGTCGTCTTTGCGCCGGAGCCACTTGACCTGCATGTTCGTGGTCTTGGTGTCGATGGACAGGAGCACCCGGAGTTTCCCGCGCGCGTACGGGTCGAGGAACTGGAAGATCTCCTCGGCCAGGCGGAACGTCTTCTTCCCCTCGAAGGCGGCGGCGAGCGGGTGGCCGGGCTCCTCGACCGTGATGCCAACCTCCTCGTTCCAGGGGTGGCCCCCGCAACGCGCACCGAGCATCTCGTGGAACTCGGGCCAGTGCCGGTTCGCCCCGATGGCGTAATGGAAGGCCATGACGCCGCGACCGCTGCGAATCCACTCCAGGAACCCCTTCTGCAGGGCA
Source organism: uncultured Anaerolineales bacterium (assembly GCA_964539385.1). Lineage (GTDB taxonomy): Bacteria > Planctomycetota > Phycisphaerae > FEN-1346 > FEN-1346 > JAUVZF01. The sequence continues at coordinate 1,167 of CAZIJC010000029.1, read as the reverse complement.
GCCTCCACGGCCTCAGGCGTCTCACCGAGGGCCTTGAGTTTGGCCAAGGAGTCGTCGCTCGGCGTGATCCACTTCTGCGACGCGTTGCACAGGACGATGGCGTCGAAGCGCTTCAGGCTCTGTGGCGCGAAAACGGAGAGGTCGTCGCTGGTGACCGATTCAAAGGCCCCCGTCTTGGCGCCGAGCGTCTTCATGGCGCACGCCGCGTAGGGAATGTTATAGCCCTTGTGCGGGTCCTTGGGCATCAGGTGCGGCGGGGTGATCCAGATGAGGACGCGGCGCGGCTGCTTGGGCGTGGCCTGCGGCTTCCGTGGCGCCGCCTCGCGGATCTGTCTGGCCCGATGTTCGGGGATCTCGTCCGCCGCCGTCAGGAACGCCGGCGCCAGGATCGCGGCGGCCGACACGACGACCGTTACCACGTGCCTGCTTCTCATGGCCGGGACCTCCTTTCGCGGTTGGCCGCCGTCTTGCTTTACAGCGACCATCCGTTGCGGTACTCGCAGCGGAGGGCCGCGTCAGCCTCTGCGTTGTTGACGATCTTCATCGCAATGGGATCGAATTGGAGCGTGCCCTCGAACTGGGTGGCCACGTTGCCGAGCATGAGGAACTCGTTGAGCGCGGAGGCGTAGTCGAAGTTTGCCCAGGCCGGCTTGCCGCCTCGACAGGCAAGGAACCAGTCCCTCTCGTGCCCGCGCGAGCGGTCCACGCTTTTCGGCCGGTCCGTCTCGACGCCCTTGAAGCGATCGCCGGGAACCAGCGTGAAGGTCATGTTGTGGCCGGTCGAGTGGATGGTCCCCTTGGCGCCGACGATCAGCGCGCCGGCGTAGGGGAACTGCCTCTTGCCCTCAGGGTCCGGCTTCTCGCCCATCAACTCCCACAGCCGGTCGCGGGAGTCGGGCGGGTGGCCGTTGTACCAAGTGAACGTGATGGGCGGGAACTCGGCGCGGGCGGGAATCTCCCACGTGATGACCTCCCACTTGGGGAACGACAGCCGGTTGATCGCCGGCACCTTGGCCGAGACGCGCAGCACGGGACTCGTCTTTGCCGCAGGGTCGGCCTGCCACAGCGCATACACCTTCAGCGCCATGAACGCCAGGTTGGCGGTGTGGGATGCCCAGTTGCCGAGTTGGCAGGTGCCGAAGTCGCGCCAAAGGTTCCGCTTCATCC
>CAZIJC010000028.1:0-39146 GCA_964539385.1 uncultured Anaerolineales bacterium | reverse complement strand
GCATGCACACGCAAACGTGGGCATGGCACCCGACGGCAAAAGACTTACCTGACCTTGCTCAGTGCATCTCCCGGCCGCCGGTCACGTTGACGGCTTGGCCGGTCATGTAGGCGGCACCGTCGGAGGCGAGGAACCGGGTGACGGCCACAACGTCCGATATGCTCGCCAGGCGGCCGAGCGGCACCTTCGCGGTGAACTTCTTGACCACCTCGTCGCGCCCCATTCCGAGGTTCTTGATGTAGCCGGCCGACACGTTGTCCCAGACGCCGGTGTTCTCGGTGATGCCGGGGCACAGGCAGTTGACCGTGATGCCGTCGGGGGCCAGTTCGTAGGCCAGGGCCTGTGTCAGGCCGATGATGGCGGCCTTGGCGGCCGAGTAGTGGGCCATCAGCGCCGAGCCGGTCTTGCCCGATTTCGACGAGAAATTGACGATCCTGCCGCAGCCGTTCGCCTTCATCAGCGGAACCACGTGCTTGATGAACAGGAACGTGCCTCGGCAGTTGACGGCGAACACGCGGTCCCACTCCTCGACGGTGAGGTCCTCAACCTTGCTCTGTGCCACGATGCCCGCCACGTTGACGAGGATGTCGACGCGCCCGCCGAAGGCCTCTTTGGCCGCCGAGACCACGGCGACGACCTGCTCTTCATCGACCACGTCGGCCGCCAAGGCCCGGCAGGTTCCGCCGGCGGCGGCAATCTCGCTCGCTGCGGCGTCGAGGGCATCCTCGCGCAGGTCGGTGATGAACACCTTGGCGCCGTTGCGGCAGAAATCGGCGGCAATGCCTTTGCCGATGGCGCCGGCGGCGCCGGTGACCAAAGCGGTCTTGTCCTCAAAGGCCATTCAAGACTCCTGTTGCTGTGTGTGGCTCACACGCGTGCCTGTCGCGAGACTCAGCACATGGCCACGCAAGCGTGGCCATGCCACCCCGCCTGTCGCAAGACTCAGCACATGGCCACGCAAGCGTGGCCATGCCACCCTACCACCCGCCGGCCGCTACTTGTCCAACTGGATGACCGAGAGGGTATGGTGCTTGTCGTACGCCGAGTTCTTCAGGCCGGGGAACGACATGTCGAAGCAGACGATGATGAGCTGCTTGCCGCGGATGAGCGCCTCGCACGGCTGGTCCAGCAGGCCGTCGGAACCGTCGGTGTCGTCGTTCTCCCAAATCGTGCTCAGTTTTCCGTCGGGCGAGAGGACGTGGATGGCGTTCTTCTCGGAGTCGGTGATGTAAATCTCGTCGGTCTCCAGGTTGCAGAAGATGCCGTCCACGCAAGGCATCTCCTTGTCCCTGACGATGACCTCGTTCGAGGCCACCTTGCCGTCGGCGTCAAAGGTGATCTTCGAGAAGACCCCGTCGCCGAAATTGCCCGTGTACAGGTTGCCCTTGGAGTCGAAGGTCAGGCCGTCGGCGCCCGCCAGGTCGTTCCGGTGGTTGGGAACGGTGGTGAAGGTGACGATGAGGTGCGGGTCGGCGTCGCCCTTGGGCTTCAGTTTAACGCAGCCGGCGTTCATCTCGTCGAGGCCGATGCAGTAGATGCCGCTGGCGCCGGGCTTGTCCGCGAGGTCGAAGAACGTGTCGCTGACGTACACGTTGTTGTCTTTCCAGATGACGGCGTTGGAGAGTTTGAACCCCTCCACGACGACGTCGGCGCCCACGGGCACCCCGTCCTTGATATTGACGCGGATGAGCCGCGACTTGTGGTCCTTTTCGTTGAAGTACTGGTTGTCGGCCACGTAGAGGTTGCCGTCGGGGCCGATGTCCAGGCCCATGGGGCCGGCCTTCTTGGTCTCGGGATGCGGGGGCATGTCGAAGAAGTGCGTCAGTTTGTCCTGGGGGTCGATCTTCATGATCACCCCCGGGTGAGTGGTGTCGTTGAAGTTGGGGCACGACAGAAAGATATCGCCCGTCTTCGGGTCGAGTGTCATGCCGTCCGGGGTGTTGCAGGAATCCGGGAGCGAGAGGAACAGGGTAGGTCTCGCCCCGCCGGCGCCCGTATCGGCGGCCTCGCATCCGCCGAGCGCCACCATTCCCGCGAGCATCAACACCACGACTGCCTGCCTCCATACACTCTGCCTTCTCATCGCAATCTCCTTTGTTCTGAAACGCAAGTTGCCGGGCAAACGTCCCGCCCCGGACCGTAGCCCGGCCCGGGGCCACAACCATACCCAAATGCGGACGGCAATGCAACCTTACGATGCGCTTCGGCCGGTGCGCCTGGCAGGTCGCCGCCCGCACTCTTGCCGGCGGATAATCGTTGCAATCGCCGCGCGTTTTGTGCTTCAATTCCCGCCTGAAGCGTTGCGGATGGCGCACGGCCGTCGGTGTGCGCCGTGATGAACCGTCCTCTTGGAGCAAAGGAGCCTGCGATGCAACGATGGAACCGACACACACTGCCGCCTCTTGCGAGAACCACCGCGCTGGCGCTCGCCGCCGCTCTTCTGCTGGCCGGCTGCGCCGAGACGCCCTCCGAGCCAACCCCCGCGTCGGCCCTCAAGCAGCCGAAACTCGCCATCGAACTGCCGGAGAAGTACAACACGCCCGACGGCATGGCGCTCGACCCGAAGACCGGCGACATCATCCTGTCGTGCCCGAACTTCAACGACGATACGTACCCCGCCAAGATGCTCAGAATCGACAAAAACGACCAGATTACCGAGATCATCGACCTGCCCGTCCATCCCGACACGAAGAAAGCCGGGCCGCTCGGCGTGGACATCGGGCCCGACGGCAACCTCTACATCGCCGACAACCAGGCCTTCGGCACCGAGGAGCACAAGTCGCGCCTGGTGCGGGTCGTCATGAAAGACGGCAAGGCCGAGGGGTGCGAAGTCCTCGTCACGGGCTTCATCATGTCCAACGCCGTCTCCTGCCACGGCGACAGCGTCTACGTCACCGAGACCAAGATCGATCCGAAGGCCAAGCCCCTGCCCAGCGGCGTGTATCGGTTCAAAATGGCGGAACTCGACGCCGAGAAGCCCATCGCCCTGGAGCCCGGCGGCAAGGACAAGCACCTTATCGCAACCATCCAGACCAGGAACGAGGAATGGGCCGTCGGGGCAAACGGCATGGGCTTCGACGCCGATGGCAACCTGTTCGTCTGCAACTTCGGCGACGCACAGATCATCAAGATCGCCTTCGACGCCCAGGGCAAGGTCGCCTCGCAAGAAGTCCTCGCAGAAGGCGCCGGCATGAAGTCATGCGACGGCATGAAGGTTGACCAGAAGACCGGCGACGTCTACGTCGCCGACTTCCTCGGCAACGCCGTCCACAAGGTTGACGGCAAGACCGGCAAGGTCACCACCATCGCCAGGAACGACAACACCGACGGCGCCGGCGGACTGCTCGACCGGCCGTCGGAGGTGGGCCTGCGCGACGGCAAGATTTACGTTTCCAACATCGACCTCGACGCAATGGCCGACAACACGTACGACAAACCCCACACCATCTCGGTCATCGAAATGGACGAGTAAGCGCTCTTGCTTGAAAGCGTGGACAAGTTTACGTTGGAAGTCCTGCCCGCGGAGTAGGCGTCAGCAAGACCTTTTCGCGAAACGCATCGGCTTGCCCTGCGTCATTCCTACCGGTGTGCTTACAGGGAGATCGGTATGAACCGGACGGCAGCAACCGTTCCCTCGTGGGCGTTGGGGTTATGGGCCACGGGTCTACTGGTCTGCTCGCTCGTGCCGGTGCTGAGTGGGTGCGCCCCCAAGCCCGAGGAGCGCCGGCCTGCCGGCCAGGCCCCTTGCTTCGGCCCACGTCCCTTCACGTTTCCCCACCCGTGCCGGGTCTTCGTGGAACGGGAGGAGGACGGCCAGTGGAGCGACGTGGCCCGGTTTCCTCCCGGCGAGACGGCATCCATCCCGCGCTGTTACGTATGGGTGGTGGCCATCGACGCGCTGAAGCCCTCCTGGACATGGGCCCGCTTGGCGGAGGCGTTGCAGCGCGAGGGCGTCCCGGGTTTGCAGGCGCCCGAAACCCGTACGGACGCCGACATGGCGTGTCTCGCGGAACTGGAGCAACTGAGGTGGCTCGACCTATCGGTTTCCAATCCGTACAGGAGCATCACCGACGCCGGTCTGGCGCATGTGGCGGAACTGGAACGGCTACGGACGCTCGGATTACGCAATTGCGCTGCGGTGACCGAGGCAGGCCTGGCGTACCTGAAAAACCTCGGCGATTTGCGAAGGCTTGACCTGGCCGGTTGCCACGGCATCACCGACGCTGGCTTGGCTCATTTGGAGAGCGTGCGCGGGCTGCGGACGCTCGACCTGAAAAGTTGCTCGGGCATCACCGACGCCGGCCTGGTGCATGTGGGGCGGCTGGAGGCGTTACGGCGGCTGGACCTGTCGGGATGCGAGGCGGTCACCGATGTCGGGCTGGCTCACTTGGGGGACTTGGAGCATTTGCAGACGCTGAGGCTGAGCGACTGCCCCGGTGTTACGGATGCCGGCTTGGGCCACGTGGCACGCCTTTCGCAGTTGCGGCGCCTCGCGCTGTTCTGCGTGAACGGGGTGACGGATGCGGGACTCGCCCATCTCAAAGGGCTGACGGCGCTGCAGGTGCTGCGTCTCGGTGGCTGCAAGGGGTTCACGGATGCGGGCTTGGCCCACGTGGCTTGTCTGGACCAACTGCGATGGCTGGATCTCAGCGGATCGAAGGCGACAAGCGCCGGCCTGACATATCTACAACCCATGTGCCACTTGCGGACGCTGTCTCTCGCTGGGTGCGAGGGCATCTCGGATGAGGGGCTCGCGCATCTGGCACCGCTGCCCGCGCTGCGGAGTCTTGACCTGGGGCGCTGCGGTAGGATCACCGACGCCGGCTTGGCGCGCGTGGCGGAATTGGCACCGCTGCGCATGCTGGGTTTAGACCGTTGCGCGGGTGTAACCGACGCGGGGATAGCCTGCCTGAAGGGCCTCAGCGAACTGCGAAGCCTTAATCTGGCCGGCTGCCACGGCATCACGGACGCCGGCCTGGCGCACTTGGCAACGATGGAGAAGTTGTCGAAACTGAATCTCAATGGGTGCGACGGGATCACGGCGTCGGGACTCGCCCGATTCCGGAAGGTCCGACCTGGGTGCCGTGTCTATGTCTATCGCGGCGCGACCCGGGGGGCGGGTTTGTGAGGGTCCCGTTATCCCACGCTGGCCGACCTGTGCGGCCGTGACGACTCGCTTCGCCGGGAGCGCGAGCCCCCTCCTCCACCCGTGCTCATCCTGCCACCCCGCGCGGCGCGCGTGCTCATCACTGCTCCTCGCACAACGTCTTACGTTCCCGGCCGAGGGCGTCGGCGGCGATCATCGCATCGACAACGCTCTCGCTGGTCACCTCGAACGGGTGACAGTGGCACAGCGATCCTTCGCCGGCGCAGATGTCGCCGATGCCCGCGAGACGGTCGCGCCCGATGCCCTCCAGACCCAGGTCGGCGAAGGTGACGGGCAGGCCGACGGCGATCTCGAAGTCCACGATCCGGTTCCGCTCGTCGGCGTCGAACGCCTTGTCGAGGCACAGTTGGGTGATGATGCCGAAACCGACCTCCTCGCCGTGCATCAGGCCGTGGCACTCGGGCAGCGATGGCAGGCAGTTGGCAACCATGTGGGCCGTGGCCACGCCGCCGCTCTCGAAGCCCAGCCCCGAGAGGAGGACGTTGGCCTCGACGACCTTCTCGACGGCCGGCGTGACGGTGTGCCGCTCGACGGCGCGTTTCGCCTCGATGCCGTGCTCCATCAGGATGTCGTATCCCAGCCGCGCCAGTGCCATGGCCGCCTCCGTCGAGACGCCGCCGGCCAGGTTCGGCGAGCGGGTCTGCCGGCAGGCCTCCGCCTCGACCCATGTGGCCAGTGCGTCGCCCATACCGGCCACGAACGCGCGGACGGGGGCCTCGGCGATTGTCTGCGTGTCCACCAGGACGAGGTCGGGATTGACGCCCCAGGACTCGAAGCCGAGGCAATTGCCCTCCTGGTCGTACCAGACGGTGTAGGAACTGGTGGGCGAATCGTTGGAGGCGATCGTCGGACAGGTGACCGTCTTGATGCCCGCCTCGGCGGCGGCCGCCTTGGCGGTGTCGAGCGTCTTGCCGCCTCCGATGCCCACCGCGACGTCGGCGCCGCTCTTTTTGGCAATCCGTGCGACGCGCGACACCTCGGCCTTGGTGGAATCGCCCCGGAAGTCAACGTCCACGACCTGGAGGCCCGCTTCCTTGAGGCTCGCCAGCACCGTCTCGCCCACGATGCCCTTGACGCGGGAATCCCACAGCAGGAGCGGCTTCTTGCCCAGAGCGCTGAGGTGGGCGCCGATCTCGGCCAGGACGCCTTGGCCCTGGACGTACTTGCGTGGAGCAATCAGGACGGCTTTCATGTTAGCGGTCTCCTTGTGGTCTGAGACGGGTGCGGTGATCCCGTGCGGCCTCGGGCGGCGGGACTCACGTTTCGCCGCAGGCAAGTCCCGTCTGCCGGAGTATACCGCGTGCGGGCCCGCCCTGCCAAGCGTCTCATGCGGCCGATAGCCAAACGGGATAGGGTAAGTTCTGCCCGGCCGGTCTCCGCACCGACCGGGCCACAAGCGTGCGCGGCGGCCTGGGAAGGCCGCCGCGCGGTAAGTGGCGCTGTAGTATTACTTCTCGTCGTTCTGCGGGGCGTGCTTGGGCGGCTTGGGCAGGGCGTACATGGGCAGGTAGCGGTAGTAGACCTCCAGCGACAGGGCGGACATGGCCGTGGACATGATCTTGCCGCCCTTGCCCTTGGTCCACTGGCCCTTGTCGGGCCAACTGCCGGCGTCGCCGCCCTGCCGTATCTGGCTATTGAGCAGAACCGGCTTCATCTTCGAGTTCCACTCCTGCCAGACGGGGCCGCGCTGCTGGTGGAGGGCCAGGCAGGCGTAATACCAATAGTAGTAGTTCGGGTTGCCGGGGTTGGGCAGGTTGCTCTTGAGGTAGGCCGCCGAGCCGGCCTGCCGCTCGTCGGTCGGCCGCACACCCATGAGTTGGCGGCAGAACATGCCCTCGGCCGTCATCGCCGGCGAGGCGTCTCGGCCCGGCTGATAGCCGTAACGTCCCTTGAAGGGACCGCTGGCCACCTGGTCGAGCCATGCCCCCGCCAGTTGCAGCGTCCGGTCGGGCACCTCGAGTCCCGCCAGCCGGGCGCTGCTGAGGGCCATCACCTGCCAGCCGACGACGCTGGTGTCGTTGTCTCTGCTGCCCGGCCGGTAGCGCCAGCCGCCCAGTTTCTCGTTCTGTCCCTTGATGATGAAGTTGACCGCCCGCTCCAGCGGCTCTCGCAGCGCCGGGTCCTTGGTCAGACCGTACGCCTCGGCCAGTGCCATCGTGGCGATGCCCTGGTCGTACATGCCGTTCGGCTGGCCTCCCGTCAGATCGCCGTCCTCGCCGACGCGGCTGAGGAGCCACTTGACGGCCTTGGCAATAACCTGCTGGTAGTCGTACTTGTCCTTCTCGGTGTGCTTGATGTCCCATCCGAAGAAGCATAGGGTTGCGAAACCGGTGGCGGCGATGTCGTGGCCCTTGGCCCCGCCGTGCTTCTGGAGCGACCAACTGCCGTCGGGCTCCTGGCTGCGCTTGAACCATTCGAGTGCCAGTCCGATGGCGCGTTCGGTGTCGTCGCCGCCGCCGCCGAAGCGTGCCATGGCCCGTCTGTTCTTGCGTCCGATGTAGGGGTCCAGGCGGTCGCTGCCGTCGCCCCTGCCGGTGCCTTCGTCCAGGCCGCCGCCGAGCAGCACGTCCGGCCCCGGCGCGAGCGGGGGAATCCGCTTCGAGAGTGCCGTCCCCGGCCCTTCGAGTTCCGGCACGGCGCGGGCGGGCGGCGTGGCCTTGGCAACCGCCACGTTGTCGGACCCGGTGACCTGCGGCAGGGCGCCCTCGGCCATCTGTGACGGCCGTTTGCGCGGGCTGCCGTCCGACGGCTGCACGGCGCCGGCGGTCTTGCTGATGCGGTCGGCCGTCTCGACGGGCGCCACCGCCACCTCGACGGGTTCGGGCGCCTCGCCGCCCTCGTCGGCCTTCGCGGGTCCCTCCTCCAGCGCCAAGTCGGCCGGCTCCAGACGCAGCGCCGGTTTCTCCTCGACGGCGGGCTTGGGTTTCGGCAGTTGGATCTGTTCGGCGATCTCGACGCGCTGCACCTCGGCGTGCACGTCGGCCCGTTGGATGACGAAGTCCGACTCGACGATCGTCGTGGCCGTGGGGTTGACCGGCTCGTAGTCGGGCAGGTCCTGATACGGCACGTCGGATTTGACGTAGAGCATGTCCTCGGTGTTCGGCATTTCGTTGACGGATTCGCGGATCTCCTGGGCCAGCCGTTCGCTGGCCAGTGCCCTGGCGTCCACGGCCACCTCCATGGGGCCTTCGGTCCGTTTGTGGAGGACCTGGCCGATCATCCACAGGCTCAGCAGCACCAGGAGCACCCCGTGGAAGAGCAGCGAGACGACCAGGCACCGGGCGTACTGCCCCAGCCGGCCGTAGCGTCCCCACTTGAAATACCACACGAGGAGGCCGGCCAGGATGAGCAGGCCCACCAGCAGCGCCAGGAGCCACCACTTGGACCGCTCGACCCACCGGAACGCGTCCCAATCGTCCAGGCTGGTGACTTCCCACGAGACCTGCGAATACAGCAGGCTCGCCCGGCGCTGGCTGAACACCCGGTCGGAGGTCATCAGCAACTCGAAGCCGTTGCACGTCAGGGCGGGCGCCAGGTCGTGGTCGATGCTGTTGATCCGTTCGCCGGCGCTGTCGGGTGGCTGGATGGCGCCGCCCAGGACGCGGCTGCGGTACAGGTCCATGCCGTCCATGCCGCCGGGCCGGTCGGACTGGAGGTAGACGAAATCGCCGTGGCGCGTGAAGGTTGGCGACCGATCGACCGCCGGCGACGACAACACGTCAACGCGAACGGCCTCGCCGGAGGCGGGCCGGGCCGGCTCGGCCTCGGCGCGCGGCGGCCCGAGGTCCACGCCGTCGATGCAGAAGATGTCGAGTTTGCCCGGCTCGCCGCCGCGGTCGGAGGCGAAGTACAGCCGCCCGTCGGCCGAGAGCCCGGGGTCGCAGTCGTTGGCCGCACTGTTGACGGCCTCGCCGAGGTTCCGCGGCGCCGACCACCGCTTGCCGTCCCAGCGGGCGACGTACAGGTCCTGGCCGCCCAGTCCGCCCGGCCGGTCCGACTGGAAGAGCAACACGGTGCCGTCGGCGCTGAGGGCGGGGCTCCTCTCCTCCGATTCGGTGTTGAGGGTGGTCAGGGCCACCGGTTCCGACCACTCGGCGCCGCCCGAGAACATCATGTGCAGGTTCGAGTCGGTCTCGGTCGGCAGTTGACGGGAGAAAACCATCATCCGCCCGTGCGCGGTCGTGGCGACCGACAGAATGTTCGGCCGCGTGTTGACCTTCGTGTCGAGCAGCAGCGGACTTTCCCAGACGACCCGGCGAAGCGACGGGTCGCCGGCCCGGACGTTCAACTCACCGCCGTCGGTGTGGCGTCGCCAGCGCTCCGGATGCGCCAGGATATGGTGCGCGAGCGCCAACCACGCGATGACCAGTATGGCCAACCCGTAGGCCATCCCCCACGCGATGCGGGTGCCCGTGCGGGTCTTTCGGCCCCATGCGACGAGCCAGACCACGAGGACGATCAGGACGGCCGCCGCAACCTCCAGCCCGAAGAGCCACTGCTCGGCCACCACCGCCCGCCATCCTTCGGTAACGGTCACGAGTTCGCGAGCGATCTGCGTGTAGAGGCGCGGGCCGCCCGCACCGTCGGCTTTCCGGTCGGACGCCACGAGCAGCAGCGACCCGTGACACGCCGGCGACGGCGAGAAATCGGCGGCGGCGGAGTTGACCAGCGGCCCGGCGTTCTCGACCGCCTGGAACGCGTCCTGGACGGTGCGGCAGCGATAGACGTCCATGCCGCCCAGCCCGCCCGGCCGGTCGGAACTGAAGTAGATGAAATCCCCGCGCCGCGTGAAGCGAGGCGACCGGTCCACCGACGGCGACGAGAGCGCCGCGACGCGACGGGCCTCCAGGTCGACAGGCTCAGCGGGGAACTCGACCGGCACACGTCCGAGCGTCTTGTTCGCCTCGACGACCGGATCGGTCTCCTGGTCCAGTTTCCAGAGGTACCGGTAGTAGACTTCCAGGCAGAGGGCGGCCACGGCCGAGCCGCCCACCTTGCCGAACTGCTTGTACCGGCCGTCCTGCCACGAGCCGGACTCATCCTGGAGGGCCAGCAGGACCGGCTTGATCGCGTCGTTCCACTTGGTCCAGTTCGGCCCCTGCTGCTGGTAGAGGGCCAGGCAGGCGTAGTACCAATAGTAGAAGTCGGGGCTCTTGGCCGCGGGCAGCCGCCCGGTGAGCCAGGCGGCGGTCTGCTGCTGGCGCCGCTCGGCCCGCCGCGCACCGACCAGTTGCCGGGCAAACATTCCCTCGGCCGTCATCGCCGGGGTGATCTTCTTTTCGGACTGGTAGCCGTAGGAGCCGTCGGAGGCGGCCACCTGTGTCATCCAGTGTCTGGCCAGTTCGTACGTCTCTTCGGGCACGGCCAGCCCTGCGTTGCGCGCGCTGTGCAAGGCCATGACCTGCCATCCGGTCACGCTCATGTCGCCCGTCTTGGGCGGCTTGGAGTCGTATCGCCAGCCGCCGGTGGTGCGGTTCTGGGCGTCGATGATGATTTTGACGGCCTGCTCGAGGGGCTGGCGCAGGGTCTCGTCCTTGGTCACGGCATAGGATTCGGCCAGTGCGATGGTGGCCATGCCGTGCCCGTACATGCCCTGGCCGGCGGCCTTGGCGAAGTTGCCCTGGTGCTGGATCGCCTGTCCCTTGAGCCAGCGAACGCCCTTGTAGAGCGATTCGTTGAACTCCCCTTCCTCGGTGTACTGCGCGCCCCACCCGAGATAACTGAGCACCGCCAGGGCGGTGCCGGCGATGTCCTGGCCTTTCTGTCCTCCGTGTGCGGCCATGTCCCAGTGGCCGTCGGCCTCCTGGTTGGCCTTCAGCCAACGGAGTGACCGGAGGACGGCTTCCTCGGTCTCGGGGCTGCCTCCGAGTTGCGTAATCATGGCCTTTCGGAAGGCGGCGTCGCGGAGCGGATTCTTGCGGCTGGGAATCGAGATGCCCTCGGCGACGAAGATGTCGAGGTCGCCGAGTTCGCGCCGGGCGACGGTTTGCTCCCACCGCGCCTTTCGCTGCTCGGGCGTCGCGCCGGCCTCCGGACGGTTCGACGCGAAGTACAGGGCGTTCTCGTCGGGCGACAGGCACGGATCGCACTCATCGAACTCGCTGTTGACCTTGCTGCCGAGGTTCAGCGCCTGCATCCAACCGGCCCCGTCCCACCACGAGACGTAGATATCGAGTCCGCCCATCCCGCCCTTGCGGTCCGAGGCGAACAGCAGGGCGCGGCCGCTGCGGCTGAGCGTGGGGCTGCACTCGTCGGCGTTGGTGTTCAGAAAGACGATCGGCTCGGGCGGCGACCACCTCTGCCCGTCGAAACGGGCCATGTACAGGTCGGAGTGCTCGGCGCCGGGCGGCTTGCGCGTGAAGACCACCAAGTTGGCGCGCGACGAGAAGGCCCCGTCGGCGATGTCGGGGCCGGCATTGATCGCGGCGTCGATGGGCCTGGCGGTTTCCCAGATGACGGGGCGCACATCGGGGTCGCCGTCGCGCACGTAGATGCCGCGGTCGTCGGTCCAGGCCCGCCACGCCCCGGGATTGGCCCGGATCCAGGTCGCGGTGGCCATCGCCAGGATGACCAGGGCCAGAAAGACGATGCCGATGACGGCAAACAGATTTCGGCGGGACCCGGCGCGGGGCGGTCTGTCGTCGGCCGACGGCGGCTGCGGTCGGGCCTGGGGGCTCTCCGGTTGTTCGCTCACAAGAGATCTCCGCCTTCGACTATCCGGTCGGCTTCTTGTCGTAGCCGATATTGACGTCCTTGATGCCCGCCTCGCTGCAAGCGGTGACGGCGGCGGCCACGTCGCCGTGGAAGGCACGCCGGTCGCCGCGCACAAGGACCTTCTGCTCCGGGTCTCCGCGCACGGCCTCGGCCACGGTGGCCCTGAGTTGTTCGATGGTCATCTGCTTGCTGGACACCAGGTAGAGCGGTTCGCCTTCCGGCCGGTCGGCCGCCCGGATGTTGATGATGATCAACTTGGTCGCCGCGCTCAGCGACTTGTCAGCCGCCGACTGCGGCAGGTTGACCTGGAGGTCCAGTTCCTCCTGCTTGAAGGTCGTGGTGGCCAGAAAGAAGATGAGCAGGATAAACATGACGTCCACCAGGGACGAGATGTTGATGATCGCCTCGCCTTCATCTGCGGTCCGTTGGATTCGCATGGAAGCGTTCCTTACTTGCCTGCGCCGCTGCGGATCGTGTACTCGAGCAGGTCGATGGCATGCTCGTCGATGTCGTCCACCAAACCGTCCACCTTGCTGCAAAGCAGTTGGTAAACGACCAGGACGGGAATGGCCAGCGACAGGCCCGTGGCGGTGGTCACGAGGGCCTCGTAGATACCCTTGGCCAGTGCGTCGCCCCTGCCGACGCCCAGCGCCGAGGAGGACTGGAACGCCGAGATCATGCCGTACACCGTCCCCAGCAGGCCCAGGAGCGGCGCGACCGTTGCGATGAGCGACAGCGGCTTGAGGCTTCGCTTCAGTTTATAGGCTTCGCGCTCGCCGGCGTCCTCGATGGCCTTCTCCATCGCCACGTGGCCGAGGGTCAGGCGGCTGATGCCCGACCGGAAGATGACGCTGACGGCCGACGGGTGCTGCTCGCAATACGCGACGCCGGCGTCGACGTCGGCCGAGGGGCCGAACGTCTTCTTGAGCCCCTCGATGAAGCCCGGAGGAATGATCTTCTCACGCCGCAGACCCAGGAACCGGTCGATGGCCGACGCCACCGCCAGAATCGAGCACAGGGCGAGAGGCACCATGACCCAGCCGCCCTTCAGCAGCAGGTCGAAGATGCTCTCGGTGCCGGGTTTCGGCCCGGCGGCCGGGGCGGCCTCGGCCGCGGGGGTTCGCGGCGTGACGGCCGGCGCGGGCTTGGCGGGGTCGGGCACGTCCTGGGCCAGCGAGTCGCCGAGCAACAGGAGTCCGGCAAACGCGGCCGAGACGACCAGAATTCGCATCCACATCGTTCGGACAGAAGGCATGGCATCCGTTCCTTTCCAACCAGGTCACTTTTTTCCCATTGTCGCCAGGAGTTTCGCGGCCAGGTCGGCCGCCGTCGTCTTCGGATACTTCAGGATAATGTCGTCGAGGTACGACCGGGCCTGCATCGTCTTGCCCTGCGCCTTGAAGCAGCGTCCCATGCCGAGCAGCGCCAGACTGCTCCACTGGTCAAAACCGTACTTCGTGATGACGAGGTTGAACTCCGAGATCGCACCATCGTACTGGCCCTGGGCGAAATAGCACTCGCCGATCTGAAACTGGGCGCGGGCGCTCACGCCGTCGGCGAGGTTCGCAGCCGTCACCTTACGGTAGTGCGACAGGGCCGGCCCGTACTGTTTCTGGTTCTCGTGTGCCCATCCGATGGAGAAGAGGGCCTCGTATTTCAGCGTGCTGTCGGGAAACGATTTCAGCAACGTCTGTGCCGATTGCACACTCTCGCGCCACTGGCCGTTGATGGCCTGAAGTTGGGCCAGCCTCAGGAGCATGTCGTCCTGATCGGCCTGGCGTGCGGTGCCCCGAAGCCGTGCGGCCTTCTCGAACAGTTCTTTCGCCGGGCCGAACTCCTGCATCCGCCTGCGGGCCTCGCCCGCCTGGAAACATGCCGACGGCAGCAGGTTGCTCATCCGGTGGTTTCGGTCGGCCTTCGTCGCCTCTTCCTCGGCCGCGATCAGCGTCTCGAACGACCGGGCGGACGGCCCCATCTCGCCCTGCTCGAACAGGCACCAGCCCAGCAGGTACAGCACGCGGTTGCGCAGTTCGCCGGTGGCCGGCGTCTTGCCGTCTTCGGCCAACAGCGGACGCAGCGTCGCGACGATGGCGGCGTAGTCCGGGGCGGCCTCGCGGCGACCGCCCTTGGTCTTGGCAAGCCTCGCGCGCTCACGGTACTGGGCGAACCGCAGTTCCGCCAGTTCCAGCGTCACGTCGGGCGCCAGTTTGCCGGCCGGATACTTCGACAGGAACGCCGTGTAGAGCGACTCGGCCTGGCGCGCGTTGCCGCGCTGCTTCTCGCACCACGCCTGCCAGTACATCGCCTCCGGGACGCGAGGGTTCTCGCCGGAGCGGCGCGCGACGTCGCTAAAGTTCTCGATGGCCTTGGGGTAGTTCTTCTGTCGCGCGCGGCACAGACCGAGGTAGAAGACGGTGTCGATGCGGTCGGCGGTCTTGGCGTTTCGCGGGAACTTCTTTGCCAGCGCCGTGAGGGTGGCTTCCGCCTCGACATAGTGGCCCGACCGATACTCCAGAACCGCCCGCTGCAGGGCCGCATCGGTCGCAAGCGGGGTATCACCGCGCTGCGTCATGGCGCCGAAGTGCTGGACGGCCGCACTGGGGTTCTTGCGTTTCATGGCCACCCACCCCAGGTAGTAGACGGCGTCGGGATGGTCGCCGGCGCGTTTGAGCGTTGCCTCGGCCTGCTGATAGTCGCCGGTTTCGTACTGGAGGCGGCCCAGGTCCACGAGGGCGCGGATGCGAAGCGTCTCGGCCGCGGCGTCGGGCCTCTTGCCACCCTGCAGAAACGGTTTCAGCGTCGCGATGGCCTCGGCCGGTTTCTCGGCCTTCTGATAGGCCAGGGCAAGGTTGTACCGTGCCTGCTCGGCGTTGGCCTCGCCCGGATGCCGGTCGAGAAACGTTGCGAGGGCCTCGATGGCCTTGGGCCACTGCTGGAGGCGGAAATAGCAGTCGCCGGCCAGGAACCACACCTGGGCGTAGAGCCTGTCTTCGGGCGCGGAGGGCTTCTTCTTGGGCGCTTTGCGAGGCTTTTTGCCCAGGGGGTCGGGCACCGAAGGCGGATCGGCCGCCAGAAGCGGCCCCAGGCTCTCGACGCACTCGGCCCACTTTTTCTGATGGTAGTAGGCCTGGGCGATTCGCAGATGCGACTGCTTGACCTTCGCCTCATCCGGACCCGCCGCCAACGCCGCCTCGAACGCGCCGATGGCATCGGCCATGCGCACCATCGCCATCAGGTTCTCGCCCTTGAGGAACAGGACCTCCGCCTTGTGGGGGTTGTCGGGAAACTTCTCCAAGAACGAGTCGCACAGCGGCAGGCTGTCGCGCCATTTGCCGTCCCGGAACATGCAGAACGCCCGCAGGCGCAGCGATTCGCTCGGCAGCGGGGGCTTGCCCTTCGCGCTCTCGACGAAGTTCTTGGCGGCCGAAGCGAACTGGCCGCTCTGCATGTCGGCGGTCGCCAGTTCGTAGTACAGTTCCGCCGCGGCCGCATCGTTGCGATAGTTCCGGACGACCGGGGCAAGCAACTCCCGGACGGTCTTGTGCTTGCCCTGTCGGGCATAGGTGCGGATGAGCCACAGGGTGGCCTGGGCCGCCGCCGAACTGTCGCCGACCACCAGCGGGCTGCCCGGGGGCCGCTTCGGTTTCTTTCGCCCTTTCAGTTCCGGGCCTTTCAGGCCGCTCAGGATGCCCTCGAAGATCGAGATCGCCTCCCGGTACTTCTTCGACTCCAGGTACGACCGCCCGAGAAACAGGCTCACGTCGTCCGCCAGGGCCGAGTCGGGGTACTTTTTCGGGAAAGCCTTCAGCGTGGTGATGGCGGCGGGGTAATCGCCCGTCTCGAACTGGAGCAGGCCGAGGTTGAAATACGCCGCTTCGCTGTACTCGCCCGTCTTGGTGGTTGCGGCCGTCTCGTACATCTTGATCGCCTCGGCCGGCTTCTTGAGTTTCACAAAACATTCGGCCGCCCGATAGACGCTCTGGTGAACGAGTTCGGCGTCCTTGGCGGCGCCGATAAGCCCCTGGAAGACCCGCGCGGCATCGGCGGGCTGCTCGAGGTTCAGACGCGCCACGCCACCCTGGTACCGGGCGAGGTCGGCATGCGGCGAGGCCGGGGCCAGTTTGATGAGTGCGTCGCTCGCGCGGACGGCGGCCGCCCAGTCCTTCAGCAGCGAGTGCGCCTGGGTCAGCCCCGCCAGGGCGTCGGCCTTTCGGGCGGGCGTCTTGGCGTGCTTCACGGTCCACTCGAACACCTTGACGGCCTCGGCCTGCTTGCCGAGGCCCACCAGGCTGGAACCCCACAGGTTGTGCAACTGCTCCTGGTCGGCGACGTGCGGGTTGCCCACGAGTTTTTCGAACAGTGCGGCGGCCTTGCCCATCTCGCCGGAACTGTAATAGCAGATCGCCAGGCCCCACTGCGCCAGGGGCACTTTCGCGTGCTTCGGATGGGCCGACAGAAACGCCTCGAAGTCCTTGATCGCCAGCGGATACAGACCACGACGGCACAAGGCGTTGGCGTTGTAGTACTTGTCGAGCGCCGGGTCGGACCCCTCGGCGCCTGCGCACACATGGACCGCCGCCGCCAGCAAGATCAACGCTGCAATCACCCACCTTGTGCCGTTCAACTCGGAGGTCCTCTAGATAAACCAACGGACCGTGCGCCGGCGCACTCCCCCCCCGGCGAGGCGCCGTCATGCCCCCCTAAACACACTACCCCGCGCACAGTCTCGCAGATTCCGGCAAGGAATCCCCCCGCTTCGCGCGGTGGGCAATCTTGCCCACCGCGGCCCAGACCCAACCGCCATGTGCCACGGCCCGGATACACCCCCCGGCGCTGCCGCAGGTCATTCACCTTGACGGACATCACATCTCGCATTACCGTACGGCCATGACGGGAAGGGAACAATCTGTGAGCAGGCGGCCTGGCCGACTTGGGCATTGTCTCCCCGGAACTGCCGGGCCGAAAGCCGAAGGGCGAAGGGAGATAAGACCTCTGTCACCCGGAACTGCCCAGGCAGTGGGTTCTCATCGGTGGCGCGCGGCGCCCGGTCCTGAGCACCGCGCCCTTGGGCCGCGCAGGAAGCGGCGTTGCCGTGCCAGACACCCAGTCCGGAAGGAGAGGTGCATGCCGAGTCGTCGATTCCTGTTCTGCGCGGTCGCGGCCGTCGCTTTCCTGGTCCCGTGCCCGGACGTGCAGGGGGCCTGGACCGAACGCCTCCCGTTCACGGCAGTCGCCGGCCAGACGATCCACTACTACCTCTTCCGTCCCGAGGCGCCTGACAAAGGCAAACGTTATCCCCTGGTCATCTGGCTGCACGGGGGCCTGAAATCGAACGGCAAAGGTGGGCCGAACATGCCCACCGGCGCGTTCTACAAGGACCAGCACCAGGCGAAGCATCCGTGCTTTGTCCTGAGGCCGGTTGCGGTGAAGGGGCAGAACTGGGTCTCGCCCCGCGGGGCGGGCACGGGAGCCCACACCCTGCCCGAGAAACCGTCGCCCTCGGTCGCCGCCCTCATGGAACTGCTGGATAAGGTGACCGCGGCGCACCCGGTTGATCCGAAGCGGGTCCACGTCGTCGGCGCGTCGATGGGTGGCTACGGGGTGTGGGACGTCATCGCGCGGTACCCGAAGCGTTTTGCCTCCGCGATTCCGATTTGCGGGGGTGGCGACCCGTCGCAGGCAGCGCGCATCAAGAACCTGAAGATCTGGATCTTCCACTCGGCGGATGACCGCATCGTGCCCGTCAGCGGTTCCCGTAAGATGTTCGAGGCACTGGCGCAGACGGCCGGTCGCCGCATCCGCTACACCGAATACAAGTCGGGCGGGCACAACGCCTGGGACCGGGCACTGACGACTCCCGGGCTCATCGAATGGGTCTTGGGCCCGTAAGACGGACCCGTCTCCACGACCAACCGTCTACGACGCGGCGCCGTTCTCGTGCCGGGCCTCAACCCCCATGCTTCAAGCGACACGCCACCGATCCAACTACCCTCTTGCACCTTGCAGCCTGCGGCCTGTGGCTGTTCTATGTTCCTTGTTCAGCGTTCGTCGTTGTTGTAGGCTGGGGCATGCCCCGGCAATCATGCTGAGGGCCTGCGGCCTGGCCGAGTTGGGCATTGCCTCCCCGGAACTGCCCGGCCCGAACCGCATGGAGATACGGATGAATCGAATGGCTTGCCTTGCCGCGCTCTTGACGTGTTCCGCCGCCTGGGCCGCGGAAGACCTGCCGACAGCCGAAGCGCCCAGGCCGGCCGTGGAAATGACGCTCGAAAAACGCTACCTGAACTTCCCCGTCGGTAACCGCGCGCCCAAACGCAGGATGACCCTCACGGTGGACGGCAAATGGCTCGGGCAGTTCGGCATCCCGCTGGCGGAAGACAAACCGGATTGGTGGGCCTTCTTCGACGTCGCCCGGTTCAAGGGACAGAAGATGGTCATCAACATCAACCCTGCGCCGAAGCACTGGAACACGATCAGCCAGGACGACGCGATCAAGGGCGCCGAGAACCTCTACAAGGAGAAGTATCGTCCACAATTCCATTTCACCACGCGGCGCGGCTGGATTAACGATCCCAACGGCCTGATTTATTACAAGGGCGAGTACCACATGTACTACCAGCACAATCCGGTTGCACTTCCCTGGGGAAACATGACCTGGGGGCACGCGGTCAGCAAGGACATGGTGCACTGGAAGGAACAGCCCAAGGTGCTGTTCCCGCATGCCAAAACGGGCGATTGTTTCTCGGGTGCAGCGTTTATCGACCGCAAGAACCAGTTGGGTCGCAAGACCGGAAAAGAGGACGTGCTCGTGGCGTTCTATCTGCGCACCAGGAGCGGGCTCTGCTTTGCCTATTCGCTCGATCGCGGCTATACAATGACCGATTACGAGGGCAATCCGGTCCTGACTCACCCCGGCGCGCGCATCGACACGCCCAGGCCGTTCTGGTACAAGCCTGCCGGCCGCTGGATCGCCCCGACCTACGATCACTTCACGGACAAGAATGGGAAAAAACTCCGGTGCGTCGGCTTCTACAGTTCCGAGGACCTGAAGAATTGGAAGTTCGAGAGCCGTGTCGAACAGGACAAGTGGGGCGATGAACTCTGTGGTTGTGTCGATTTCTTTCAACTGCCCGTTGACGGCGATCCAAAGAACAAGAAATGGGTCATGGTGCTGATTGACGGCAGCTACATCGTGGGCACGTTTGACGGTCATGTGTTCTGCACGCTCTCCGGCAAACCGGCCGTGACGGCCGACCGTGTCGCGTCATTGGTTATCCGCGGGAACTACTATGCCACCATGACTTGGCACAACGCACCGAACGACCGGCGCGTACAGATCACCTGGATGCGCGGCGGCAAGTATCCCGCCATGCCGTTCAACCAGCAGTATACGGTCCCCGTGGAGTTGACGCTTCACTCAACGCCGGAAGGACCGCGACTGCGCATGAATCCGGTCAAGGAACTCGAAACGCTCCGCGCGAAGACGCATCAATGGACCGATCTGACCCTCAAGGCAGGGGAGAATCCGCTGGCCGCAGTCAAAGGAGACCTGTTCGACGTGGAAGTCGAGTTCGAGCCAGCGGCCGACACGGAAACCGTCTTCGACCTGCGCGGAGAAAAAGTGGTGTACCATGCCCGGAGTCAGACGTTGTCCTGTGGCGGTGTTCGGACGCCGCTCAAACCCGAGAAGGGCATCATCCGCCTCAGGATTCTGCTCGACCGCACTTCCATCGAGGTGTTCGGCAACCATGGCCGCGTTTACCTCCCGCGCTGTATCATCCCGAAGGATGACAATCGCTCCCTGAGCGCATCCTGCGGCAAGGGCAAGGTAAAGGCGCGCTTCCTGCGCGTCCACGAGTTGAAGTCTATATGGGACTAGGAAGCGATGAATATGCAACCGGCCTGCCGAGGGTTCCGCTTTCACCGGAACCCCTATGGAGTGCGGCGGCCTGCCGCCGCTGATTCATCTTGACCGGCCCGACGTCTCGCATTACGGTACACCCTTGACAGCCGGAGGCCGGGGCGCGCCCCGGCAATCATGCTGCCCGGCCTGAAGCCGAACTCAAAGGGAGTCGGCGGTCGGTCAGGGGGGGGCATGCAACAGGCTCAAAACCGAAGACAAGGCATGACCCGGAGTAACCGGATCGGAATCGTATCGGCTCTCATCGCGCCGGCAATGGCGCTGCTCGTCCCGCCCGCCGCGGCCGTCCTTGTGTTCGCGATGGCCGCCCATGCCCAGATCACCATCGTGGCCGAGCACAACCGCAACCAGGACGCGGCGGCCGACTTCAAGTTCAAGACCGTGCCGCAGCCGGCCCGGAACGATGCGGCGGCCAAGGCCACGTTCAGCATCGTCGAGGGGCGAAGGGACCCGAATGGCGCGGACGTGGCGGCCCTGCACGACGGCCGGATCCCTTCGGACGAGGATGTGCCAGCCGCAAACTTCTTCTTCCGCGCCGGCACCGACGGCGGACGCCTTGTCGTGGACCTCGGCAGCGCCATCGACATCGCCTGCGTCAACACCTATTCCTGGCACACCAACACCCGTGGGCCGCAGGTCTACCGGCTCTATGGCGCCGACGGCAAGGCCGAGGGCTTCAGTGCGCAGCCGAAGCGCGGGACCAGCCCGCTGACCTGCGGGTGGCGCCTGGTGGGAACCGTCGACACCCGCCCGAAGACGGGCGAGGGCGGCGGGCAATACGGCGTCAGCGTCTCGGGCTCAGCAGCCAGCCTGGGCACGTACCGGTACCTCTTGTTCGACATCTCCCGCACCGAGGCCGAGGACCCCTTCGGCAACACGTTCTTCAGCGAGATCGACGTCCTCGACCGCGCGGGGCCCCCGCCCCAGCCCGTGCAGGCCCCCGCCCCCGGCGAGGGGGTGGAAACCGTCGAGATCCAGGGGGGCAAGTACCGGGTCACACTCGACACCTCCCAAACCCCCGACCTGACCGGGTGGGCACGCCAGGAACTCGTGCCGCTCGTGCGGGAGTGGTATCCGAAACTCGTCGAGATGCTGCCCAGCCGGGGCTACGAGGCCCCGCGGCGGCTCAGAATCGCCTTCAGCAAGACCATGCGGGGAGTGGCGGCAACCGGAGGCACGACCATCCGGTGTGGGGCAGACTGGTTCCGCCGCAACCTCAAGGGCGAGGCCAAAGGTGCCGTGCTGCACGAGATCGTGCACGTCGTACAGCAGTACGGCCGCGCGCGGCGGCAGCCGGGCGCCTCCCCTCCCCCGGGATGGCTCGTCGAGGGCATCGCCGACTACATCCGGTGGTTCCTCTACGAACCACAGACGCGCGGGGCGGAGATCACGAGGCGGAGCCTCTCGGCCGCCCGGTACGACGGCAGCTACCGCGTCTCCGCCAACTTCCTGAATTGGGTCTGCGGCAAGTACGGCCGGGACGTCGTCCCGAAAGTGAACGCGGCCATCCGCGAGGGCCGGTACAACGAGGCACTGTGGAAAGAACTCACCCGCCGAACCGTCCAGCAACTCGGCGATGAGTGGAAGGCCGACCTGGCGACGAAACTGGGCGTCGAACCGGCCGCGACCGGCCCGACGTCTCGCATTACGGTACACCCTTGACAGCCGTAGGCCGGGGCGCGCCCCGGCAATCATGCTGCCCAGCCTGAAGCCGAACTCAAAGGGAGTCGGCGGTCGGTCAGGGGGGGGGGGTGCAACAGGCTCAAAACAGGAGACAAGCCATGACCCGGAGTAACCGAATCGGAATCGTATCGGCTCTCATCGCGCTGGCAATGGCGCTGCTCGTCCTACCCGCCGCGGCTCTGGAGATTCCAGCCCAATTACCCGACCCGGACGGCAAGCCGGCGGACATGAGCAAACCCGTGCAGGTTTACATTCTGCTGGGCCAGTCCAACATGCTGGGTGCTGGTAAAGTTGCCGGAGACAGGGAAGGAACCCTTGAGCATGCGGTGAAAGCCAAAAAGAAATACCCATACCTTGTGGATGACGCCGGCAATTGGACCGAGCGGAAGGATGTCCGCAATGTGCGTGTCGCGGGAACCGGCACACGAACGACGCGGCTGTGCCTCAACCAATGGATGACCATCACGGGAAACATCGGCCCGGAGTACGGAATCGGGCACTATGTGGGGCATGTCACGGATGCGCCCGTAATGATCCTCAAAAGCTGCACCGGCAACCGCAGCCTCGGTTGGGACCTGCTCCCGCCGGGCAGCGAGCGCTACGAGGTCGAAGAGAAGGGCAAGACCATGGTCTACGCGGGCTATAAGGATTCGCCGGCCAAATGGGAAAAAGGCACGGAGCCGAAGAAGATCGGCTGGTACGCCGGCATGCAGTACGACGGCGACGTCGCCCGTGCCAAGACGGTGCTTGCGGAACTCGACAAGTATTACCCCGGGGCGAAGAAGTACGAGGTCGCGGGGTTCTTCTTCTGGCAGGGCGACAAGGATCGCTACAATGCCGCACATGCCGGCCGCTACGAGCAGAATCTCGTCCACTTCATCAAGCAGTTGCGCAAGGACTTCAATGCTCCCAGCGCGAAGTTCGTCTGTGCCACCCTTGGCCAAACCAAGAAGAACGCCGGGGGGAATGAGGGAAAGATACTCCAGGCCCAACTCGCGGTTGACGGCAGAAGCGGCAAGTATCCGGAGTTCAAGGGCAATGTGGCCTCTGTCTATTCCAATCCGTTCTGTCATGGCGGCGCCTCCAACAGCCATTACGGCGGCAACGCTGAAACCTATATGGACACCGGCGAAGCCATGGGCCGGGCCATGGCGCAACCGCTGAACCAGCCGAAGGCGGGTGCGTCGGCAGCGCCTCCCGTCGATGACAAGAAGGCCAAGATCCTCGAACAGAACCTGACGCGCCGGCTCACGCTGGCAAAGAACTACCTGAAGAGCGGCAGCATGACGAACGCGCGGCGGATCCTCTCAGACCTTGCCAAGAAGTGGCCCGACACGCCGCAGGGCCAGGAGGCGGCTCAACTGCTCAAGGCGGCCACCGGCAACTAAACCCGTCGCACGACCATCGCCACAGACGCTGGGCCGACCACCGCGAGCGTGGCCGGCTCGGGCACGCGTCGAGAAGTCTCCGGCCAACCAAGGCGACCACTACAGCCGCAACGCCGAGACGTAGGCGAATTCACATCCCAAGACCACCCATAGCGACGCCAAACCGTTGAGGTCGAACGGCTCCCGCCAGCCTGCCCACCGGCCTGTTATTCGTTGCTTTTCAATCCGAAATCCGCAATGCGCGCTCCGTTTTCGGCCCGATTGTTAGAATTCTAACAATCTCCCGACCCCTCCCTCGATTTTGTTAGAACTCTAACAACTTTTCGGCCCCTTCGCGGCCGCGCGCGCCGGCTGCCATTTTGGCATAGTGACTTACGTCAATTTTGCCCCCTCAAAAACCCCTCAAAAACGGAACAAAACCGAACAAAAACGGACCAAAACGGACACCAAAATCGCAAAAACCGATCAAAAACCAGCGCGTTTTGCCTTACCTATCTTAACATTCGAGGGGCAAATCGCCCCTCACGGGCCAGAAACGGGGTTCCGAGCCAAAAAAAGCGCGCATTTCGGGGTTTCGGCAACCTCAAAATTGACGTAAGTGTTATGGAGCGAGCGGCATGTAAACGGGCCGGCAGATCGCCTCGCTGCGCCCATCACCCCCGCAAGTCGAACGCCGCCGGCCCTGGCCGCGTGAGGAAGAACGAGGCGTTCGCCGCGTCCGCCGGATACGCCTCGCGGTATCTCGCCGCCCAGTTTTCCAGAAACGGGGCCGCCTCGTCGCCGCGAACCATCGCCCACACGCTGCCGCCGAACCCTGCCCCGAAGGCCGATGCGGCCGCCGCACCCAACTCGCGGGCACTTCGGGCCAGGAAAACGGTCTGCGGAATCTGGTTCCCGAGAAGCGTTTCGGCCAGGTACTGCGAACGATCCACCTGGCGGCCAAACTCGGCCAGGTCGCCGGCAACCAACGCGTCGCCTGCCGCAGGGACGATCTCGACGCTCTCGGCCCAAAAGTGCTCGAACCGCCCGTCGAGTTCCTCCCACGGAAACGGCCCGCCCGCCGGCGGCGCCGCGACGACCTCACGCATGCGGGGGAGTGTTTCAGCGATGTCGGAACTCGCGAGAGCGTCGGCGATGGTCGCGTCGCTGCGGCCGGTGGCGTCGCGCCAGGCCGCCGCCACGGCCGACGCCAGCCGCGAGGACCGATTGTACCGCTCCATGGCCCCTGCGGTCTTTTCCGCCGCAACGCCGCTCGAAGCGATGGCAAAGGTGTAGGCGGCAGGCAGCGGAATCGTACGCTGCGGCCGCGTGGGGCAGTACGCGTACTGGCTCAGCATCCCGGGCCGGCAGCAGAGCATGGCAGTATGGTCCTCGCTGCCGCCGAACGTGCCGACGCCCTTGTCGCCCGTCAGGCTGCCGAACGTCTGCCCGTTCTCGACGGCGCCGAGGTAATCGGCGAGCGATTCGGGCGCACGGAGGTTCTCGCGGTACTCGGCTCGCTCGTCGAGCCGGTTGATGGCCGCGAGCGCCAGGTAGAACGCGACCACCAGTGCGCTGGAACTGCTCATCCCCGCTGCGACGGGCAGGTCGCCGGCAAACGCCACGTCCGCCCCGCACAGGCGGCCCGTGAAGTTGCGAGCCAGGCGCCGAGCCACGGTCATCGGGTAGTTCGACCAGTGGCCGACGGTCGGCGCGAGGTCGCCCGAGAAGGCGAACTCGCACGCGTCGTCCAAATCCATCGCAACGGCGCGGACGGTCGCGTCGTCGCGGCCCGCAGCAACGAGGCAGAGCCCGCGCTCGGGCGCCGCCACCAGGCTGCTGCCGCCCGCGTAATCCGTATGCTTGCCGAGGACCTCGATGCGGCCGGGGACGAACAGCGCCCGCGCCGCAGCGTCCGGCTTCACACCGGCACGCTGGAGCGCCCGGGCACACCGGTCGAACCGTTCGGCTTTGGCGGCGGCCGCCTCTCCGGCAAGCCCCCGCGCAGCAAGGCCGTCGATCATGGCGGACCGCTCCGTCAGGCGCCGAAGCCGCAGACTACCGCTCACGCGCTCACCTCACGGTTACCCCAGTGTCCACGGTTTGCGGTAGGTCGGCGTGAAGGCACGGTTGGCCTCGTCGTCGCCGACGGCCGTCTCGGTCTTCGGGTCGAACTGGATGGAGCGGCCAAGTTTGAGCGACAGGTTCGCCAGGCAACACGGCACGTTAACCCTGTGGTGGTAGAAGACGTTACAGGACGGCTGCTTGCGGCTCTTGATGCAATCGATCCACTCTCGGTAATGGCCTTTGGAGCGCGGCAGGGTCTTGTCGGGGAGTTGGAGTTCGGCCTTCGGGTCGTCTTCGGGCACGATCGTGAAGGTGCTGTAGTTGCAGAAGAGCGTGGCCTGTTCGCCGTGGAAGTAGATGCCAAGGCGGCGTTTGCGTCGGCCCGTGCCGTGGAAGTCCCATCCGTAAGAGTTCGTCAGGTTCATCATGTGGGTCATCGTCAGTGCGGGATACTGCCAGAGGACCTCCTGGAGGTCCGGGCAGTCGCCGCCGTCTTCCAGGACGAACCGTCCGCCGCTGCAACTCGTTTGCGTCGGCAGGCCCAGATTGAGTGCCCAGATGGGCAGGTCGATGATGTGGGGGGCCATGCCGGGCAGCCACCCGCCGCTGAAGGCCATGAACGAGCAGTGATGGTACGCCCCCTTCGTGATGAGCGGATTGTACGGTCGCGTCGGCGCCGGGCCGACCCACATGTCCCAGTCCAGAAAATCGGGCGGCGGGCAGTCCTTGGCCGTGCCGATGCCCTTGTGCGTCTGGTCGAGTTTCATAAACGTCCGGACGCAGTTGACATGGCCGAGGATGCCGGAGCGGACGATCTCGACAACGCGCGTGTAGTTGTCGCCCGCGTGAATCTGCGTGCCGACCTGCGAGATGCGGTCGTGGTCCTTGACGGCCTTGCAGACGGCCCGGCTCTCGCCGACCGTCTGCGTCATGGGCTTCTCGATGAACACGTCCTTGCCCGCCTTGCAGACGGCGACGGCGACGATGGCGTGCCAGTGCGGCGGGGGAGCGACCACGACGGCATCAAGGTCTTTGTGCTCAAGCAACTTGCGGAAGTCGCGGTAGCCGGTGGCCGAGCCCTTGGTGCTCTTGACCGCGCCGTCGAGTTTCCGCTGATTGACGTCGCAGATGGCCGTAACGCGGACGTCCGGGAAGGCGAGATAGCGCCGCAGGTGTCCGCCGCCCATCGGCCCGACGCCGACGAAGCCGAGATTCACCTTTTCGCTGGGCGCGGCGCGGGCGCGGCCGCCGAGAACACCGGCCGCCAAGCCGATGCCGGTAGCCGTACCGGACGCCCTGAGAAACGTGCGACGCGTAACTTTCCTGTCCATGGCGTATCTCCTCTCAAGCCGCCTGCCACTGGATCGGCGCAGGCAGACACCCCGGCACATCGAAAAGCCTCCGGCCGGCGACGATAGCAGAATCGGCCGACGAATGCGAACGGTTCCTCCGAACTCGGAACAACCATGGCAGGCGTCGCGGATTTCCAGCGTCAGGCTTGACCCTTTCGGGCCGCGCGGTATAGTGGTGATCGAGAAATCCCGTCCAAGGGCATCTACGGTGGCGACGAAGGACAGCGCGAAGAAACCAAGAAGACCTTCGCGGCAGACCGATCCCGCTCGGACCCGTCCGCTGACGCTCGAGCATCTGCACAGCCTGGGCGAGCTGAACGATTTCACGCCGCCCGCTGAAGCCTTCGACCCGAACGGCACGTGGACCAACACGTACCGCCTGTGGATGGTCCAGCGATATATGGGCGGCAGTCTGCGGCTGAAACGCGAGCCGACGGCCGACGGCGTGCGCTTCAGCGTCGACCTGGACGTGGTCGAGCAACCCGGCTACTGCCGCCGCACCCGCGCCGTGCTCGAGTGTGCGGCCGACGTGCTCGCGACGCCGAAATCCTGGACGCTCACCTCGCAGATACTCGATCTCGACGACCAGCCGACCACGGGCACACACCTCTCGGAAACCGGGACGGTCTCCGGCGGCCGCGTCGAGGTCCGCTTCGGCCGGCGCCGCCGCACGCAGAAGGCCTCCGGCCCGGTCACGAGCAACTGGTCGCTCCTGGGCGCCGTTCAGCGGCTCGGCGGCGCCAAGACCCAACCCCTGCGGTTCACGATGCTCGAAGAGATGGACCTCGTCAAGCCGGGCCAGCGTCTGGAGTTCCGCGAGGCGAAGGAGTTTGAACTGGCCAGCCGCAAACTGCATCTCATCGGGTACCAGCAGATCGGCCGCGGCGTTCTGCCCTGGCAATACTGGGTGGACAAGCGTGGGCGACTGCTGTTTGCCCTGAGCGGCCTGCGCGCCCTGCTCTACGATGTCGAGGCGAGAACGTGGATGCAGGAAAGACTCGACAAGGCGCGTGCCCGAACGAAGGCCAGAAGGAAGGCCACATGACTCGGCCCACGGAGAAGGCGAAAAGACCCGGCGCAGGCGTCTTGCGGCGGGGTTTTCTGAAGGCCGGCGTTGCGGGTGCGGCGGCGGCGGCGATCGGCTGCACGCCCGCACTGCGAGCAGGCGGCGCGGCGACCGCAAGCCGGCCGAACTTCCTGTTCATCATAACCGACCAGCAAGGGCTCGACACCCTGTCGGCCCTCGGATGCAAGGACCTTTCGACGCCGCACCTCGACCGTCTCGCGCGGCAGGGGGTGGCGTTTCTGGAATCCTACAGCGCCAACCCGCTGTGCTCACCCGCTCGCAGCGTCATGATGACCGGCCGACCGACGACCGAGACGGGCGTGGTCGTCAACGGGCGGCCCATCCGGTCGACGCTGCCGAACATGGGCCAGTGGCTCGGCCAGGCGGGCTACGAGACCGTCTACGCGGGCAAGTGGCACCTGCCGGCGGGGTTTGCCGCGGACATCCCCGGCTTCAACGTCATCGCGACCGGCATAGGCGGCCAGGGCGGCGTGTGCGATGCGGACGTCTCGCGGGCCTGCCAGGCGTACCTGCGCAGCCGCCGCCCGGGAAAGCCGTTCCTCATGATCGCCTCGTTTCTCCAGCCGCACGACGTGTGCCAGTTCGTCGGCATGCACCAAAAGAGCGGCGAGATGGTGTTTTACGATGCGGTGGCCGACGAACTGCCCCCACTGCCGCCCAACTTCAACTACGATACGAACGAGCCGGAGAGATTGAAACGTCGCCGCCGGCCCGAGTGGTCCGACGAGCAGTGGCGGTACTACATCTGGAACTACTACCGCATGGTCGAGATGGTGGACGCCGAGATCGGCCGCACCCTCCAGGCCCTGGAAGACTCCGAAGAAGCCGCCAACACGATCGTGGTCTTCACGGCCGACCACGGCGAAGGCCGCGCGCGGCACCACCTGGTCACGAAGAACTACCTGTACGACGAGGCCGCCAAGGTCCCCCTCATCTTCTCCTGCCCCGGCCGCATCCAGGAAAACCGCCAGGACGCCGCCCACCTGGTGAGCGGGCTCGACATCCTGCCGACCGTCTGCGACTACGCCGGCATCGAGGCGCCGCCGAAGATGCGCGGCCGGTCGCTGAAAGCCGTGCTCGAAGGCAAGTCGCCCGCGTGGCGCGAGTTCGTCCCGGCCGAGGTCGCCGTCACCGGGCGCATGATCCGCACGCCCCGATACAAATACATCGCTTACAAGGGCGACCCGGTGGAGCAGTTGTTCGACATGCAGAGCGACCCGGGCGAGACGAAGAACCTGGCGCCCGACGCCGGTTTCGCGTCCGACCTGAAGGCCCACCGCGACCTGCTCGCCCGGTGGGAGTCGGGCCTGGAGGTCGCCCCCGTCCAGTTGCCGCCGTGGGCGAAGTAGCGACACGCCCGCACCCCGCCCACCAGATGCCGGCCGCACGAGCCGTCCGGGACTTATTCCTTGAGTTTGCGGCCGCCGTGTTCGGCCAGCAGACGATCCACAAGGTCGCGGGGATACCGCAGCGCCCGGTACAGGGCCATGCGCCCGCCGTTCTTCCGCCGTTCGGGGTTCAGGAACTCCCACACGGTCTCGCCTGCGGGTGTGACCTCGAAGAGGCGGCCGGAATCTGATTCCGCGATGAACGTGTTGCCGTTCGGCAGGCGTTCGCTCGACCCGCGAGACGGCGAATAGAAACTCTTCAGCGGATCGGCCTTATATTCCCAGACGATCTTTCCGGTGAGCGGGTCGAGTTCGAGCACGCGCGTCCAGCCGCGGACGCTGTCCGCCGCATTCTGCCCGTTGTCGTAGACCAGGATGTGGCCGCTGGCGAGCATGGTGGGCATGTGCGGGCCGAGCAGTTGCCCCGGTCCCCACGCCCAGACGACGCGGTCGGTCTTTCGGTCGATGACCCAGATGACGTTGATGTGGCGTCCGCACACGAGCAGGTTCCCCGCCTGGAAGCGCGGGTCTTTCCTTGCGGCCGGGTTGTCGGGCAGAACCTCAATCGTGTTGACGTGCGGCCAGTCCCAGAACTTCTCATAGGGCGGGATGCGCAAATCGACGAGGGCTGCGATTTCCTTGGCGTGTTGCTCAACCTTCCACTCCCAGGCGGTCTTGCCGCCAGCCGTTACCTCGACGAGGATGTCGCAGGCGAGTTTGCCCTCGTCCTTCCAGGGATGCTTCATGGTCCGCCGCGAGACGACCAGCGTGTTGCCGCTGGGCAAACGGGCGAAGTCGTGGTGCGCCCGCATCGCGGCCTTCCAGACCAACTTGCTGTCCCAGTCCAGTTCCAGGATCATCACGTCTTTGATGATGGCGACGAGGTGGCCGTCGGGCTGCATCTCGGCATAGTGCCAGGTCTTGCCCTGCGGATAGTCCCAACGGTGGACCTCGCGTCCGTCGAGACGGATGAGGCGGGCCGCCTCGGTCTGGCGGCTGGAATAGAGGACGTAACTCGGGTCGCACTTGGCGCGCGCCAGAACCGTGACGCCGGATTTCATGTTCTTCTCCGCGCCGAGTGCCACGGCGGCGACCAGCAGAACCGTCAACGCCATCAGAAAGACGCCCGCGCAGCGCCCGCAGCGCATAAGCAGCCTCCTTTGTGCTTTGGGTAGGCGAGTTCGTGTGGGGGTGATTTGAACGCGGGCCGGCTGGAGTGTCAAGACGAGATTCATGCACCAGGCGCCCGAAGCGGGTCGGCTGGGATTTCCGCGAATCCTCAGCACGAATCCGTTACAATGGGCAAGACGAGGCGGAACCCGAATCCAAGAGCAAAGGAGGGACTCCCCATGGCAACCGTGTGCAACAGTATCATGGTGACCGTCGCCGACAAGGTCGGCCGGCTGGCTGAGGTAACGGACGCGATCAAGGACGCCGGTGTCAACATTGTCGCCCTCGCCGCGTGGGTCGAGGGCGACAAGGGCAAACTGCTGGCGTGCACCGACGACAACGAGAAGGCGTGCGCCGCCGTCCGCGACAGCGTCGAGCACTGCGGGTGGGAGGAAGTCATCTGCATCAAGGCCGAGAACCGGCCGGGCGCCCTCAGCGAGATCGCCCACAAACTGGCCGACGCCGGCATCAACATCCATCTTGCCTTGGCCACGGTCGGCGACGCCCCCGAGGCTACCGTCGTTCTGCGTACCAGCGACAACGCCAGGGCCGCCGAGATCGTCTGAGGCGCCTGTCGAGGCTCTGTTCGGCACGACTGCTCAGGCAGGAGGGTGTGTGCGCGTCTATCTTGTCCGGCACGGCAACGCGAGGTCGAAACAGGAAGACCCTGCGCGGCATCTTTCGCCGCAGGGTCGCGAGCAGGTTCGCAAGGTAGCGGCGTTTCTGAAACCACTCGGCCTGCGGGTCGGCAGCATCTGGCACAGCACCAAGACGCGGGCGGGCGAGACGGCGGCGATCCTGTCGGCGGCCGTGGATGCGGCAGAAGGTCTCGTGGAGCGCGACGACCTTGCGCCGAACCACGACATCAACCCCGTCCGCCGCGACATCGACCGGGCCGGCGACGACCTGATGGTCGTCGGCCACCTGCCCTTCCTGGACCACCTGGCCTCCCGGTTGCTGACCGGCAGCGATGCGGCCGAGACGCTGAAGTTCGCGGAAGGGGCCGTCGCGTGCCTCGAAGGCGACGCGTCCGCCGGTCGGCACCTCCTCTGGATGGTCACGCCCGACCTGCTGCCGGGCGCCCCGGCGTGATGCGCCGTTGGAGTCGGTGCGCGCCGGGTCGGGAGACCCACCGCGCTAAGCGCTGCTACCGTCGAGCGTAAACTGCTTCAGAGCGTCCAGCCCGCTCGGTACGGCCGCCTCACGTATCGATCCGCCTTCGGACAGTTGGTCGCCTTGAGTGCCTCGGCATCCCACGCCAGTTTCTCGCCCGTTCGGAAGGCGACCGTCCCCAGGAGGGCCGTCTCGGTAAGAGGACCGGAGTAGCCGAAGTGGCAGGTCGTGGCCCCGCCGGTCTTGCACGCGACGAGCCACTCTTCATGGTGGCCGACGGAGTTGGGAATGGTCGGCGCGGGCGGCGTGAAACCGGCGAACCGGGCTTCGGGCAGGAGCAGGCGGCGTCCGTAGTCGGCCAGGAGCATGCCTTTGGCGCCGATGAACAGGACGCCGCTGCCCCATTTCGCCGGGTTCAGCGGCGTCTTGAGCGTCTCCGCCTTCACGAGCCCGTCCTGCTTCAGCAGCGCCAGCGGCCGCTTGCCGCCGTCGTACCAGGTCAACTTGACGGGCGGCAGGCTGCGGCGCGCTGGAAATTCATAGCGAACGGTCAGCCAGCGCGGCGTGGTCTCGGGATGGACGGGGGGACCTTCGGCCTCGACACTCGTGGGATACCGCAGCCGCAGCGCCCAGAATGGCAGGTCCATGTAATGACACCCGAAATCGCCGAGCGCCCCGGTCCCGAAGTCCCACCACCCGCGCCACCGTCCGGGCAGGTAGCACGGATGATACGGCCGCTCGGGCGCCGGCCCCAGCCACAGGTCCCAGTTGATGTGCTCCGGCACGGACGGCGTGTCTTTGGGCCGGTCCTGGCCTCCGTAACTGGCGCCCGACCAGACGTGGACCTCGCGGACGGGGCCGACGGCGCCGCTCTGGACGAGTTCGACGACGCGACGGTAGTTGTCGCCCGCATGAATCTGGGTCCCGATCTGTGTGGCACGCCGGTTCTTGCGTGCGAGGTCGGCCACCGTGCGGGCCTCGTGCACCGAGTGGGTGAGCGGCTTCTCACAGTAACAGTGCTTGCCCGTCGCGAGGGCCCTGGCGGCAGCGGGCGCGTGGGTGTGGTCGGGCGTCGAGACGACGACGGCGTCGATGCGGCGGTCCATCTCGCCGAGCATCTTGCGGAAGTCGGCGTACGCCTTGGCCTTGGGGAACTGCTTGGCCGCACCGGCCAGGCGCTTGGCGTCGATGTCGCACAGGGCCACGATGTTCTCGCCGCGCACACCGCGCAGGTTGGCCCCGCCGCGGCCAGACACACCGACGACCGCAATGTCCAGTTTCTCGTTGGGCGACGAGGCCGCCCGCGCCGACACCAGGGGTCCGGTGAAGGCAAGCGACGCTCCGGCAGCGGCCGAGACCTTCAGAAACCGACGACGGCTGATGGGGTGCGACATGGGTGATCTCCTCCTGGGTTCCTCGCCCGCTACAGGTGCCAGGGGCTGCGCATCGGGCGCACGAGCATCCGATTGGCCGCCTCGTCGTCGATGAACCGGCCGGCCGACACGTCCCACCGAAGCCGCCGCTCACGTTGCACGGCGATGGCGCACAGTTGGCACAGCGTGTCCACCTCCAGGGCCGCATCGATCGGGCAGATGGTCCCGGCCCGGCTCTTCACGCAATCCAGGAAGTTCCGGACGTGGCCCGGGCTCTGGTACAGGCGAACCTCTTCCGGGCCGACGACTGCGTCCAGCAACCTTTTCGGATGCGCGTTCAAGGCGGACCGGTCCACGTGGACCCATCCCTCGGTGCCCTCGAAGACGGTGCCGTGGTCGCGGATCCTGCCGTAGCGCCTGCGCCACTCAGCCGGCGCCGGGTTTCCGGTGAAGTCCAGCGTGACGCCGCCGCCGTACGTGACGGTGACCCGCCAGTCGGTGGCCGTGTCGCACGCCCCGTGGTCGGGAATGGTGCCGGCGCCCTGGATCTCCAAAGGCGGGCCGAGTTCCGGACCGGCGCCCCAGAGCGCAATGTCCAGCGCGTGGATGCCCCAGCCGGCGATCCAGCCCCAGCAGTAGTCGGCGATAAAGGGCCAGATCTTGTACGGCTCGCCGGTGACGATGCTGTTGGCGCAGCGGTGCCGGGTGTGCGGCACGAACGGCGCGGGGCCAAGCCACCTATCATAGTCCAGATAGCCCGGCACGGGGACGATCTCGGTCGAGCCGCCCGGGCGGCTGCCGGGGCACCAGACATTGATGGTCTGAAGCCGGCCGATTCGGCCATTCCGCGCGAGTTCGCAGGCACGGCGAAAACGGCTCCCGGACCGCTGCTGCGTGCCGAACTGAAACACCGTCCCGTAGCGATGGACGGCGGCGTGCAGGCTCCGGTCCTCGGCCTGGCTGAGGCCCAACGGTTTCTCCAGGTAGATGTCCTTGCCGGCCCGCGCTGCGGCGAGCGCCATCAGCACGTGCCAGTGGTCCGGCGTGGCGATAAGCACGGCGTCGATGTCGTCGCGGGCGAGCAGGCGGCGGAAGTCACTGTACGTGGCGCAACCGCCGTCACCGTACCGGCGGTCGATGCGGTTCTTCGCGATGTCCAGGCACCGCGTCTTCACGTCGCAGACCGCCACGACGCGGGCGTCGTCCTGGGCGAGAAAGTTCCGCATGACGGCGTGGCCCTGGTTGCCCACGCCGATGCAGCCGACCACGATGCGATTGCTCGGCGCGACGGCGCCGCCTTTGCCCAGAGCAGACGCGGGCACGACGGACGGTCCGCCCACGGCCACGGCCGCAGCGCCGCCGAGCGCCGCCAGAAACCGCCGCCGACTCCGGTTCGCCGTCTTCGACATCGCCCGTCCG
The DNA here is from genome assembly GCA_964539385.1 of uncultured Anaerolineales bacterium. Taxonomy (GTDB): domain Bacteria; phylum Planctomycetota; class Phycisphaerae; order FEN-1346; family FEN-1346; genus JAUVZF01. Next base: position 5,325 of record CAZIJC010000028.1, on the reverse strand, counting down.
TTCTTCGCCGTGCGACGTTCGTCGGGCAGGTGTGCCCCCGCGAGACTCGTCCTCTGTCGCACCCGGCATGTCACATTGGTTTTGCAGCACTCAACCGCAGGTCACACGGTTACCCACCGGCCCGCCTCGGCCGATTGGCGGACACGCTCCATCAGCCGCTGGACGTAGATGCCCTGCGCCAGGCCCGGGTCGCCGAGCCGCCCGTCGCGCACCGTCTCCAGGAAATGGGCGATGCTTGCGATGTGCCCGCGCAGCCAGCCGATGCTGACCTTCGCCGACGGAAACCCGGTGGCCGGCTCAGGGTACCGCTGGCCCGTGTCGATGCGTGTCCATCCGCGCCGGCCACCGATCGGCTCGGGCGCGGCGGTCGCGTCGTAGGCCTCCAGATGGTGCGGGTCCATGTGGTTGTAGCGCAGGGCCCCTCGCGATCCGTGGATCTCGAACCTCAGTTCGTCCTCCGTGCCGGTGGCGAGTTTGGTGCCCTCGATAGCGCCCAGCGCCCCGGACCGCATCCGGGCCAGGACCATCACGCAGTCTTCGGCATCCACGTGGAGCATGCGCGACGGGTCGTCGGGAGACGGCCGCTTCGGGTACGCGATGCGCGTCGCTGCCGCTAGGCTCTCGTAGTCGCCGAGCAGGTGGTGGACCAAGTCGAGGACGTGGGAGGCGAGGTCGGCGATGACGCCGCCGCCGGCGGCCGCCGAGAGTTTCCACGTGAGCGGCGCGCGGGGGTCGGCGCTTCCGCCGTGCAGGAACGCGGCCCGAAACTCCAGCACGTCGCCCAGGAACCCCTCCTGGACGAGTTGCCCGGCGCGCAGCGTCGCGGGGAAGAACCGGTTCTGAAACCCCATCTGGGCGGTGCCCTTGTAGGCGGCGAGGGCGGCCTGGATTTCGTCGGCTTCGGCCTCGTTTGCGACGAGCGGCTTATCGCAGTAGATGTGTTTGCCGTGCGCCATGGCTGACAGCAGCGCGTCTTTGTGCAGGTGGTTGGGGGTGCAGACGTGGACGATGTCGATGTCGGGGTTCTCGGTAACGCGGCGGTAATCGGTGACGCCGGCATCGGCGCCGACGAGGGCCGCCCCCGCTTCGGCGGTCTCGCGGCAACTGGTGCAGACGTGCGTAATCCGCGCCGCCAGCGGCGCCGGATCGTAGAACAGCGGCAGGTTCCGGTAGGCATACGCCTGCACCTTGCCGATGAATCCGAAGCCGATGAAGCCGACTCGAAGCACTTCCGTCATCATGGTCTCCTGCTTGGGATACCGGTCCGCTCGCTTACGCTCGCGGCTAGTCAGGGCTTCGGCATCATTGTGCGCGAACGGCGTTCACTGGTTCGTCACGTACTCGACGGCACGCGCCAGCGAAGCCGGGTTGGTAATGTAGCGTGTACTGCCGTGCCTCGTCCACCATCGGCGCCTGCCGGCGTCAGGATTGAGCCTGCGACTCGCCCAGGCCTTGAAGCACGTCATGACGCGTTCGGGGCTTTGCCCCGAGGCCGTCACGACAAGATGCACGTGGTTCGACCGCACGTTAAGGGCGTGAAGGGGCCAGTGTTTGACCCGGCACGTCTCGCGAATCGCGGCGTCGACGAGTTGGCGCGAAGCGGCATCGAGACAAACGGCTGCTTGCTTCATGCGACGCCGGGCCACGGCAACCCGCTCGGGATCCCCCTGCCGGTACGGCGTCTCGGCCGAGCCCTTCTTATCGACCCACCGCCTGGCATCGCCGGGAAGCCACGTCCCGTAGGTCGTCCAGGTCAGGAAGTACGCCAGGACGTGCGCCATGGGTTGCCCTTCCGCTCGCTTACGCTCGCGGCTAGTCACAACTATACTACGCGCGAGGCTAGGCACAACTACGCTACGCTCGCGCTAATTACACGCGCGCCCGACCAGCACCGTGACAAAACTAGCCGCGCACGCAAGTAAGCGGCGCTGCCGGCTGAGTCACTGATTCATCACATACTACACAGCACGTGCGAGCGGCGCCCGAGTCGTAGTATACGGCGTACTACCGTGCCGCGTCCAGCGCCGCTGTGCGTCGAACGCTTTCCTACGCCCGCAGAGCCACTGCGGGCCCCTGAACATGCACATTGACTATAGATGCCAACGGAGGTATGTTGGTTCTCAAGGAGAGGAATCCCTCTGACACGAAAGGCGGCACCATGCCAGCCAATATCGCCCACATGCTGATCGCCCACAAAGCTCTCCAGCAACTGAAGAGGAGAGGTGTACCGGAGTACGCCGAGTTCGCCGAACGCCTCGACCGGAACCGGCCCCCAGGAGCCACGGCACCGGAAGCCGGGAGCCCCAAGTCGTACGTGAACCTTGGAAGCATGGGCCCGGACCTGTACTACTACACGAGCCTGGGCCGCGCGGCCAGGGACATGCTCGTGGACGGCTTTGTCAAGGCCCGGCCGACAACACCCTGGTCGTACCATCTTCACGCACTGACGCCCAACCGGTTCCCCTTGAGACTTACCGAGGTTCTGTTCAGCGACGTGGACCGCCGGGAAAGCGTCGTGATCGACGACACGGATATCTGCAAGCTCGCCTATATCGCGGGCCATCTTACGCACATTGCAGCCGACCAGATTATCCACCCACTCGTGAACAGGGTGGCAGGCCCGTACTACCGCGACGGCGCGAACCGCAAGAAACACCGCACCTGCGAGGTGTTCCAGGACTACTACCTGTACCAAGAGGTCTACCGCATCGAGAACAAGAGCGGTCCCGCCTACGACTTCTTCGAGCAGGACTTCCGCGGTTGGGCCGACCTAATTGGTGGGCTGACAGCACGAAACACCCCCGACTGGTTCCGCTACTTCTTACAAAGGGGCTTCATCCAGACCTATGGCAACGCACCGCCTGAGGACAACATTGAGGACGCTGTCGACAATCTCCTGCTCGTCCTGCGATCCTGCAAGCGCGTTGGGCCATACCGCGATGCCGCCGAGGCGTACGAGACCGACGGCGAGGACTCCAACTCATTCATCGAGTACGTCAAGAACATCGAGTACCTGCGATTCTACCGGGTGGCCGTCGAACTCGCCGTCGTGTACCTCGTCGCCCTCTACGAGGTTTACGCGCGCCTCCGCGAAGCGGAGGACTTCACCAAGAAGCACCGCGAGCGGTTTCTGAGCATCGTAAGCGGCGCTGACCTCACAGCACCACTTGAGAGACACATTCTGCGCAAGGCAACCCATGCCCTTGAAAGCCGCAGCAAGATGGACACGTTCCTGAAACGGACCGCGCTTGCAAACCTCCAGAATCTCGCACTCGTTTCGGAGAAGAGCATTCTGGAGGCCCAGACCGACGCCGTGATAGCCTAAACCTGACAAGACTAGCCGCGCACGTGAGTAAGCGGCGCAGACGGTGAAACACCTCACGCAAACAGGTTGCGATCCAGCCTTCGATACTGCACGGCTTCGGCCAGGTGGGTGGCCGTCACGTTCTCGGAGCCTTCGAGGTCGGCGATGGTGCGGGAGGAGCGCAGAATCTTGTCGTGGGCGCGGGCCGAGAGGCCCATCTCGTGCATCGCCTGCTTCAGCAGGCTCTCACCGGCGTCATCGAGGGCACAGTGCTTCTTGACCTGCCGGTGGCTCATGTGCGCGTTGGTCATGCGGCGGCTCTTGAAGCGCGCGGCCTGACGCTCGCGGGCCGCCAGGACCTGCTCGCGCATCAGGGCGCTCGACGTCCCTTCAGTCCGGCCCCTGAGTTCGCGATACGCTACGGCAGGCACGTCGAGGTGGATGTCGATCCGGTCGAGGAGCGGCCCGGAGATCTTCCCCAGGTACGCCTGGATCTGCCGCGGCGTGCAGTGGCACTCGCGCTTGGGATCCGTGAAATATCCACACGGGCACGGGTTCAGGGCGGCCACGAGCATGATCTGGGCGGGGAAGGTCAGGCTGGCGGCGGCGCGGCTGATCGTGACGACGCCGTCCTCGAGCGGCTGGCGCAGCACCTCCAGCGTGTGCCGGTTGAACTCCGGCAGTTCGTCGAGAAACAGCACCCCGTGATGGGCCAGGCTGACCTCGCCCGGCCCGGGCACCGTGCCGCCACCCACAAGGCCCGCCTCGCTCGTCGTGTGATGGGGCGAGCGGAAGGGGCGCGTGGCGATGACCGATTCACCCGGCGGCAACAGACCCAGGCTCGAATAGATGCGGGTCGTCTCGAGCGACTCTTCGATGCCCAGCATCGGAAGGATCGTGGGCAGCCGCCGCGCCAGCATCGTCTTGCCCGACCCCGGCGGCCCGATCATCACGACGTTGTGCCCCCCGGCCGCCGCCACCGTAAGCGCCCGCTTGGCGTGTTCCTGGCCGCGAACGTCCGAGAAGTCCACGTCGTCGCGGCGAGCGTCCTCGAAAACGGTTTCCAGGTCCACCGCGCACGGTTCGATCGGAAGTTCGCCCGTCAGGAACCCGACGGCCTGGGCGAGCGCCCGCACGGGCACGACCTCCAGCCCCGAGACGACGGCGGCCTCGCGGGCGTTGGCGGCGGGCACGATGAGGCCACGCAGTTTCTCGGCCCGGACCGTCATGGCCATCGACAGTGCCCCCTTGACGGACCGGACCGCCCCGTCGAGGGCGAGTTCGCCGACGGCGGCGTAGTCCTTGAGGCGGTCCGAAAGCATCTGCCCGGTGGCGGCCAGCGCCCCGAGGGCCAGTGGCAGGTCGAACGCCGGGCCCTCCTTCTTCGTGTCGGCGGGGGCCAGGTTGATCGTGATGCGGCCGTCGGGCCACGTGTAGCCGGAGTTCTTCAGGGCCGTCGCGACGCGGTCCTTCGATTCCTTGACGGCCGCATCGGGCAGCCCGACGACCACCACCGCCGGCAGGCCGCTGCGGACGTCGAACTCGACTTCCACCCGATACCCATCGATGCCGAAAACGCCCGCGGAAAGGATCTTGCCGAGCATGCGTCCCCCTATGAAGGCTGAAAATAGATACACGGAAAGCAGCGGGAGATGCTACCGCGCGGCACGTGACCATGCAACGGCAAAGCCCCCCTTCCGCCCGTATGACCTCAAATACGGGAGGGGTCGGTACGCAGCAATCTGGGCCGCGCCCGTGAGGAAGCGGCGTCGAGTCAGCCCGTCGCGGGGGACGGGTCCGCGGGTCACTTTGACGGTCCCTTCTGCTTGGGCTTCGGTTTGCGGACGGGCCTGGTGGGATCGTAGTCCTTGCAGCCGGCGGGGATGACGGCGCCGCAGTCGGCCCGCCAAGCGGCGAGGGCCTCCCTGAGTTCGGCGACCTTGTCGGGCTTTGCGGCGGCCAGGTCGTTGGTCTCGCCGAGGTCGTCCGCCAGGTTGTACAGTTCCGTCTTGCCGGTGTCG
>CAZIJC010000027.1:0-39233 GCA_964539385.1 uncultured Anaerolineales bacterium | reverse complement strand
CCCGAACTACACCAGCACCTACCGCGAAGGCCTCAACGTCACCGGTCCTGTCCGCCTGGTCGTTCAACTGGACCTCGACTACAAGTAGGTGCGGCCGGCGGCAAGACCTGCTGGTTCAACGGATTCATTCGCCAGGCTTCATCCTGCTGCCCTGCCGAACCGCCAAGGTGGTTGGCGGTGACGGAGCCGAGCCCGCGGAAGAGCACCACGCCGAGAGCTGCAGCGCCCGTGCGGTCGCTAACCTGAAGGTCCTGCTCGACACCGACGGCCTCGAGCATATCGTCATCTGGCGGGACGGCGACAAGGACCTCCGCGGAGGGTCAAGAAGAACGGCGTGTGGTCGCCGGACGGGACCGAACTGGACATGACGTTCTTCCCCCGCACACAGATGCACTGAGCCAAGAGTTCAAACCCATGCGGCGATGCGTGCTTCCAGTGCTATTCGTCCACCCTCAGAAGACTGTATCGAAAGTCCGCTGTCGAGAACTCGGCTGGCAGCATTCTCGCCAACTGGTCGGTCACTCGCTTCCGCATCTCCACGGCTAGTTCCAGAAGGGGAGCAATCTCCTCACGCTTCAACGTCTCGGGTGACCTGTGGGGATGCAGCAACTTCAGCATGCCAGCCACCGTCTTCTTGATGGCGTCCTGGTTACGGCCGGTCATGGCACCCATGTCCACCCACGCGCTGACGTGGGTCTGGAAGTTCCGGCGCCGCAGTTCCGCGAAGATCTCGGCCAAGTAGTCCGTGAGAAAACCATACCCCAGGGCGTAGTTCTCAGGCCGTATCTTGGGCACCTCCCAACCTGGAAGGTAGCCGTGGATGCGGTCCAGGAACGCCGGGTTCTGTAACTCCTCCGGCAGTACCTCGAAGAGGTGCTTGTACCGTTTCTCCGGCTCGCGCCGCTCTAAGTCGGTGTCGATGTTCCCGCCGAGAACGATGGAGCACTGGGCCGAGAACTCTTGGTCACCGCGGCTGAACTTGCCCGTCTGCATGTAGTCCTTCAGGACACTGATGCTGGCCTCGGCATCATCGAAGTGGGTGTTCGCAATCTCGTCGAAGAAGACCACGTGCTTCAGTCCCACGACCCCCAGTTTGCGCGTAGCCTTGTTGTAGAACAGCGTTGCCGGCGTCGCCTTGCCGCCGGAAACCACAAAGGAGCGGTTCGACGTATTGCGGAAAGTGTAGGTCTTGCCCGTCTCGCGCGGCCCCAGTTCAATCAGGTTGTAGTTGGCTTCCACAAAGGGCACGAGCCGGAAGAGCATCAGCAACTTGGTCCGGCGGTCGAAGCGGGCGGGATTGAAGCCGATGGACTGGACCATCAAGTCGATCCACTCATCTTCGCCGAAGGTGGTCCGCTTCTCAACGAAGTCGTCAAGGTTCAGCCGCGTGTACTGGAGGGGTGTGAAGTCCCGGACATAGAACGGGAACTTGCGGCTCTTGATCTCGTACGTCGCATCGTACTCGATCTCCATAGTGCCCCATGCGCCGCTCGTCAAGAGAACGTCGCCATACTGCTCCAGCACCTTGGGGGCTATGCGGACCGTGTTATCGCCCAGGGCGGGGACATCCGCCCAGTAGTGGTCTTTGCTCTGGTCCAGCCGCACCGCCAACTGGCCGAGCAAGGTGTACTCCCCCAGTTCCTTGATGCGGCTCTTGATCAGTTCCTTCTTGGCGCTCTCGGAGTAGTGCTCGGACAGAATCTTGTCGATCTTCCGCTGCCCCGCAACCGGGTCGCCGGCCTCCACGTACCGGCTCACCAAGTACTCCATGACATACCTGGGGAATTCCTTGTACGCTTCGTTCCAGCGGGTCAAGGGCTTCAGGATCACCCGGTCGCCCAGATTCTGGAGTATCTTTTGGTTCAGCGGGTCGTCTGGAAGCGCTGGCGGGCGCTCCAGCGTCGGCTCGCCATTCTCCACTACACTGTCGCCCTGTGTCTCGTTCTCGGTCATGAACTCCTCACATGCTAGATGCTGTCGAATCCCTTCAGCGCATCCGTATCCATCTTGAACTTCCTTGCCTCGACACTGACGGGGACGGTCACAAGACCGTCCAGGGCCTCACGCCACTCCCCATGCAGGTCTGTATGCCGCAGACGCACGATGATCCCTGTCAGCGTTCCCGACGCATCAGCCTCCCGCGCCGGCGTCTCACGATACCTGCCGACCGCAGTGCACTTGGCCTTGTAGGTCTCGCCGAGGGCCAGTTTGCCCCTGTAAGAGAGCAGTTCTTCCCCGAGATTCGTGCGAGCCGACACCTCGAACTCGACTGGCGTGTTGCCGCTGTTGCGCACGCTGAATGCCAGTTCGGCGGCCGCATCCTCCTGTACTCGCAGGCTCCCCACGGGCAGGTCTTCCAGTTCTGCGCGTGCCTCCTTCGATGTTGTGCGGTGCAAGACCACGGCCGGTACGACCATCTCGGCCAACGAGAGCCCGCCGTGCCAGTAGCGCGGGAAGGTCTTAGCTCCCTCGCGGCGGAGCCAGTGCCCGCCCACTACCACGAAGTGTGTCTCCGCGCCAGGCTGGACCTCAACGGCATCCGTCGATTGCGCCGGACGGAAGCCCTTTGCATACCGATAGTGAACATCCTCCTGAAGCGACCGGCCGGCGTTCCTGGCCTCACCCTCGCTCACAAGCACGCCATCGGTGCTCAGCATCTCGGTGAATCCGTGGTCAGAGACGATCAGCACGTTGTCTTCCGGCCGGATGCGCCGCAGCAAATCATCCAGGATGCCACGCACGCCCTGCGTCTTGTCGCCAACGATCTCGGTGCGGATCTTGCTGTTGAAGGCGGCCAGGTCGCCACGGTACTCGTGGCATTCGTCGGAAATCGGGTAGATGAGGACGTTCACTTCCTTGGCGTCGGCGTCCGAAGCGCCCATCGCCATCCGAGCCTTGGTTGTGTCCGCCTCGGTCACGAAGCGCAACTTCGACTTCGCATCCTGCGGCGCCAAACCAAGGTTCCTCGCCACCAGCACGGCCTCATCCTTCGTGGGACCGCCCTTGTAGCCTTTCCACTCCTGCGGCAAACACCCCGCGAAAAGACTCGTGCGGGCAATCTGGGTGTAACTGGGGAGGATGCAGAAACAGGGCTTTCCCTGAACCGCGAAGTGCTCCGCCAGGATTGGCCGAACCACTACATCCCATGTGTCGAACCGCATGCCGTCAAAGACGAGCACCCAGACCCGCCCCGGCGCCGCCCCCGAGATGATCCCCTCGGCCGTGCCCTTGACTTCACGCCCCAGCAACCCAAGTGCACTCCGCGGGCCGCGGGCGAACGCCTCCGGGTCCTGACGCACGAAGTCGGCCAACGCTCGGTCCAGTTCGTCCAGCCTTGCGCGCACACGGCCTTTCAGGGATGCGGGCGAAGGGGCGAGGTCATCCACGCCGCCGAACAGGTACTGCTGCCCCGCCGCAATCAGATCATCGTCCTTGCAGTCCCTCAAGTCGTGCCATGTCTGGGCGACGTCGAGTTCGAGAAGGTGGTGCCCGTTCTCGATATACCAGTCGAGCAGCGCATCCGCGTGAGGAAAACGTGGTATCGCGCTGGCCAGCCGACCCTCAACCCGGCCCACTGCCACCGCCAGGCGCAGGCCCGCACGATACTGGGCGGCACTGTGAGCAAGGCCGTCCGCTGGCCCCGACAAGAGCGGATGGGCGGCCAACTGCGAAACCCAAGCCACCCCCTCTGCCGTGGGCTTCTCGAAGAACACAAGAAGCGACGCCCGCAGTTGCCGGAACGCAATCGCGGGAGCAACATCGGGCCGGAGTAGCACGGGCAGAGCGCCCCCCTCCGGCTCCACGGCAGGCACCAGTTCAAAGATCCGCTCAAGCCGCCGTGGAGTCAGGAATGTCTCGGCCTGGGCCTCAACGGCCCGCCAAGTCCTCGCATCGGACCTTATCTTCTCGGCCACCTTCAGGGCCAGAGGCTCCAAACTCTGCAAGGGTGTTTCGGGCGAGAAGATGTGCAAGCCCGCCAGTTGCGTGGACGGGTTCTGCAATTCGACCTGCTCGGCCATGCGACGAAGCACCAGGTAGGCCGCCAGTTCCTCCGGCGGCACGTCCAGCCAGTGGGCCTGTTCGTGAACTTGTGGCCGCGCCGCCTCGTGGACCATCTCCAGGACAATGGCCCGCTGCCGCGCCAACTCTGGCAGGCCCAGGATCACACGCAAGGCGTGGGCCATGAAATCCGCCGGGTCGGTCTCATCCGGCCAGATCTGATTCAGTGTCAAGTCCGGGTGGTGGGCAAGCAAAACCAGTGCCGCCACCTGGCCACGGCCCCAGTCGTCGGGCTTGCCCCACCGCTGGATGATTTTGGAGGCTGCGGCCGGCACGTTATCGAGGCGCTCAAGGAGCGCATCCTTGAACCGCCGCAGGTGGACCACGGGGAAGTTGATCTGTGGGCATATCCTGCGGAAGAACGCCGGCACCGAAAGGTCAAGCGGCGGCCCAGACTCGTTGCGGGCCAGGATGTCGGTAAGGTACGACACGTCGATCCTCGCGCTCTCATCTACCCCGCGAGCCAGGACGATCAGCACTGGCGGCTGCGCCCAGGCCTTTCGGAAGCGCAGGCGGAATGCCAGGTCGTCGCCCCGGAAGACGGCCACCTGCCACGAACGGCCAGAAGGGTCAACAAGAGCAGGCTTGCCCAGGAGGCCCGCTTCGCTGATGAGCCGGTCCGAGTCGATGGCGATGGCCGCCCGCGCATCCGCGGGACGCTTGGCCAGCCAATCCATCAGCATTTCCGCGGGCGGATGGGTCATTGATCCCCCGTCTGGTCAAAGAGCGTGGGCCCATTCTTTCTGGCGCGGCTTGCCTTGGCCTCCGCCTCTTGCGCCTGGATTTCCTGGCCGATCCGCTGAGAGGTCACACGCGCCTGCTTTTCGGCCCTGGCAAACGCCGCTACCGGCACCTTCTCACGCAGGATGCTCTGGAACAGTCGCCCGATGAGCCGGTAGCCTTCGGCCGCACTGAAGCCACGCAAGGCCGGCACGGCTTGGCCCTCACTACTCTCAACCTCACGGCACGCTTGGAAGAGCACATCAACCCACTCGCAGCGTTCGGAATCAGTTGTACTGCGTCTCAGGGTTCCGGCCGCAAATCGCTCGGAGTCGTGGAGGACCCGGATCGAGCGGTCGTCGTCCATCCGCTCCCGCTCGTCTTCTGTCGGCTCGCGCCAGCGGCTAGAGTCAGCGTCGCGCCAGAAACTCTCGGCAAGAAGCTCCCCCAATGTCTTGTCCAGCGAAACGCGGAGAGTGGCGACCTTCCATGCCGTGTTCAGTTCCCCTTCCGTCATCGGTTTGCGCTGTAATTGCTGGTGGAGCCATGCAATCGCGGTGGGCTCGTCACTGATCTCGATCGGCTCGGAAACCAGAGCGCGCTCGCCATTCCCAGCCACTTGTTCCCCATGGAAGTACCACTTGCCCCCGACCCTACGCAAGTGACGCGAGCAGACCGCCTCCACGGCCTCAGGGGTGACACCTTGCAGAGACAGCCCTTGCGAGAGCAAGCCCTTGATGGCAACAGAGTGAAGCACAGGCGTGGTTCGGCATAGCTCAGAGTGCGTGCCTGGGTCGGCACCAATCCGGTCGGGCAATGCTCGCAGGTAGTCCCGGATTACGACCCACAGGACCTCCGTCCCACCGCCGTCCTCTGTCTCGCCGTTCCTGGCGCGCGCCATCTTGGGCTTGAAGAGGTTCATAACCACATCCGTCCCGGCAGCGCCAGCACGGTTCACTTGGTTGAATGTGCGCTGCTGCTTGTCGAACTCTAGCGCGTTGACAAGGTCAAAACCTGCCTGCGTTGCTGCCTGCTTAATTGCTTCCCACACTCTGTCATCGGTGTTTTTAAACACGATGGAGGCCCATCTTCCAGGCTTCAACGCTCGGTGCATCTCCGCGAACGCCGCCCCCATTGTGTGCGCGTAGAATTGCAGGTCTTTACCGTGTACGTAATTAATGACGCAGTCAGACTTCAGGTCGGTAAATGAGGCGAGCCAAGACTCCCATATGAAGTTCAGCTCCGCGTACTGCAGGGCCTCGCCAAACGGTGGGTCAGAGAGCACATAGTCAACAGTGCCCTCCTCCACCGGCAAGCGCGTGGCGTTGCCAACAACTGCGCAGGCGCCGCCCGGGATGACGGCTTCGGACAGACGGGCCCATGCACGCTCAAGTGTCTTCATCTTGCCCGAAAGCAGCCGGAGGACGTTGGCCTCCTCAACAAAGGAGCTAACGTAGAAGGTCCCTCGCAACGGGGTCGGCTGAGAGCCAAAGTTATGCCGGTTCATTCGAGAAGCATAAATGAGAATTGCCGTGAACGCCCACATGAGATGGCTTGCAACACTAGTATCAGAAATGCCTACCATTTCGTGCCGGAGCCTTGCCAAAGCCCAGCGGGATCTCGGGGAGTAGTACTGATCGACAGAGTAAATCCCCTTGCCCGACATGGTCTTGCGGGTCTGTCGCCCCATGGGCATTCTGTCTGTAGGGCTCGGATATGGGCATCTTGCCTCGGCGATTTCGTTCAGGCGCTGCATTTCCTTCACGCCCACTCTTCGCCGTGAGGTGGCAAATGAGCGTTTGGCAAGTGATTGATGCTTATGGGAACATTCAGCGGGCTCGGTTCTCAAGAGCCGAATCTGTCTTTTCGACCATTGCTGTCCACAGTGCGGGCAGACTATGCTCTTGAGCACCTTGCCATTCGAGTGATCAACTGCAACATCCCATAGGAACAACTCCCTACCGCATCCGCGTTGCACCTTCTTCTTGCGAACGATAGGCTTTCCCGCGTTCTTACCTCGCGTGCTGACCTTGCCGGTGGGTTCCTCGATGGTGACGAAGCCTTCGCAGCGGTAGACGTCCGACCAGATGGTGTATTGAATGGTGGCCGGGATGCAGATCCACCGGTTAACCTTGGCCACATCAAGGTCGCCCCACTCTTTCTCGCGCGGCAGTTCCGTCACGGGATAGCCCAGCCGCGACTCGACCTCGGCCTTGGTTATGAGTTCCCAAGTGCGCTCCTCGTCGCCGAGCAGCGTATGCTTGGCGCCGCCGGCGGGCGGGTTCTTCAGGCGCCCCCACACTTCGGAATTGGCAGGGTCATAGAGGCCCTCGGCAGGCTCGTAGTGCTCGGTGCCGTAAAGCCAGTCGAACTCGTCCTCGACTGCCGCCTTGATCAGCTCGAATTCGCGCTTCAGGGCCTCCACGTCCACCGGGGTATTGTAGTTGTAGGCGATGTGGCAAGCGGCGGGCGACAGGTCATTGAGGATGGCGAATCTCGGCCCGACGCGGTCCTTCAGGTCCGGGAACTGCTCCAGGATGTCCGCCGGCGGGTCGGCGCACATCTGCGCCGCCACGCCGGTCATGCCCGAGCCACAGAACGGATCCAGTATGAGGTCTCCCGGCCGCGTGTAGTGCAGGATGTAAGGGATGATGCCGCGGGGCGGAACCTTGGTATGGTACGAGTGGGCGTTGTAGATTGGGTCGTTCTTGCCCTCTTTGACATCGGCCGCAAACGGCGGCCGGTCGTAATCGTCCGTGGCCGGGTCGTACGGCCTGACGTGTCGCGCGAGGAACTCGGCAAGGGCTTTCTCCTGCTCGTGAGGCTCCGGCATCACTTCGTCCCTTCCCCATCATCCAGCCGCAGGAAAACCCGCACGCGCTTCGAGGGGCCATGCTTGGCCTTGGCGTCCTTAAGGGTCTTGGCAAGGAGTTTGCCGAACTTCTCAACGGCTGCATCCACGCCCGTGTCGTCGATGGCTCCCACTTCGCGGACAATCGGTCCCAGGGACACCTCGACCTGCACCAGGTTCTCATCGTACAGCAACTTCCGCAGGAACTCCACGAGGTCGTCCGTGAGGACGCTGGCGAGTTTGTCGGCATCGGCCACCTGGACGATCTGGAGGAGTTCCTTCAGGCCAGGCGCGCCTCCCTCAGCGGCCTTTCGGAGAATGGCCGAGATGGTGGCGTCTTTGAACCGCTGGAACCGGTCCTCAAGCCCCTGGGCCACGGCAGTCTTGAGTTTCTTGAAGTCCTCCGCGGGCACCTGACGGTCGGGCATCCACCGGCATTTCGGGCAGAGGGCATCGGCACCGGCCACGGCGGCCTCGGCCGCATCGGGGCAGAGCCAGAGCAACTTCTCCAGACGGGCGAAGTCGTCGGCCACGTGGACGGCGGCGGCCAACGGGGGACCGAGTTCGGCGATGGTGTTCATCCTGTCCAGGGCACGGACCTGCGGACCCAAAGACACCGCGGCCTTCTCTAGTTCGCCCAGTTGCTCGTAGAACGCGCGGTGGGCCTTGCGGTAGGCCTGAACGTAGTGGCCCTTCCATTGCCCGAAGGATTCGAGCCGCGCGCCGATAAGAGACGGATTGCCGAGGAGATCCTCGAACTTCATCATACTCACGAGGCCGGAGCGTTCGACCTCAATACTGCCATCCACGTTACAGGCGGCGGCCAAGTAGTCACGGGCCTGACCAACCTCGAACGCGCGGCCGCGCAACGTGCGAGCCTTGTCATAGACGGCAAAGCCGGCCGCGAAGTCGTCCTTGGAGGGGTAACTCTCGCGCACCGCCGCATCGAATTCTTGGTAACTGGCGGTGGCGGCAAGCCCTGCGAGGCGTGCAATGGTCTCCGTAGTGGCCTTGGGAATCGTGCCGCCCAACTTGCCGGCGAGGGCCGCCAGACCGCTCTCAACCTCGGGCAGTTCCTTCCTGAGGTTCCCCAGGACAACCAGCAACTGGTCATTTCGGACCAGTTCGTCATCGGGATTGCTCGCCGGCTTCAGGTTCTCATCGAGGACACGGGCATAGGGAAGGACCTCGTTCCAACCCTTGGTCACGGTGCGGACGATCCGGGCACCCAGGAGGGCCTTGTCGAGTTTGGCGTTCCAGTCGCACAGCGCGAGGGTGTACGAGGTCATCCTATTGCCTGGCAGGGGCTTGCCACTGGTCAAAGTGACCTGGGCGCCGGGGTTCAGCGCCACCTCGAAGCCCCCGGACTTGACGAGGCCGAACACATACAGAGTGACCATGTCCTCTGTAAGGCCGAACGGTGGCTGGCACAGGGCGGCCTTCAGGTCCGAAAGTGGCATATCGGGGCGGTCGCCGAGTTGCTCACGAATCCTGGCAAGTGCTGTCGAGCGGTCAGGCTTGAACTCCGTGGGGTGCGACTTGACCACGAGTTCCAGGCCGACGCCGAAGTTCTGGACGGCGTCCTTTTCGGCCTTGGCGGGGTCCTTGTGGAACAGGCCAGCATAGGCCTTGCGGGCGTCGGCATCGGTGAAGTCCTTCTTGAGGTCCTTCGGATTGAAGAGCGGGGTGTCGTAGGATTTTTCCAGAAGGCGACCGGCGAGGTCCTCCTCGCGGTCCTTGACCATCTTGAAGATCTCGGCGGCGGGGATGCCGTACGCCTTCTGCGTCAGGACCTTTCCCCTGCGGAACTCGTCCTGTTGGCACTTGAGGATGGCTTTGACGGCCTCGCGGCGCTTTGTGTCGGCGTACTCCCGTAGGGCCACCTGCCCCGGCCCGGAGCAGTCGCGTTTCATCGACTCGGCGGCCATCAGGTCCGCGAGGGCTTCGCTAGTCTCTGCCGAGAGTGCCTCGGGCCTGCACACAGACACGCGGGCATCCTTGATAGCAGCCGCGATCTTCTCGTCGGCCGCGTCAGTCTGGGCGGTGAGGTAGACGATGCGGAAGTGCTGGTCGGCGTTGCGGATCTCCTCGCCGAACTCATCGCGCCAGCGGTCCGAGACGACCACCTCGCCGCCGTACGACACTCGATGCACGCGACGGGTGGAGGCGGCCGACCTATGAGGAAACTGGTAGACCGGCGGCTTGCCACTGCTCTTGTCCTGGGCGGATCGCTGGTCTGGCGGCTGAAACGTGCTGAACATTCCTCCGTTAACTCCCAACTCGGCCTGGGCCTCAGGGGTAATGTCGGGGAGTTGCCAGAAGAGGCTCTCGACCCACCTGTCGTTCTGGCCCTTGACATCTTCCTTAGCCTTCTTCTTACGAGGAGCGAAGTACTTGACGGGATTCTCCTGTGCCGCGGAGGTTTCGTATGAGTAGACGGCGACTTCTTTGCCATCCCGGGTCTTCTTCTCCTTGCGGACCGGGAAGCCGCTCTGAACGAGTTTCTCCAGGAGATGCTCCGCCTGGGCCTTTGATCCTACGGCATCGTCCGAAAGCCAGGCGGCCTCGGCGACTTCCTGATCCGTTATGCCGTCGCGCAGGTTGTCGGGCAGGCTAATGCTCCAGAGGAAGAGCGTCTCCAGGATGCGCGCGGCTTGCTCCCTTTCCTCCGGCGCCACATCGAACTCCGGCAGTTGCTCAAGCGCGCCCTGGAGGTTCCGGTAGGCGTCCTTGTAGTGCTCGTGGTTCAGGCCCTTCTGGAGTTCCTCCGTTCGCATGATGTCGGACAGGGTGAGCAGGCGTTTGCCTTTGAGCAGCGCCGGATCGGAGAGTGTCTGCCAGGCCATGCGGATGGCTGAGCGCTCCGTCGGGAGGTTGTGCTGTTCGGGGCTCTGCGTAATCCGGCGCATGACGTCGAAGCACCGCGGCTGGAACGGGAAGATGGCGGTGAAGTAGTCAAAGGAGATGTTGGCCTGCCGGATGAACCGGTATTCCTTGCGGCAGTAATCGTAGTAGTCCTTGATGTCGGTGGGCGCGCCCTTCTGGAGGTCGCGGCAGCGGAACGCTACGATCTCGCCGAAGTCGCTCTTGTTCTTGTCGGCCAAGAGAAGCAGCGGGATGAACCGGTCGCCGGTGCCACCGCCCGACAGTTTCTGGGGCATATCGCCCTGGCTGGCCACCAGCGTGATGATGTTGTGGTGCTGGGTGGGCAAGATGAACGCCAGCGTCTCCAGGACCTCCTCATCCTCGGCATACGCCGCGGTTCCAGGAACGTGGCGGTCTTGCCATGAGCGGAACTCATCCACGACGAAGACGAGGCCGTCATAGCCGCCCAACTTGGTGATCTGGTCGTAAATGAGGGCAAAGCGGTCCTTGAACTTGCCTCGGAGACGCCCCTCCGGCAGTTTCGACCGCACCAGTTCCTGGCCGAACTTCCTTGGCCCTGCCTTGGCGCGGAATTGCTCAGGCGTGCACTTGTGCTCCTCCTCAAAGAAGAACCGCACGCCTGCCTTCTCCGCGGCGCTCGCTTCCTTCTCGTACCAGTGCTCGGCCAACTCGGCGGAGGTCAACATCACCTGCGGCTCGATGGCCGGGGCGAAGGCCTTGAGGCTCTCGCGGGTCTGCTCCTCGAAGACACGCATCAGACTGTCTGCCTCGGGGGATTCGCCCATGCCTCGGAGCGAGAAGGCCACGGGGAACATCTTGACCTTGGAAACCGCGCCTTGGTATTCGCTCTTGAGTTCGGCGTCGCTCAGGTCCTGCCAGACTTTTTCATCTTGCCAAACGAGCAGGTCCACGAGCGTGCCGAGGAAGTGTGTCTTGCCCGCCCCGTACTCCGCCTGCACCCAGAAGCCCTGGCCCTTGCGGTTGATGAGGCAGTCGAAGACACGCTTAAAGTGAGCACGGAGCGAAGGCGTGAGCAGGTATTCCGACACGGTCTTCCGGGCGTTTTCACGCTGGATGAGCCGTGAAAGCAGCGGGGTTGTGTCCGGCTCCGGCTTGACCGATATGATCTTGGCAAGTTCCCGGAAGGTGGCGCCCATGGGCTATCCTTTCGCTCCGTAAACGTGCTTCACCATCTCCGGCTCCTTGAAGTAACTGAGCAGGCGGTCGGCATCGCAGACGATCTCGTCGGGCCAGGTGCTTCTTCCGAGCCTGCCATCCAAGATCAGTATCACCATCGCGTGGTCGCTGCAGAACCACTCATAGAAACTCCTAAGGCCTACGCTGTACCGGGCCAAGAGGCCGATGGACTTCACAACCAGTACGATCCGGTTGCTCGCGGACGGAGACAAGGCCTGTAGCTTGGCGCGGATCGCCCCAACCAAGTGAAGGCGGACGTCTTCACCGTCTGCCGGTATGCTGCTCTCATCAAATAGGTCAAGCAGGTCCAGTACAACGTGAGGCGCCGTGCCAAGAGCGGCAAGCAGACCCGCCTCCGGGCCAATCCAAAGGACCAGGTCCTTGTCCCAGTTCCGTTGCCGAACCAGGGCGGTCAATTCCTCGGCCGTTTTCATAGCCGAACCTTCCGCGCCAGCATTTCGTCGAGGGTCATGCAGGTTGTGACCTGCTCGAGCTGATCCGCCACGACGTACTTACCGAGCAGGCCGGCAACGTCGGCCTCACGGAGAACCTGGCGGACAGCATCCCCGGACTTATATCCCAGGTACTTCCAGAACGGATCCAATAGAAGCCGGCTCACTTCCACTGTGCGGACAGCACTCGGGGCAAAGAGATGATGAACGAGAATCAGCAAAGCCGTCTTCGTTGGTGTCACCGGACATAGGCGATCCGGCTTGCCTCTCGCGCGCGCCAAGAAGCCCAAGTGCATAAGGTTCGACTTGAGCCGCTTACGCGTTTTCGGCGGGGGGACATCACCCAGATGATCTCTCAGAAACCGGTCGAAGTACGCAGGCGGCACTTCCATCCCGTTCTCCAACGGGAACAGAGCATTTGCCACGCAAGCACCCACCAGCGGCTCTGTAACCAGATACAGATAGCGCAGCATGTCCGACTCAATCGCTCTATCGCCGTAGGCCACCCAAACACGCGTGGCCAGACCATGCACACCATCTGGGAAGAACCAGCGGAGCAGCGACTGCGCATAGCGCGCCCTGGTCTCTCTGCTGTTCTGACTGAGCTGTTTCACCAATGCTTCGTGAAGACCGTCGACCGAGTCGACTCCTGTGGCGAGCTGCACCGCCAGAAAACCTTCTCTGAGCAGAAGATCCTGAATCGTCTTCCTCGATGACCGGCGAACCTGGCCGCCATCTACTGGCTTGCCAGGAGGTATGGCGTCCGGGCTTTCACCGCGCTCTTCAGGAGAATCGGACTGGCGGGACGTGGCCGGCCTCACGCCGGTCACCCCGCCTGGCCACAGCTCGCCCTGGCCGTTGCCCGATTCCGCGTGTGGCCTTGACTCGACACCCGACACGTGTCGGCGTTTCTGCTCCATCGGCATTCGGAGTTGACTCCAGAGACAATCCGCGGCCTTTCGGCCTTCGCTCCCGGCGAGTTGGCTCTATCGCCAAGCGTTTTCTCAACAAGGACCGTTATAGGACTTCGCCAGGGAATATGCAAGAGGCGGTGGCGTGGGATGGTTCGCCGCCAACCTGGCGGCCCATATGTAGCCCGTTCGGTACACGGGAACGCCTACGGCGGCCTCGATGGTACGCTGGGAGTGACAACCGCAACGCGACCCACTGGCTCTTGATCCGCTGAACCTCCGGCGCCAATATGGTTTTGCCTTGTTACGGGTCGACTCGCCCGCGATAATGCGGGCTTCAGTTCCCAAGGAAGGGAGCCTCACATGGCAAAGGCAAGCAGAGCAGCATTTCGCGAACAGGCCCAAGGCTTTGGCCTTCTCTCGGACCCGACGCGACTGGGCATCCTCTCGCTCCTCGCGAAGGGCCCCAAGAACGTCACGGCGCTGTGCAAGGCCCTCGGCTCGAAGCAGCCCATGGTCAGCCACCATCTGGGCCTGCTCCGGATGGGCCGGCTGGTCGTCGGGACTCGCCAGGGCAAGGCCGTGGTCTACACGACGGACAAGGCGAACCTGAAGGCGCTGGCGTCGGCGGTGGGGAAGTTGATGCCAAAGTGAGCGACGCGTTTCCGAGATGACGGAGGGCTGCCGTGAACTGGTTCCAACGCTACGGCATCCCCGGAGCCTACTTTGTTCTGCTCTTGGCTACGCTCTTGATGGCAATGTCGTGGCTGGACGCGCGCAACCTCCTGGTGTCGGCAGCAGCAGGCATTGGTGCAATCGGGGCCGTCGCCCTTCTCCCCGCTGGCTACATGCTTTGTATCTTATCCATGCTGTGGTACTACCATTTTCCGTATGATTGTCTGGTCCCGTGGCGCTTTCACAAACGAGCATGGGGCTGTGTGTGGCGCCACAAGTACGGCGACGAACCCACGCCCAAGTCTGGCGAGCGTGAGATCGAGGCAGCAGCCACCGTTGTAGCAAGGTGGCAGTGCAGCACTCTCGGGCCAGGTGCTCTCGAGCGCAGCAGTTTTGTGCAAGAATGGTGTGCTAAGCGTACAGACGTGCTGGCCATGAACTCCAGCATGATACTGGGGGCCGTCATAGCTTGGCTTGTGGGCTTCGTCCTGCTGGCGCTGAGATGGCTGATCTCGTTGCCTCTCGATGTCCACGGGTGGTGGGTTCTGTCTTGGTTCATCTTGTCGGGTGTCGCTGGTGGGGTCATGTGGGCGGCCAACGTCACGCTTGGCAAACAGGCAGTGCATGTGGTCAGGCATCATCTTCTCGGCTTGGACGAACACGGGCAATTGAGAGAATGTTTGGCAGGCATGGATCCGCCAAGAAGATCGGGTACTAGGGCACGCTGACCCTGTTCGCTGTGATCGCACGTTGCGTAATGGCTGCCACCGTGGCCATGCTCGCTGCGCTCATCGGGTCGCTCTGAGAGGAGGTGCACTGTGCTTCTGCCGAGCCGCTACCTTGAGGAGTTCCTAAAGGAGCAGTACGAGGCGGAACAGAAGCGGTGTGACAGCATCAACCAGAGCCTCTCTTTCCCGCTCGGCGTTGTCATCTTGCTCTTCGGCTTCGTGGCATACTACGGCAAAATCCTGTGTTCCTGTGGGTGGGGGCCTGGCAGCATCGTGCTTGCCGTCCTCGGGGCCGTACTCCTTATGGCGCTCGTTTTGGCATCCGCGTTGCTGACCCTTTCATTCTACGGCTACGGGTACGGCTACATTCCAACGGCGACCGAGATAATCGGATATGCCGAGAAGATCGCGCAGTACTATGACTCCCTTCCAGCACCAACCCGCGCGGCACTGGTGGAGGACCGGGTCCGGCGGTTGCTGATAAAGGAGTACTCCGAGCACGCCGATCGGAACGCCCGGAACAACGACAAGAAGTCCAAGTACCGGCACTGGGCCGCAACGTGCCTCGTGGCCGCGCTGGTGACAGTCCTCCTCAGTTTGCCGGCCCTGTGCTTCGTGTCTGTCTACGAGTCTAGGGACCTCGTCCAAAAGGTAAAGGTGACGAACCTGAGTGGGAGGGAAGCAAAGATGACTGACAGCACAAACGACCAAGACCAACAGCCTGAAGTCCCGGCGCCTCAGCCAGATGAACCCAAACCGCCAAGCGGGAGGGTCATCAAGGAGTCTCGGGATACGCCGGAGGAAAGCCCCGTGCCTCCGGCCCCAGACTCTCAGAACACATAGCCCGCGAGTAAGCGTATCGAACCACGCTTGTCCGCGGGGGGCGTGACGCGCGCCGCCGAACCGGTGCCATGCACGCGGGCGAGCCAGGAGCACGGTTCGCCGTGTGCCGCTGCGGAACCGCTGGATGAAGAGCCGCGAGTTGGAGGGAGAACGCCACTGCATCTACTGCGGCACCTCCGTCTCGCCGAAGGGGCAAGAGGAACGATCTCGTGGCAAGTAGCTTGAAACCTCGGCCCTTGGTGCGCCAGGCCATCCCGTGACCGAAGGTCGAGCGGCTGGTTGCCGCGAGTGACGCCCACATGTGCGTCAGCCCTCTTGCCACTGCCGCCAAGAACTGCGATAATGCCGGTTCCGAACGGCCACCGAATCTGTGAGCTAATAAGGCTTCCGTGTGAAGGGGTCCCTTTCGTGAACGCTCCAGCAAAATCAGGTGACGACCTGGCACGCTTCCACCGCATACGATCAATATCCATCATCGGGGGCTTCCTCGACGGCCAGTCTTTCGAGCTTGCGGACGGCCTGAACTGTATCATCGGCGGTCGTGGAACTGGAAAGACCACGGTCTTGGAACTCATTCGATGGGCATTAGACCAGATGCCTGATCAAGGAGAGGCAAGTGGCCGCTATCGCAGTATTCACCGGTTGATCGAGGCCAACCTTGGAACCGGGCGGGTCAGCCTAGAAATCGAAACCCTGGACCACATCCGTTACCGAGTGCACAGAACCTGTGACGACGATGCTATCGTTTTGGATGACAATGGTGACCCCGTCGACATCGACATCGGCAGGGGCAACATTTTCTCGGCAGAGGTTTATAGCCAGAACCAGATTGAGGACATCGCGGACGATCCCCTCTTTCAGCTGAAGATCATCGACAAATTCGTGGCCGACAAGATTAAGGAGATCAACGCCAGGATCGTGGCGGCGGTCCGGGATCTTGAGGCGAGTGCGGACGACATCCTGAGACTCCGAAAGCAGGTCTATGAGCTGGAGGAACAGATTGGAGAACTCCCCGAGGTTACAGAGAAGCTTAAGGCCTTCACGATTCCCGAAGGGACTGAGGAGGCCAAATCCCTCAAGAAGGAGAGCCAGTTCAAGGCTATTAGGGACAGAGAGAAAGGGTCTCTAAAAGCATTGCGCGCGGTCTTTCTGCATACTGCCGATAGCCTGAAGAGCGCCGTCGCAGACCTGCCTGCGCAGATCGCCGATTGTTTCAGCGAGGAGATTCTGGCGGGACCCAACGGGGGGATTTTCCGAGAAATAAGGACCCTTGCCGACGCGGGGGCTCGGAACATGGCCGGGAAGGTTGCGGACGCCACGCATCTCATTAGTGAGATTGAAGGCAACCTCGGAGAGAAGTCTGAGGGAGTAGAGGCCATTCATGTTAAGCAAGAGAAAGTCTATCTGGATCTTCTTGAGAAGATGGAAAAGGAGAAAGACAAGGCTAAGGAAAGGGACCGTCTTCTCCGACGGCGGGCCCGGCTTCAAGAAAGCCAAGAGAAACTTAAGAAACGACGAGATGAGCTTCTGGACAAGGAGAACGTCCGCCGGTCCATGCTCCGCCGTCTCTCGGATCTGAAAGACGAGCGCTACCGACTGAGGGCGAACGTCGCAGAAGAACTCTCCGCCCAGTTGACCCCAATCATTCGCGTAAGGATCGAGCAGTATGGTAACACGGACACGTATCGGAACCTTCTGCTAGAGAGCATGAAAGGATCGCGCCTCAAATATACACAAGTGGTCGACCGGCTCGTTCAAAGAATTCCGCCTCACGAGTTTGCGGCTATCGCACAAAGGGGAGATGTGGAAGCCCTTAAAGATCACCTGGAAATCGACGCCGACCGGGCCAACCGCATCATCTTACAGCTCAAGGATTTCAAGGCGATCTTCGACATCGAAACCGCGGAGCTACATGATCGTCCGACTATCGAACTCAAGGACGGGCCTGACTACAAGGATTCTAGCATACTCTCTACAGGCCAGAAATGTACGACCATTCTCCCGATCCTCCTTCTGAAAAGCGAGAGCCCTCTTCTCATCGACCAGCCAGAGGACAACCTGGATAACGCCTTTGTTTACGAGACCGTGGTCAAGAGCGTGAGGCGCGCCAAAGGAAGCCGACAACTCCTGTTTATCACCCATAACCCCAACATCCCAGTTCTCGGGGATGCGGAGCGCGTCTTCGTTCTGCAGTCTTCGGGACGGAAGGCAAGCCTGAAAGCGATCGGGACCGTGGACGAGGTCAAGGACGAGATCGAGAGAATCCTGGAGGGCGGGAAGGAAGCCTTCCGGAGAAGAAAAGAGCGTTATGGCTACTGAACACACCCAGCGACGGGATCATGCTGAAGACATCCGGCGTATCGACGCGAAGGCGACGTCGGATGCCTGGGACGAAAGACTGTCGGCAATTGTGCTGATTCAGGCGCTGCTACGCGACCTGCCAACCGAACGAACAGTCGAGCACCTTCTGGACACCTTGGATCGTCTGGCCAGCGATTCCAAGTGGGAGGTGAGAAGGGCTGTTATCCCTGTCCTCTTGGACACAGGCCATCCATCTGCCCGGCGAATCATTGACCGTCTGATCAACGACGCGAATCAGTGGGTCCGTGAGGCTGCCAGACGGGCCAAGCGCAAGATTGCCAGAATCACCACACCCGCCGAGAAGCGTGACAAGCGAAGTCGGTTTGCCTTTGATATGATCAAGGACTTCAAGGCCGCCTCACCTGAGAAGATTTACGAAGTGGCTATCCTTGTCGGGGAGAAATACTACGAGGAGATGGCTGGAGACACAGCCCACGAATTAAACACGTATCAAGCAGCGATGGATGCCCTTCTCGACGAACTCGAACATCAGGTGGCCGGGGGGAAAGGCGTCTTCCGGGAGACAGAAGAGATCCTCGCGAAGATCCGAGACCGTTCCAGATACCTGAAAACCCTCGTGAACGGCTTGCTCGAATACACCAGAGACACAGACCTGGATTTCCGACTTCAACCGCTGAAGCCCATTGTGGCCGAGGCACTCAACTTAGCCAGGGACCAGACCAAGGCTCGCCTTCACGACTCTGACATTACGGAGAAGGCGGCCATTCCCGATGATCTCAGTCTTGAAGCTTGCCGTCCTCGCTTGGTTCAGGCCCTGAATAACATCCTATCGAATGCTTTTCATTCATTCGAAGGGAAGAAGAACGGGACTGTGGAGATCGTTGCCGCTTCGAGTGGCGAAGGCCAATTGTGCCTCAGCATTAGGGATACGGGCCGTGGGATGGACCCGTCCCAAGTGGAGAATGCCAAGAAACGTTTCCGCTCTCTCAGGAAGGAGCGGGGGGGGATTGGTCTAGGTCTCCCCTTGGCCATCAAGATTGTCGAGCGGGAAC
Organism: uncultured Anaerolineales bacterium; assembly: GCA_964539385.1. Classification (GTDB taxonomy): domain Bacteria; phylum Planctomycetota; class Phycisphaerae; order FEN-1346; family FEN-1346; genus JAUVZF01. The sequence continues at coordinate 20,537 of CAZIJC010000027.1, read as the reverse complement.
ATGGCGGTCAGCTGAATATCGAGAGCGAGTCTGAAGTCGGCACAACCGTGACCATTCAACTGCCCCTGAAACGGGAGGGGCGAGAATAGCGTGACATACCGAGCCCTTATCGTGGAGGACGATCATGCGCTGGCTGACGTGCTTCGAATGAGACTCGGCCGCGACGGGCACAAAGTAACCATCGCCACACATCAGCGACAAGCCTACCACCTGCTGGACAAGAATGTTTTCGATTTCGTGCTGCTTGATCTGAGACTTCCAACCGACGAGAGCGACCTGGACCCGAATGCAGAAGTGGGGTTCGCCATTCTGGATCACATCCGGGATAGGTTTTCCCAAGACGAACTTCCCGTTGTCGTCATGACGGCTTATGAGGAGACCTCGCAAACCGCCGTGCGCGCGTTGAAAGCGGGCGCCAACGATTACATCCAGAAGCCCTTTGAAGACAGTCCCGTCTCCTTGGACGAGAAGCTCGCCGGAATTGTACGGCACCTCGAGCAGGACAAGAAGTCGCCCACTGACAAGTGCCACAGAATAGTCTTCAAGAGGGACTGCGTAGAGATCAATGGGATCAGAATGACCGGTCGCATCCACGGTTTACTGCTGTTGCTGTTGAGCCGCAGCTTCTCAGCCTCCCCGGATGCGTCGGACCAATGGGTGGCCACCATGCGCGGGGGAGAAATCGCCCGGACCCTTGATATCACAGAGCAAGCAGCACGACAGTGCGTCAGTCGTTTCAGGAAGAAGATCGCCGCCGAACACAAACGCCTCGAGAAGGGCGCTATTGGGAAGCAGGACATCATCCGTAACACCCGCGACTGGAACGGCTATGAGCTGAACCTCGACATGGCTTACATCACGCGCGAATAGCCGCCCGCTTCCCTCCTACACGCTGTCAGGATCTCGGTCTGTTCCCGGGAAGCCGCCCGTTTGTCACATCTTTTTCCGTCGTGTCACATCCCGCATCTTGTGGGGCGTACGGGACAACGAGTTGCGTGTAGGCCTGTCACGTCTTTGTCTCCTCTGTCTACATCCTCCCCGCTCTTTTACCCCGTATGATACCCCCATGGATTGCGTGTAAGGCGCTTGTCACGAGTGCGGCATTCGGGAGGGTGGCGAGGTGACCAGGACTATGAGAAGAACAGATGAGCAGAGAACACGATGCTCGGGCGCGCAAGAACAGGTTGCCGGAAGTGTGGCGCCTCCGTACAGGAGCGAGGGAGGCCTCGCCCGCGAGGTAGCACGGCTTGTCCTTCACGTACAGGTGGACGCCGAGCAGATTGCCACCAAGGTCAAGCACGTTGTCGAAACGCGGCATCTGCCCCAAGACCTGCTCCGGAACACCGAAATCCTCGAAGACCACGCAACCCGGTTGCAGACCCACGCGCGCCAGATTATCCGAAGGTTGCTAGGAGAAATCCATCGATGAGCACAAAGCCTAAAGTACCTGCCGAGGCACAACTACTGGTGGTGAATGGTAAGGCGACCATGAGCGGGGCACACCCAGTCGACTCCCAATGGCCGACTTCTGCGGGGAAGAAACATGGGCAGTAAGGAGAACACAAACAGCCAGCCGCGAACAACCGTGTACTGCCCCCGCTGCGGAGGGCGCACAGGTCTTTGCCTTCGCGAGGGCCATGCTCTCGCGTATTGCCGGCACTGTAAGATTGAGGTCGAGGTAAGCATCCGAGTCGCCAGTAAAGCATGATCGGAGGGAAACCTGAACGGGGTCTGAGCCCATGGGCCCGTGCCCCATGTTCTGAGACAACTATAACGACGACGCGAAGCGAGCCACTGTAGCGGGCCAGAGCCTTTGAGCCAGCGCCTGCTTGAGCCCAGTCGTCACGGGGACCGTCCCCGCGACTGGGCTCGTGTCGTTTCAGAGCCGCTCCATCCGGGCGTGTCCCGGAAAGGAGTGGCAAGGTGGAGGCACAGTACCGTTTTGATCTGGAAGCACAGATTCAGAGACGTGAAGTCCGACAGGAGATGGAAGCGATTCGGGCGACCCACACGGTTTTCGGCAAGTACCCGTCGGTCGCGGATCTTGCTGACCTCTGCCGCCCAGGCAATCGTTCTTACGAGAACAAGGACGCGGTGTTGCGAGTTCTCCTCGCCGAGATCAAGCGGAAGCCGACGCTGTTGTTCCCGCTGTTGAACCTGATGTTCTGGGACAGCCTCCTCAGCATCTTCCGGCGGAAACGCCGAGATGTTCCGAATCCGGACGAACTGTTCTCGCGAATACAGTCAGACTTCTTCCACGTGGCGGTCACGTACCCGCTTGACCGTAGGCCGCAGAAGATCGATGTCAACCTCATCCTGGACACCAAGAAGAAAGTCACGGCCTGGCAGCGGGAGGAGGCAAAGCACCGAGAGCCGTGCCAACCACTGGGGCCTGCTGATGACGCCCACATCATCCTTGGTGACCCGCGTGAGGCTGAGGTCCATCCTGAAGACATGGAAGGCTACCTCCTCGGCTTAGTCTACCTCCGTGTCATTGACGAGAAGCAATATGGCCTCCTCCTGGAAACCGCGGTCTACAGGCGAATGACCCAAAAGGAATGGGCTGAGGCGCGAGGCGTACCACACGCCACGGCCCGGAGCTGGCGGTATCGAGCGGAGGTGGCCATTCGGGAATACGAGAAGGCCAGCCGGAGGGAAAGCGTGAGGTGAATTCCACTGACTGGGTTCGATTCCACACCTTGCGAGTGTCACGCCGGATGATGTACAATTCAGGGCGCCGGTAGGTCTTGGGAACAACCGAAGCGGGCTGGCGCCACGGGTCATATTGACACCCTCTGGGCACGTGGCATAGATTGGGACATGGCAGCTATCTGGGGGGACGAGCAATGAGGCTCACCGTTCGATGCAAAAAGTGCGGCAGCTTTCTTGAGGGAAGCGACGGGGCCCTGGGGGAGCTCCTCACTTGTCCCCGATGCGGCGACCCCCTGCGGATCGGCGCGAGCCCCACTCGTGGAGAACCGGCTCCCTTTTCTGCGTGGCGCAGTCCTGTCGTCTGGTTGGGGTCCCTGGCAATAGCAGCCGCAATCGCCGTCGTGATCTGGCTTGCCGTTCGGATGCCGTCAGATTCGGGCTATCCCCAAGCCAACGTCGATGCTGGCTCCCGAATGGGCTCAGCCAAAACGCGGCAGGCGCCGCCGACGGGTGCCACGCTTTCCTCAGCATGGCCCGATGGCGTTGACACTGCACCCGTGAGCAAGAAGGGAACAAGCCCACAGAAGACCGCTGCAACTTGGGTCAACATCAGTTACGCCGACCTAGTGGACATGGACCAGCTCACCAGCTCTGGGGATACTGTGAGAGACATTCTGCAAAGCCCCGACCTAAGATCATGGCACCGCGGGGAGGTTCAGCCGCACCTCGACCGGTTTGCCGAACTGCTGCCAACGGCCCTCGAGGTGATGCAAGGCCCCGATCACCGTCCGCAACGGAATGTAGTTGAGCAGTTTCACGTGGGTTCGACCCAACCTTGTTGGGTGGCCATATTCCGGTCAGGCCGGGTAGTTGTGACGAGCGACGGCTGCGGGAAAGCAAGGGCTTTTCTCCCTGGCGAGGACGCTCGACGCGCGTACGACACCTACTACTCGGTCATACGGCATCCCTTGGCTGGTCTTGCTGGCCCTGGTATCGCCCAACTTGAGGTGGAGGTCTTTGCCTACAGGAACGACTACAGTTCCTGCGAACTCAAACTGAATCCAGCATCGCACACGGTCAAGGCTGCTGCCTTCCCACCGCCTCCGGGCAAACGGCCGGTGGACATTCGTGGTCTACAAGCGTTCTTTGAGAAGGGGGGAGAGCTTGTTGGTGGCGAACTGGATCGCGATCGGGGCCTTTCGCTGTTCGCGCGCGCCAGCCAGGAACAGCGTGTGGCCGGGCAACCCGTTTCGCTGGCAGACTTTGCGGTGGCGTACCGGGCGGTCTTCCATGCCGGGGACAACAAGGCGTTTGTGAGTCTGGATCGTCATCGGGATCCCACGAGGGTTACCGTGAACTTCGGTGGGTTCTTGGAGCACACTCGAGTCGGATCCGTTTTGCTTGAGGCGGACAAGCGCTTCAAGACCATTACGACCGGCCTGGACCCTGTGTCCAGTCGAGATGTGCGGAACTACACAAGGCGCTTCGTCACCGATTTCCTCACCGTTTCTGAGATTGATCTGCTCGACCGCGCGCAAGCATCCAGCCAGTGGAAGTCGACTCGCTTTTGGTATTACCCTGAGTCGGTTGAGGTTGAGGCAGAGCTTGACTACAGTTATGCGGTTATTCAAAAAGCCCAGTTCACAGCAGACGCCGAGCGTGGAAGGAAGGACTTTGTCTCGGCGACTGCATTTGAGCAATCCCGGAAGACCTCCTTAAGTCCCGGTGTCAGGCGGAACATCAATGACCTTAATGCCCGGTACACGCATTACGCTGCCGCCTTTCCCGAACTGAGAGAGCTTGGGGTCTGTGCCCGCCTGATAGGCATCTGCTGTTGGCTGGATCGCGCGAAGCCATCGTACCTCGATCTTGATGCTCTTTTGTCCGTGGAGTTGCCGGCAGTTACGACTGAGCGCGAGAGAACGCAACTTCTTGCCTCATGTCAAGCGTGCGTCGTTGAAGGCCAGGCCAGTGCCTTCCGTCCCGAACCTGTCGTGGCCTATCTGGGGGACGTGCTGGACAAGCCTTTCACAGCGTTCTTCCAAAGCCCCGACGCGGTTGCCGAGTACCTGTGCCATAGGAACAACTTTGACGAAAAGGAGAGTGCGAGGTTTGTCTTGGAGGCCAGTGAACTCTACGCATCTTCCGCTTCAGGCCCAGTCCGAGCCATTGTCAGAACCGACAAGGACCTTAAGGCCCTTGTCTCCTACGCCGCAGGGCGCTTGGACGTGCCCCTGCCGCCCGAGGTCAGCGAAATGGAGCAGCAGATCGAGGCGGCCAGCGCGAAACTGGAGAACCTGCGCTCCCAACTTGAGAAGCTCAGGGCCATGATGGCCCAGAGCACTTACAGCCACAATCGCTACCTTGACAGGCACAACACCTTAGTCGACGAATACGAGAGGGCGCGATTGTGGCTCAAGGGCCAAGCGGAGAAGGACTTGGCCAAGAGTCTAACGCAAGCCTCTGTTAGCCAGATCAGTGGCGGCATTGAGTTGGCGCCAGACAAGTTCTCTGTAAGACGGGTGCGCAATTCGCCGCTGTTGGCCAGGCTCAGAGAGCTGAGCGGCCGCGTGGGAACGGAGTGGACAGTCGTGGATGGGGGCGAGCGATGGGTAAGGAGTCCGGGAGAAGCTGGCAGGGATACCTCCGTCGTTGCCAAGCTGGCCGATGGGTGGCGGGAGGTCTCTGAACGCACCCCAGGATCTGCCCTGATCAGAACCACCACAGCGCATGACGGTAGCCGATACTGGTTCTCCCAGGACACAGGCTCTCGAAAATGGCAAGACCAGGTGACCCGTCCTGACGGCCGCGTGAGTCAGCGGTTGTTTGATCCGTCAAGCAAGCGCCTGAACATAGTACACCACGAAGGCGGCAGCCTAAAGGAACACGTGACGGCTGAGATCCAGTCCGAGAACAGAATTGTCTTCCGGAAGTCAGGCCGCCGCGACCTCTTGCCGCCTGCAAGCCCACCGCGATGGTGGCAGGAGTAGCCGACGGCGGCCGGATGCTGCGCCCTGTCAATCTCGGCCACCTACAGCACTGCGGCTTGGCTCAGCCCGACCTCCTCCCACTCCCAGGAATCTGGAGGATCAGTATCGAATCCTGCCCCCGCTACCACGTTATTCACGACAGGCTCCGGGACGCGGTAGGTGATTTCCACCTCCAGGCGTTCCGGAGCCAGTCTTATTTCTTCTACTCAGTCTCGCAACAGCCGCTTCTTGTCTGCCGGGCTGCCGAGATTGAATATCTTGCCAGGTTGCCCTCGGTAGGCCATGGCGGTCTTGAGGTCGATCTGCGGCGGCTGCGTCTGGACGGCCGCTTTGCAGGCAAGTTCCTCACGCTCCTGCACCAACTGCCGGAGTCGGCTGTTGGCCCAGCCGGCATCTTACAGGCCGTCTTCGACGGCCCTGCGGACGTTCGAGATTTTCGCATGCAGTTGCTCTAGCTTCGCGGTGGCAAGCGGGTCACGTCCCGTCGATTGCTCCCGCAGCGCCGCAACTCCTCGTTCACCTGGCGTGTGAAGCCCTTGGGGTCTATGCAGACAGAGACCAGATCCTCCAGCCCTCTAGCCGCTTCCGCTTCGCCCCGCTCCTGAGAAACGTACACGCCGGGGCCACAGCCCCTACCACGGCGGTACGGCTGGCTGCCGCAAACGTAGTACCGCCCGTGACTCGTCCCGTGGCCGATCATGTTGCTGCCACACCGGCCGCACTTGAAGGGGCTTCCACTTAACAGATACCGCGACGTCCGGCTCCTTCGCCGGCCGCCGTGAAGTGTGCGATACCTTTGCCTTCCTCGGGCGTTCAGAGAGAAGGGGTACCGGGCCGTGTAGGCGACGAACCATGGTCAACGGACGGCGGCAGCGAGGTGCGCAAGCGGCACGGCGCCGCAGGCATGCCTTGGCGGCCCTTCTCGCAGGGGCGGTCGTCTGGACGGCCGGACTCGCGCCCGTGCGGGCCGGCGACTGGCCGCGCTATCTCGGCCCGAACCAGGACGGCACATCCCAGGAGACGGGCCTGTTGCTCGACTGGCCCCAGGACGGCCTGCCCCAGGTCTGGACGAAGCGGCTGGGTGCTTCGTTCAGCCCGCCCGTCGTGGCCGGCGGGCGGCTCGTCGTGTTTCACCGCATCGCGGACGACGAGGTCCTCGAGTGCGTGACCGCGGCGGCGGGCGAGCGCCTCTGGGAGTTCCGTTACCCCACCCGCTACAAGGACCGGTACCAGTACAACGGCGGTCCGCGGTCCTCGCCCGCCATCGACGGCGACCGTGTCTACGCCTATGGGGCCGAGGGCATGCTCACGTGCCTCGACCTCGCGACGGGCCGCAAGGTCTGGCAGCGTCCGCTCAACAAGGACCTGGGGGCCCCGCAGGCGTTTTTCGGCGTCGGCGCGGCACCCGTCGTCGAGGCCGACGTCATCCTGCTGAACCCGGGCGGGTCCGACGGGGCAGGCATCGTCGGCGTCGACAAGGCGACGGGCCAAGTCCGCTGGAAGGCCACCGGCCAGGGGGGCAGTTACTCGACGCCGGTGGTCCGGACGGTGCGCGGCGAGCGGCTCGCGTTCGTCCTGACGGCCGAGGGACTCGTCGTCCTGCACCCGGCGACGGGCAAGGTCCACGGTACGCTGCACTTCCGGTCGGTGTACCGCGAGTCCGTGAGCGCCGCCTCGCCGGTCGCCGTGGGGGGCCGGGTCTTCCTCTCGGCCGCGTACCGGGTGGGGTCGGCCCTCGTGGAGGTCACGCCGGACGGCCTCGAGACGATCTGGCAGGACAAGGAGAATATGCAGAACCATTGGGCCACGAGCATCTACCGCGACGGGGTTCTGTACGGTACGCACGGACGGCACGGAAAACAAGCGGTGATCCGGTGCATCGACTGGGAGACGGGGCGCGTCCTGTGGCAGAGCCCGCGCGGCCTGGGCCGCGTGACGTTCACCCTGGCCCAGGGGCACCTCCTGACGATGGGCGAATTGGGACACTTGGTCCTGGTGGAGGCGAACCCGGAGCGGTACGTCGAGAAGCACCGCGTCAAGGTAATGGACCCGCCGTGCTGGGGGCCGCCGGTGTTGGCCGGCGGCCTGCTCTACGTGCGAAACGAGACGCTCCTGAAGTGCCTGGACGTGCGGGCGGCGCCGCAGCCTCCGGTTCACGCCTCCGGTCCGGAGCACGGGCCATGAAAAAGTCTCAGCCGGGGTGGATCAGAAATGGGGAGCAGACCAAGGTTATTGCCTTACCACCCCACGAGTGGTATCACTGTTGGGGGCAGATCACCCGGGCAGGCTGGAAGGCCTATGTCGAACTCGGCCCAGGTTTGAGGTAACTCGTAATGAAGGTACAGGCGATTGCGCTTGCCGCGTTGATGTTGGCCTCGTCCGGCTCGCCCTTGGCCGCAGCGGAAGCCAAGCCGAAGCCCAAGGCCAAGACAGGCACACAGGCCAGGCCGAAGCCCGAGGCCAAGCCAAAGGCACAACCCCAGGCTACGCCAAAGGCCCGGACCAAGCCGAAGGCAAAGGCCAAGCCGAAGCCGGAGGCCAAGGCCACGCCGAAGCCACAGGCCAAACCGAAACCCGCGGTCAAGATGACCCCAGAGGCCAAGGCGAAGGCCGCGTACGATGCGGCCGCCAAGGCAGTCAAGGTGGCGGAGGCTGCGGTCGTCCCCTTGAAGCACGCCTTGCAGAAGGCCGACAAGGCATACGCCGGCGCGGGGAAAGCGGCCGGCGCAAAGCGAAAGCAGGCCACGGATGCGAAGAATCTGGCGGGCGAGGGGGGCGTAGAAGCGTTGAAGCAGGCCGAGGTCAACTTGGCCGTTGCCATCAAGGCCCTGACGGACGCGACCAACGCCAAGCCCGCCCTGGACAAGGCGTTGGCGGATGCCAGGGCTGCCGCGCTCCCACTTCAGCAAGCCTACAATGCGGCCGAGAAGGCGGCCAAGGAGGCTCAGGCCAAGGCGAAGGCCGCCTCCGACGCCGCCAACAGGCTGGACAACGAAGCCAAGATCGCCACGGCCCAAGCGGCCGCCAGGCGCAGAGCGGCCGACGCCGCCAAGGCCGCCCTCGCCGGAGCACGGCAAGGCGAGCAGAGTCTGCAGAACCAGGCCAACGCCGCGTCTAAGACGCTGGCCGGAGCCCAGAGGCAGAAGAAGACAGCCGACGAGGCTTTGGTCAGCGCCAAGAAGCAGGTCTCCGCTGCCACGACGGCTTACCAGGCAGCCGAGCAGGCTGCGTCGGCTGCGGAGGCCAACGCCAAGGGGGTTTCCGAGGCCCGGAAGCAGCGGGCCGCAGCCGAGGCCGGCGCCAGGCGCAAGGCGGCCGACGCGGCCAAGGCCACCTTGACCCAGGCACAGCAAAAAGAGCGGCAAGCGCAAGCCCAAGCCACCACGGCCGCCCAAAGGCTGGCCAGCGCCCCGGCGCAGAAGAAAGCAGCCGACGATGCCTTGGCCAACGCCAAGAAACGGCTCGCCGCAGCCGTCGCGGTTTCTCAGGCCGCCGAGCGAGCCGCGCAGAGCGCCGCGGTCAAGGCGAAGCAAGTCGCAGCGGATGCCAGCAAGCCGGACGTGGCGAAGAAACAGGCGGCCGAAGAATCCGTTGCCTGGCGCAAAGCGGCCGACGCGGCCAAGGCTGCCCTGACTCGAACACAACAGGGCGAGAAAGCGGCACAGGCTCAGGTTACGGCGGCCGAAAAGAATTTGGTGGGAGCGCCGGCGCAGAAGAAATCGGCCGATCAGGCCCTGGCGAACGCCAAGAAACAAGTGGCCGCGGCCACGACAGCGTTCCAGGCCGCCCAGCAGACCGCCCAAAGGGCGGAGGCCACGGCCAAGGTGATGGCCGAGCGCGCTGGCAGGTCCGAGGAGCAGAAGCAGCAGGCCGCAGCCGACGCTGCCGCCAAACGCAAAGCGGCTGAGGCGGCCAAGGCGGCCCTGGCTCAAGCACAGGCAGCCCAGCAAAACTCGCAGCACCGGGCCAACGCCGCGGCGCAGAAGCAGGCCCAGGCGACGGACCAGAAGAAACTGGCCGACGCTGCCTTGGCGAACGTCAAGAACCAGGTAGCCGCCGCCACCGCGGCTTCGGCGGCAGCCGAGCCGGCCGCCCAGGCCGCGGCAAAATCGGCCCAAGAGAAGAAGCAGGCGGCAGCCCAAGCCGCTGCCAAGCGCAAAGCGGCGGCGGATGCTGCTGCTGCTCTGGCTCAAGCGAAGCAGGGCAAGCAACAGGTGCAGGCTCAGGCTGCGCCCGCCGCGCAGAAACTCGCCGAAGCGCAGGCGCAGAAGAAATCAGCCGATCAGGCCCTGGCGAACGCCAAGGCCAAGGTGGCTGCCGCGACCACTGCAAACCAAGCGGCCCAGGAAGCGGCCAAGGAACTCATCCAACTCGATGCGGCAAGCAAGCAGGCCGCCGCAGAGGTTGCCGCCAAGCGCAAAGCAGCCAATGCGGCCAAGGCCGCTCTGTCCCCGGTGCAGACGAAGTTGGAGCAAGCGACGATTCAGGCCAACGCCGCCGCGCAGAAGTTGGACCAAGCCCAGAAGCGGAAGAAGTCGGCCGAAGAGGCCCGGCCGAACCTCAAGAAGCGGATCGCCTCAGCCAAGAAGACACACGTGGCGGACGAGAAGGCAGCCAAGGAGGCGGAAGCCGCCGCCGTTCCGTTGAAGGCGGGAGCAGACAAAGCCCGGGCGGCGTATACGGCTGCCAGGAAGGTCGCCGAGGACAAGCGCGCCCTGGCCGAGCAGGCCAAGGCCGTGCTATACCGGCTGGTCGCCGCCAGGAAGATGCCGAACATTATGGAGAGTTCTGATTCGCCGAAGCCCGCGAACCGGATTGATGAGATTGTCTTTGCGAAGTTGAAGTCGTTGGGTATCAAACCGGCCCTCTGCTCCGACGCGGTGTTTATCCGCCGCGCCTATCTGGACCTGATCGGCAAGCTGCCGACCGCAGAAGAGGCCAAGGCGTTCATCAAGGGTTCGGACCCGAACAAACGCGCCGCCTTGATCGACCGCTTGCTTGGCCAGTACACGCATGTTGATTACTGGGCGATGAAATGGAGTGATATCCTGAGAGTCAAGGCGGAGTTCCCCGTCAAGGTTTGGCCCAACGCGGCGCAGGCCTATCACCGCTGGGTGTGGAAATCGATCACCCAGAATAAGCCGTACGATCAGTTCGCCCGCGAATTGCTCACCTCCAGTGGAAGCAATTTCCGCGTTGGGCCGGTCAACTTCTACCGCGCCATCCAAAACAAGACTTCGGAGGGTATCGCCGCGGCCGTGGGCTTGGCGCTGATGGGCACGCGGGTCGACTTCTGGCCCCAAGACCGTCGGGCCGGCATGGCGGCCTTCTTCTCGCAGGTCGGCTACAAGCCCACCAGCGAGTGGAAAGAGGAGATCGTCTTCTGGGATCCCCTCCACTCGACCGCCGTGCCCGGCAGTATCGCGCCGGGAATAGATGCCGTCGCCAAGTCGGTGACCGTCACCAACCAGATTCCTCAGACGTTGGCCGAACCTTTGAGCGGAAACGGGCCGCTGGCGGCCGTCTTTCCGGACGGCACCAAGACAACGATTCCGCCAGACCGCGATCCGCGGGAGGTGCTTGCCGATTGGCTGATTCGGCCGGAGAATCCCTGGTTTGCGAAAGCCATCGCCAACCGTACCTGGGCATGGGCGATGGGACGCGGGATTGTCCATGAGCCCGACGATATCCGCGACGACAACCCTCCCAGCAACCCCGAACTCTTGGCCTACTTGGAGAAGGAACTGGTCTCAAGCGGTTACGATCTGAAGCATCTCAAGCGGCTGATCTTCACCTCGGCCACGTACCAACTTTCTCCCATACCGAGGTCCGAACGGCCGGAAGCGGGGGCCAACTTCGCCAGTTACATGCTGCGGCGGGTGGAGGCCGAAGTGTTGATCGATGCGCTGAACGAAATCACTGGCAGTACGGACCTTTACACCAGCGCTGTTCCGGAACCTTTTACCTATATCCCCAAGGACATGTCCGCGGTGGAACTGGCCGACGGCAGCATCAGCAGCTCTTTCCTGACGTTGTTCGGACGTTCCGCGCGGGCCACGGGGATGGAAACCGAGCGTGTCAACGAACTTGCCTCGCCCCAGTGGCTGCACATGCTGAATTCGGCTACAATACAAAGCAAGCTTCAGGGCGGCCCGAAACTCAAGGCGATGCTCTCCTCAGGCGGCAAACCGAATGAAATTGCCGAGAGACTTTACCTGACAATCCTCTCGCGGTTTCCGACGGACGACGACGTAAAGGCCGCAGAGGAATATGCCAAGGCCGGCGTGGCGAAAGGGCGCGACGCCTGGATCGATCTTGCCTGGGCGTTGATCAACAGCCCCGAGTTTCTACTGCGGCATTGATTGTTGCCGAAGCGGGAGGATATAATTCAAAATCATTGGTTTCCCGGTACGACAATCAAAAGCGAGGTAGGAAAAGGAGTGATACGATGAGCGCAAACCAGAGTCCGGACAACCAGCAGCATGTGTCTCGGCGCGAGGCCATGCGGCTCGGCGTTTGGGGTGCGGCGGGTATGATCGCGGCCGGTGGTCTGAGTTCCCGCGTTTTTGCGGCCCCGGCCAAGAAGACGCCTGAGCAGGAACAGGAACTCGCCAAACAGAAGGCCGCCCGAGACGCGGCGGCCAAAGCCAAAGCCAAGAACAAGGGAAAGATCAAGTCGGTCGTCCAGATATTCTTGTGGGGCGGCATGTCGCAGAACGATACCTGGGATCCGAAGCCGGGCACGGGCTACGACTACTTGGGCGAGTTTAGTAAAGTCATCCCCACGAACGTGGATGGAGTCCAACTCGGCGCGCTGTTCCCCCAACTGGCCAAGCAGGCCGACAAGTACGCCCTGATCCGCAGCATGACCCATGGCATCAACGGCCACGAGACGGCGGCCTACCTGATGCAAACCGGTCACAAGCCCGGCGGGCGCCTGGCCTACCCCAGTGTGGGCGCTATGTTCACCTTCTTCAAGAAGAACGAGTACCAAGGGCTGCTTCCGCCCTACATCGTGATGCTCAGGGCGGCCGGACGGTTTTCCGAGGAGGGCTTCCTGGGCCCCGCGTACAAGCCCTTTGCCACGGGCGGCGACCCGAACGCGGACCGCTTCGAGGTGCAGGGGATTGTCAACCGGGGCATCAACGACGGGCGGCAAAAGGCCCGCCGGGAGTTGCTCGATAAAGTCAATCTCTTGGGCTACGGCCTTGCGGACGTCCCGGAGATGGCTACCGCCGAAAAGGCCAAGCACAAGGCCTACGGGTTGATCTTGGGCCAGGGGAAGGAAGTATTCAATCTCGACAACGAACCTGCGGCGATCAGAGATCGCTATGGCCGACACACGTTCGGCCAGGAATGCCTGGCGGCGCGGCGGATGGTCGAGGCGGGCGTGCCTTACATCACCATCAGCTTCCCCGGTGGCTGGGACACGCACGCGAACCACTTCCCGACAATGAAGCGACAGTGTCCCATGTTGGACCAGGGGTTGGCAGTGCTGCTTGCGGACCTGAGCGATCGCGGCTTGCTGGATAGCACGCTGGTCTGGTGTACCGGCGAGTTTGGCAGAACGCCGAAGGTCTCCTGGGAACCGCCCTGGAACGGGGGCCGCCACCACTATGGGGCTGTTTTCACCGTGCTGGTCGCCGGCGGCGGATTCAAAGGCGGCCGCGTGGTTGGATCGTCTGATGAGAAAGGTGAAAAGGTCAAGGAAAGGCCCGTCTATCCGGCGGACCTTCTGGGCACCTTCTATCTGTTGGCCGGCATCGACGCCACCGCCAAACTGCCTCACCCCTTGGGGTTCGATGCCTACGTGTTGGACGCGGAAAAGGAAGGTATGAAGTCAGCCGGGCTTCTGGAAGAAATCATCTGACCATCGGCGGCAGGTGGCGATGTGGTGGGCCGGTCTTCCGACCGGGCCAACGCGACGACCCAAGGTCTCCACCTGCCGACCCAACACCCAATGGTTCTTGACCCTGGAAGCGTTCGGCTGCAGGCAGTGGCAGCGTCGTGAGACCCTGCCACAACCCAGCCGACATGGCAGAAAACGGAGGAGCGCAATGGTTCGGTTCAAGAGGCTGCCGATCCTGGGGCTGGCCATCCTGGTGGCCTCGGCATCCTCGGTCCTGGCGCAGAACCAGTACATCGGTTACGTCTATCCCGCCGGCGGCCAGCAGGGCACTACCTTCTCCATCAGGTTAGGTGGGCAACAGCTCACGTATGTCTCTGATGTGGTTGTGACCGGTGAAGGCGTTTCCGCCCGGTTGGTCGATTACTACAGGGTCATGAACAACCAGGAGATGAGGTTACTCCGAGAGCAACTGAAGGAGTTGCGGAAGAAGGAAACGACGGTAAGCGACGCGATGGCCGCCAAGATGGCCTTCTTTGAGTTCCCCGAGCGCGTGGAACCACCTGAGGTCCAGGGTGTGATGTGTCCGGCATGCAGTCGTCTTAATCCGCTTGGCGCCACCGTCTGCCTCTTCTGCAATGCGAACCTGCCGGCAGCGAAAAACCAGAAACCGGGTCGAGCGAAAGCGAAGAAGGCGCCTCCGAAGTCCCCGCAAGAAGCGGCAAAGCGGATATTGATCGAACGGATCCAAAGGATTTTCGCGGAAGACGAGCGCAATCCGGCCGTTCGGGCACACTGCGAACTCGTCTTTGCCGAGATCACGGTGGCCCCCGATGCCAAATCCGGCCGGCGAGAGATCCGAGTCATCACGAGACGGGGCATTTCCAACGCGCTGCCCTTTTACGTGGGCCAAGTGCCCGAAGTTGCCCGCAAGCCGATGAAGACCTGCAATAAGCCAGTACTCGGCAAGGAGCATCTGGCCCAGCGCAAAAGGCCGCTGGAAGAAGAGGAAGTACGCATCACCGTGCCGTGCGCGATGAACGGCCAGGTCGCCGCGGGCGAGGTGAACCGGTACCGTTTTCAGGCAAGCAAGGGGCAGCGTCTGGTCACCTCCGTCAAGGCTCGGGCGTTGGTTCCCTATGTCGCCGACGGCGTTCCCGGTTGGTTTCAGGCCGTGCTGAGGCTCTACGACTCGGGCGGCAAGGAGTTGGCGTACAACGACGATTTCCGTTTCGATCCCGACCCGGTGCTCTTTTTTGAAGTCCCCGCGGACGGCGAGTATGTGCTCACCATCAACGAGGCGCTTTTTCGTGGCCGCGAGAGTTTTACGTATCGAATTACCATCGGCGAACTGCCGTTTGTGACCAGCATCTTCCCGTTAGGCGGCCGTGCGGGCGAGCCGGTCAAGATCGAGATGAACGGCTGGAATCTGGAAAAGGCTACCCTGGCGCCACCGCCCAAAGACGCAAAGCCGGGGCACCATCTGATTGCCGCCACCAACGGGAAACGCGTCTCCAATTACGTGCCGTTTGCGCTGGACACGCTGCCCGAGTGCCTGGACACCGAATCTAACGACAAGCCGTCGAAGGCACAGAAAGTGAGTCTTCCCATCATCGTCAACGGGCGGGCGGATCGCCCGGGTGACTGGGATGTCTTCGAGGTGGAAGGAAAAGCCGGTGAGACAATCGTCGCGGAAGTGCACGCGCGCCGGCTCGGTTCCCCGTTCGATTCCTTCGTCAAAGTCACCGGCGCGGATGGCAAGATCATCGCGTTGAACGACGATCATTACGACGCCGCATCGGGGCTGAACACCGATCACGCCGATTCCTACCTCATGGTGAAACTGCCCGCCGACGGAAACTACTTCATTCACCTTGGCGACACGAGGCGACACGCAGGAAAGGAGTATGCCTACCGGCTCCGGATCAGCCAGCCGCAGCCCGATTTCGCGTTGCGTGTGATCCCTTCCCGGATCGTGATCCGCAGCAAGAAGGCCACCGCGGTGACCGTCTACGCCATACGCAAGGACGGATTCGACGGGCCGATCAAGCTGAGCCTCAAAGACTTGCCGAAGGGCCTCGAATCGTCCGGCGCCACGCTGGCCGCCAAGAAAGAGGTGACGAGGCTGACGGTGAAAGCCAGCCTTGCGGAGATGGAGAAGCCGGTCGACCTTACCGTCGTGGGCAGTACGAAGATTGGGAACCGCGAGATCGCTCACGAGGCCGTGCCGGCCGAGGACAGAATGCAGGCCTTCCTGTGGCGCCATCTGTTGCCCGCCGAAGACCTGCCGGCCCTGGTCTACAATCCATCCTACAAGCCACCCGTCGATCGCATACGCCCGCCGATCCGCGACGAGGATAGACCGAAGAAGGCAACCCGCGACCTGCGTCAGAGATCGGTCGACGGATATCTGAGGCAGATCGAACGCCTCTATCAACAGTGGTTGATCACAGACGAGTTCGCCAACCGCGAGGTCGCGAGCATAGAAGCCCGTCTGATAAAATAAGAGCCACCCAGAAAATGAAGGGGCCGCTGTATCCTCTGAACCTACCTCTGTCGCTCCACCTTCGAGGCCCGGAGTTTTTCGCTTGTCAATGCGAGCATTGTAGCGAAAAGGTAGCAAATCTGGTGCGCAACATGGTCACCATGGTCGGCATGGTGATCACCGTAAGGCCCTGCGTGACAAGGGATTAAGTCGTAAGTGGCGGAATGGCCTGAGGTTACGAAAACCCATCTAATCAGGCTCATAACCCGAAGGTCGCAGGTTCGAATCCTGCCCCGCTACAAACCCCTTCACACTGGCCTTGGGGAAAGGCGGTGGCCGGGCCTCGGTGAGGCTATCGTCTCACGCGCCGGCAGAAGCCCTGACCATGGCCAGGATGCCCGCTTTGACGGCTTCGGGCGCCCCTTGACAAGGAACTCGTGGCCAGGGTGCCACGCAGGACACGGCAAGGCCCGCAGGCGACCCCCAAGAATAGCGGAACGTAGCCTGAACACCTACTCGCCCTAGCAGCCACCAAGCCAACCCCCAACACAAGTGGTGTGTCATAATGGCAGCGCCGTGGAGTTTGGTCCTGTGCCAAAAAGGCAGGCTTTGGGCTTTGATAAGAGATAACAGTGGCGTTCAGGCCAGATTGGATTTGGCATGGAAGTTGCACTAATGTTACGCGGAGCGGGCGGTGTCGGCCGTCCGTCGGCGGGTAAAATAATAAAGGATGACAAAATCACCCAGAAGTCCTCGTAGCAATTCTTCAGTATCGCCACACAACAATCAAGCCGTCGGGTCCGAAGGCTCGCCGTATGTCGGCGCCTTCTGCTCTGGCGGCCCTTTTTGTGCGCTGGACGCGGCACAACGAGCATCGCGTATTCTGCAGGGAAGAAACACGGGCAGTAAAGAGAAAACGAACAGCCAGCCGCGAACAACCGTGTACTGCCCCCGCTGCGGAGGGCGCACAGGTCTTTGCCTTCGCGAGGGCCATGCTCTCGCGTATTGCCGGCACTGTAAGAAACAGGTTGAAATCCTCATTCGAGTCATCAAGGAACCGAGTTTGGAGGCCAACGTAAGCGGGGCCTGAGCCCATGAGCCCGTGCCCCACATTATGAACACAACCATCTAGGCGACGCGAAGAGAGCCACCATAGCGGGCCAGAGGCCACTGAGCCCAGTGCCCGCTTGAGCCTGATCGTCACGGGGACCGCCCCTGCGATTGGGCTCGTGTCGTTTCAGAGCCGCTCCATCCGGGCGTGTCCCGGAGAGGAGCAGGCAGGTGCTCGCCCGTGATTCTCGTACCCTGATCGCACAATATCGGCGCGATCTGGAGGCCCAGCTTCAGAGGCGGGATCTCAGGCAGGAAATCGAATGGCTGCGCGAGACCTACCCGGTCTTCGAGAAGTATGCCTCAATTGAGGACCTCGCAGCCCTCGTCAGGCCAGGTAATCCGGCCTACGCGGATAAGGATGCCGTCTTAGGCATTCTTGTTGCGCGAATCCAGACGGGCAGGCACCGCACGCTGTTCCCACTGCTGAATCTCGTCTTCTGGGACAGCCTGATGCGCATCTTCCGGCGGAAACGCCGAGCCTGCGCCAACCCGGACGACCTGTTTTCAAGAATCCAGGCCGACTTCTTCCATGTCGCGATTACCTACCCGCTTGACCGGCGGCCGCGGAAGATCGACGTGAATCTTGTTCTGGACACGAAGAAGAAAGTCACGGCCTGGCAGCGGGACGAGGCGAAGTACCGCCAGAGTCACGAATACCTGGGACCGGGTCATGAGGCGTGCACAGCGCTCGCCGACCTCCAGGAATCCGAGATCTTCCCTGAGGAAATGGAAGCGTACCTCCTCGACCTGGTCTACCGGAAGGTCATCAACCAGAACCAGTATGACCTGCTCCTGGAGACCGAGGTCTACAAGCGAATGACGCAGAAGGAGTGGGCTGAGGCGCGAGTTGTGAAGCATACCACGGCCCGAAGTTGGCGCCACCGGGCGGAGATGGCCACCCAAGAGTACGAGAGGGCTCGCCTCAAGAACACTACACCGGAGATGGCATAGGCAAGACCGCCCGCATCGGCAGCTCGCCCCTTGTGCCACCTCCCACACCCTTGGTACGATGCAGCGTGGCATCTCCGTCCTGTTGCTATGCTATGACCCCTGCGGAGGACGATTCTCGCGAACTTGAGGATACATCTCCTGCATTTTCCCCCAAAAGAGGACACAGCTGGCCTGCTATTCGGAGGTGACTGATGACGGGGGAATGGGGCCGCATCAACAGACGAGAGATCCTCGAGGTCTTCGCGGGCATCGAGGTCGACCGCCTCGAACGATTGCTTGAAGCTGTAAGGCAGTGGGAACGCATTGTGCAAGGCAAACTGGACAGCAGTGTTGAAGAAGCCAAGGACAGGTATGGAGAACTGCCTGAGTGGGTAGACGAACAATTCGGCGATGAGGCTTACTTGCTTCGAGAGACAAAGCGATTTCTGTGCGCCGGGATCGCCGTGGCCATAGCCAGCGTCACGGAGGCGTTCTGTGCTTCCGTTTGCCATTTCAAGAACCCCAACCGACCACTGAAGGACAAGAAGGGGAGGCGGATTCCGTGGGGGGCGCTTGAAGCGGGAACTTGAGGCGGATCTTGGAGCGAAGCTGGACACACTGGCCGGCTATGCAGGGCCTCGGCGGGCACGGTCCCTTTCGAATTGCTTCAAACACAGGCGCGGCAGAGCAGACGCGGAACTGACAGCGGAAACGGGCATAGCCGAGGGAAGCGATGTTGAGTTCGAGAAGGAAGATTGGCGCCAGATGATAAGGAACACGAAGGAGTTCTTCTTCGCCCTCGCCGCTTACGTGTGATTGCCGATGGTCGGGATGAGCGCCTGGCGAGAATGTGGAACGGGACATGAGCGATTCCAATGACAACACGGCGGCTTCTGGACCGCAGGACGGGCGGCAACCGCCGTTGGAGATCAACTACATGCCTTGGGCCGGTCTGCACGAGGAGCTGTCCATCGGCCGGGTGGACTTCTGGCCTTTCTACGCGAAGGCTAAACAGAAGATCACGGACAAAGCGGTCCGGGACCACCTATCTCGTTTCTTCAAGTGCTTTGTCGACAACGTAGGCAAGCCGGTGAAGACGATTGTGGTCTGCTCATGTGGCGCTATTGATTTTAGGCCGCTTTCGGAGGCCGAGGCTCGAAACCTCCGCGCGGCCGTTGACTGCTACGTCTTCGCCAGGATAACCAATGGGACACAACTGGGCGTCTGCGGGGACAACCGGACCGTTGTTCCACCCACCGCGGGCCGTTACGCCCTTTACGCACGGAACTTCCGCCCTGAGGACCGCGGGCTTGGCATACGGGCGGGAAGTACACTGACTTACTACAGCGACATGGAAGAGGTGCGTATCTCGCGGCCCTTCGCTATGGGAGGCTCCTTCGGCGGTCCTGACCAAGAGTTGCTGCAGGGACTCAGCAGGGCCTTTGCCCCAGAGTTCCCTGCTGATGTCCGAGAGCGTCTGTTCCGGGCGCTCGAATGGTATCGGCTGGCGCAGACGGAGGCGGAAGCTGTCTCCTGGATGAGCAGGGTGGTGATGCTTGCCACAGCCTTTGAGGTCCTCCTTGAGTTCCCCCGGAACGGGAAGCGGAAGTACTTCGTCGAGCACATGGAAAGTGAGATTCGCACGCCCGAGTTCCGCGCCGACACTCGCACAGACAACAGTGGCAAGACCCACACGCTCAGCCTTGTCGGCTGTTGGGCTTGGGACTTCTACGAACTCCGCAGTCGGATTGTGCACGGCGATCCCGTGGCCACAGAGGAGATTCAATACAAGGGCTGGATTACACACCTCATTGTCTCGGAGCTTGTCCTGCTCGAGTGTGTAAAACGCCTTCTATACAAACATGGATGCCTCGGCGAAGGCCTTCGGCGACGCGCGGCCGAGTTGGCCAAGGACTCTCTCGAGCCTGTCGAAGCCTTCGAGGATGCGATGCTCACTGGAATGCTTGGGCTGAATCTGGATGGGGTCCATGAAGCCTTGGGCTGGATCCCACCACTTGCCGAGCGGCTTGAGGATGCGGAGAAACGCCTGAGGAGCGAGCCCCCCGAGAAGGCAGAGTGAAACGGATTCGCCAGCGGAGGGATTCCGGCCCCCTACCCCACGGCAACCACATCGCTTAGTGCCACTTCCTCCCACTCCCAGGAACCCGGAGAATCAGTATCGAATCCTGCCCCCGCTACCATATTTACCCACGACCGTCCTGGGCGACGGTCATCTCGCCAGCGTTGTACTTGTCGAATAGTGCCGCGGCTTCCTGCTCGTGCCGCTCCTTCTCAGCCCTGGTCCTGCCGGACCCTGCAAAGCGGCGGATCTGGCGCAGGGTTTCTTCTCGCTCTTCCTCGTCAAGGGCTCCTTCAGGGCTCTTCTTGCTCCTCCACAGCCTCAAGTTCCTGGGACCGTTCCTCACTTCGCGCGGTGGGCAAGACTGCCCACCGCGCAGAACTTATATGCCTTGCTCCGGTTCAGGCGGCCAGCCGGAAGTGCGCAAGCGACTCCGGAGGC